>JANMHV010000188.1:0-17712 GCA_031375445.1 Burkholderiales bacterium | reverse complement strand
CGGCAGCGCCTACTGCTGGGGGGCCGATGGGGACGGCCAGCTCGGCAATGGCGCGCCCCAGGAGGCCGCTCAGCGCACGCCCGTGGTCGTGACGGGATTCACCGGCGGTGTGGGCAGGCTCGCGGCGGGAGATTCCTCAACGTGTGGCGTGCAGAACGGAGCGGCTTACTGCTGGGGTTGGAATGGCCAGGGGCAGCTTGGCAACGGCACCTATACCGGCAGCCCCTTCCCGGTTCCGGTTTCGGGCCTGGCCGCCGGCGTGACGGTCGTCGAAATGGGCAGCCAGTATCACGCGTGCGCGGTCGTCAACGGTGCCGCGGTGTGCTGGGGTTACAACAACGCGGGACAGCTCGGAAATCCATCGTACGGCGGCGGGAGCTATGTTCCGGTGCCGGTGAGTTCGATGCCCACGGGCGTGGTCGGCCTGGCTGTCGGCGGGTTCCACACCTGCGCGGTCGCGCCCCTCGGGATCTACTGCTGGGGCTCGAACGATACGGGGCAGGTCGGAACTCCGTCGCCGGTGCGGTTGGACCTCCCGGTGCTGGTGCTCGCAACGCCGGGCAGCGAGACGGCCACGGATCTCAACGGCGACGGCAGGAGCGACATCCTGTACCGCAACACGACGACGGGGCAGGTGTACCGCCTCGGGATGAACGGCCTCGCCACCGCCGGCGGGGCGATGGTCTACACCGAGCCCAATACCGCATGGAAGATCGTGGGCGATGCCGACTTCAACGGGGACGGCGTGACCGACCTGCTGTGGAGGAACGAGTCGACCGGCGGCGTCTACTTCATGCCCTTCGCGTCGAACGGGCTGCCCGCTGGTGGCGCGATGGTGATGAGCGAGCCCAACGCGGCGTGGAAGATAGTGCATACCCCCGACATCGACGGCGACGGCGTGGCCGACATCCTTTGGTGGAACTCCGTCACCGGCCAGGTGTACGCGATGCTCATGAACGGTGCCATCGTCACCCATGCCGGTTTCGTCCACACCGAGCCCAATACCGCGTGGAAAATCGTGGCGGTCGGCGACTTCGCCGGCACCGGGCGCACGAACCAGCTGGTGTACCGCAACGGTACGAGCGGCCAGGTCTACCTCATGAACGTCACGGTGACGAGTGGCGGGTTCTCACAGAATGGCTCGGTCATCTACACGGAGCCGAATGCCGCGTGGAAAGTCATCGGCGCGCCGGACCTGGATGGCGACGGGCGCTCCGACCTCCTGTGGCGCAACGACGCGACCGGGCAGGTTTACGCGATGCTCATGAACGGCGCGGCCGTGCAGTCCCAGGGTTATGTTCACGTGGAGCCGAACCTCGCCTGGAAGATCGTCGCCCAGGGCGATTACAACGGCGATGGCAAGGGCGACCTGCTGTGGAGGAACGACAGCACCGGACAGGTGTACATGATGATCATGAACGGGTTGGCGATCGCGAACCAGGGCGTGGTGTATTCCGAATCCATCACGGCGTGGAAGATCCTCGGGCCGCGGGAGTACGGGGTGGCGACGGGAATCGCGTCGCCCTAGGCGATAATGGGCGCTCCAAATCTCGAGGTGGATCCCGATGCGCTTTGCGGCAACGTACCTATTCGCAGCACTCACGGCCGTGGCCATTTCCGGCTGCGCGCCCCTCGTCACCCAGAGTCCCGGCCAGGGGTTGAGCCCGGTGAACGCGGTTTCGGAAGGCGAGGCCAGGCACCTGATGCTCTTCGGCCACGACGTGGTGAGCTACTTCACCGAGGGCACCCATCGCCCGGGCAATCCGGCCATCAAGAGCGTCTACAAGGACGTGACCTTCCGGTTCTCGAAGCCCGAGCACAAGGCGCTCTTCGACGCGGCGCCCGAGAAGTACCTGCCGCAGTACGGCGGGTATTGCACCAACGGCATCGTCTACGGCATCCCGTGGGGTGGTGATGCCGACACCTGGCGGATGATCGACGGCAAGCTCTACATCTTCGGCGGCGCCGGCTCCCGAGACGCCTTCCTCCTCGACGTGCCGCGCAACATGGCGCTTGCCAACAAGTACTGGTCGGAGGAGGTCAACGGCTCCAACGCGTTCTGGCAGCGCAGCAAGCGCATGGTGTTCCGCGTGCCGCACTACAAGAGCGGCGCGGAGCTCGCGCAAGAGGTGGCGAAGGCGAAGAAGGGCTGAACCTTAGGGGACAGACCCCTAAGCCTCGTCGAGCAATCGCTCGACACGTTGGACGCTTAGGGGTCTGTCCCCTAAGGTTCACACGGTGTACTCGCGGGTTTCCGTCACCCGCCCCTCGGCATCGCGAGTGCGCTCCTCGATTCGGGCGCGGCCATCGGAGCGCACCGTGAGCACCGTCGAGGCGCGGGTGCCGTAGTCGCTGCCGCTGATGAGGGCCGAGGCGAGGCGCCGCTCCCACTCGAGGCCCACGCCGGTCTCGGGTAGCGACGGGTCGGGCGCGACCGCCACGTCGGAAAGCGCGTCGAAGAGCCGCGGCACGGGGTCGGGCTCGCGCAGCGACGCTTCCATCGCCGCGCGCGCGCGCACCACCTTGGGCCAGGGCTCGTCGAGCAGATGGTTGGACAGCCCGTGCACGCCGGGCTCGATGGCGCGCGCACGGCCCTCGCGGCTGCCGAAATACCAGAGCTCGGCGCCATCCCCGGCGATGAGGTTGAAGCCGTTGTAGAACGAGGCGCGCTGCGCGAGGCTCGCGAGATACTGCCGCGGCGTCTCGCTGCCGGCCAGGAACTCCGTCACCAGCGCGCCGCGAGAGGGCGCGGTGGACTTGCGATCCGCCGGGTCGCGGAAATTGGTGATCGCGGCGAACCGCCCGCCCGGCGTGCAGCCCATCCATGTGCCGCCGGCCTTGAGATCGCGGCCGGCGTGGATCTTCGGATTGTCAGGCCAGGAGTGCAGCGGCTCCGCGGCCCGCTCGCGCCACTCGTCGCGGTTGGCGGCGACGACCAGGGGCAGGTCGGCGCGCGCCCTCCATGCCAGGACGATGAGGCACAAGCGTCAGCCGTTTCCCGTCGGGATCTTGCGCAGCGCCACGGAGTAGCGGTCGTTGTCGAAGGGCGTGGCCTCCGAGAGCATGCGGGCCATTTCCACCCGCAGCGCGGCCCCCATGAGGTTCAGCGCCTGGCTGTTGGAAGCACCCCCCTCGATCAGGCGATCGTAGGTGACGCGGGCCTCGGGCGGATCGTTGGTGTCGATCTGGTTCAGCACGGTGTCGAGCACCGCGTCGCGCACGGTCTTGTCGTTCATTCTGCCTCCCCTGGAATCTCGCTGGCCACACATTCTCGCACGGCGGTACGGCAGTCAACGGGCGCGCCGGAGCCGCTTCAGGGCGTGGCGGTGCGGGCGGCGAGGCGGGCGGAGACGAGGAGTTGCAGCGTGGCCGGGTTGAGCGGCTTCACGAGGTGATGGTCGAATCCGGCGGCGATCGATCGCGCCCGGTCGCTTTCGGTCCCGTAGCCGGTGAGTGCGACCATCAGGGGCATCTCGTCCCCCATTTCCTCCTTCACCAGCCCGGCGACCGCGTATCCGTCGAGGTCCGGCAAGCCGATGTCGCACACCACGATCTGAGGGCGCATCGCGCGCACCAGAGCCAGGCCCGAGGCTGCGTCGGAGGCGACGTTCACCTCGTGGCCCACCAGCTGCAGGAAGAGCTGCAGCGAGATGTTGGCATCGGTGTTGTCGTCGATCAGCACGATGCGGCAACGCATGCGCCGGTCGGCCTGCGCGTCGCGGCGGTCGATCGGCGCCGGCCCCGCAGGCTCCGGCAATGCCGGAAGCGACACCTCGAACTCGCTTCCGTGCCCGACGCCTTCGCTCGATGCCGTGACGGTGCCGCCATGCATCTCGACCATCGCGCGCACCACGGTGAGCCCGATTCCGAGGCCGCCGTGCACCGTGCCCCCGCTGTGACCCGCCTGCGCGAAGAGCTCGAACACGCGCTCCAGGTTCTCTTTCGCGATTCCGACGCCGCCGTCTCGAATCTTCACGACCGCGGTGGCCCCGTTCAGCCGTGCCGTGACGTTGATGGTGCCGCCGGCCGCGGTGTACTTGGCCGCGTTGTGGAGAAGGTTGGAGAACACCTGCGTGAGCCGAACCGGATCGCCATCGACGTAGATCGGAGGCAGCGGAATGTCGGAGCCGAGCCGCTGCGAGCGCTGGTCGATGAGGGGGCGGATCGTCTCGATCGCCTGCTCGAGGGATTCGTGCAGCGCCACCGTGCCGCGCTGCAGCTCGATCTTGCCGCTGGCCATGCGCGCCACGTCGAGCAGGTCGTCCAGGAGGCGCGCCATGTGCGCGACCTGGCGCTCGATGATCTCGTGGATCTTCGTGAGCCGCGGATCCGATGCCGCGAGGAGCCTCAACACCTCGCTCGTGCTGCGGATGGGTGCCAGCGGATTGCGCAGCTCGTGGGCGATGGTGGCCAGGAACTGCTCCTGGCGCAGCGCCGTGAGCGCCGCCTCCTCGGCCTGTGACTGCGCCGCGAGCGAGGAGACGAACAGGTTCTTGTTCGCCTCCTGCAGGTCGGCGAGGCGCCGCTCGTCCTCACGCGTGCGCTCGGCCGCCGCGTCGTCAGGAGGGATGACGGTCATCGCGATGGGGGAGGCTCACGGGAAAGGGTCGGGCGGCCGCCCAGCAACCCCTCGTATTCGACGAGCGGCGCCCCGAGGACGATGCCGGTGTCATCGATGGAGAATTCGCGCAACTCGCTGCTGTGGTTGCTGGTGCGCACCTTCACCACCGCCATCACGCGCTTGAGACGGCTGTCCACCTCGATGTAGCGCTGCACGATGATGGCGTCGGTGAGGAACGCCGCCCCGTAGGGGCTGAAGCGCAGGTCGTTGTAACGGTCCTCGAGCTCGGTGGTCACCATCACCGTGACTCCCATCCCCGTGAGAACGGCGACCATGCGGTACATGGCCTCGCGGAAGTCCTCGCGGAAGAGCGGCGACAGTCGCAGCTCCAGGCCCGAAAGGGAGTCGATCACGACGCGCTTGGCGCCCATTTTCTCGACCATCACCGTGAGCTCGTAGAGGGTCTCGTCGCTCGACAGGTCGATGCCTTGGGTGTCTATGACGCCGATCTTGCCGGCCTTGCGCAGGGATTCGAGCGTGCCTCCGCTGGAGCCGCGGGGCTTCTTCTCGAACGTCGCGATGATTCCGGGCTCACCGGCGCGCGCGCCCTCCGCCAGGAATGCCGTTGCGAGGATGGTCTTGCCCGAGCCCGACGGGCCGGCCACCAGCAACGAGAATCCGGCCGGCAATCCACCGCCCAGCATCTTGTCCAGGCCCGGCACTCCGATGCCGATGCGTCTTTCGGATGTGAGGGTCGTCGGGAAAGTAGGCTCGAGGATGGCGCGGGGAAATATCCGCAAGCCCGTTCCATCGATACGGAAGGAGTGCAGGCCCGGGATCTGCGCCCGCCCGCGCAGCTTCACGATCTGGATCCGGCGCACCATCGAATTGTGACGGACGTTCTGAGTGAGCACGATCAGCCCGTCGGCCACGGTGAGGATCGGGTTGGATTCGAGCTCGGAGGATTGGTACTCGCCCACCAGGAACGTCGTGGCTTGCCAGCTGGTGAGGTGCATGCCGAGGCGCTGGACGAACTCCTGCAGGTTCGGGGCCGACTCCGCCCGATGCCCGGCCTCGATCACGGAGCGAAACGAGTCCACGAACACGAAGGCGGGCGAGAAGGCCTCCACTTCCGCGATGATGCGCGCCAGCACCCGGTTGAAATCACCCTCGAGGACTTCGTCGGCGAGGTTCACGAAGCGAACCGACTCGTTGACCTTGGCCAGGTCGAAGAACGTGAACTGCTGCTGGTAGCGCAGCATCTTGAGCGGCGGCTCGCCGAGCACGGTGAAGAAGAGCGCCTTCCTTTCGGGAGCGGCCTGCGCGAACATGATCTGGTGCGCGAGTGTGGTTTTGCCGGACCCGGGCTCGCCCGCGATCAGGTTGAACGAGTATTGCGGCAGCCCGCCGCCCAGGAGCTCGTCGAGCCCCGGCACCCCGGAGTCGATGAGCTGGATGGATACCTTGTCCGTCATCTCGGGCGCTCCTGTTCCGATTGATCGGGGACTTCCCGCCCCCAGGCCGACTCGAGCAGGCGCGAAGTGAGCGCCTCGCCGATCATTCCACCAAGCAGGCGAGTCATCGTGGCCAGCAACTCGGACCCGGCCTCCAGGCCTTCGGCGGCAGGGCGTTCCCGCAGGACTCTTCCGAGATCCACAAGGGCGTTCGCATGCGGAGCCGCGAACTCGGGCGCTGGCAGCCACAGGTGAGTCCTGCGAGCGAGGGCAACACAGCGGGCATATAGCGCTCCCACTCCCTCCGCCCCGATGACCGAGGCCAACTCGGCGGCGGCGCGGGTCCAGGTATCGACGACCGCTTCCGCGACGCTGTCAGCATTGGGCGGCGTTTCGCCCGCGGGGAGGCCGGCCGCGAGCATGCGGTGAATCCTCCGGTGGTGCGGACTTTCCAGCGCCATGCCCGCCTCGTAGGTAATTCTTCGGCGGGGGGGGCACTTAACGCTTTTGCACGCCCATTACCGCGTCGGGAAGCCACGTCACCACCTGGGGAAAGACCGAGATGATGGCAATTGTAAGGACCAGCATACAGAAGAACGGCAGCGCGGCCCGGGCGATCTCGTTCGAGTCCCGCCCCGTCATGTTCTGCAGGACGAAAAGGTTGAACCCGACCGGTGGGGTCACTTCCGCGATCTCCACCAGCAGCACGATGAAGATGCCGAACCACACCAGGTCGAAGCCCGCTTTCTGGATCATCGGCAGCACGATGGCGGCGGTGAGGACGATCATCGAGATGCCGTCCAGCGCCATGCCGAGGATGATGTAGAAGACGGCGAGCACGGCGATGAGCGCGATGGGCGAGAGGCCCAGCGACGCCACCCATTCGGCGAGCGCCCTCGGGATGCCGGTGAATCCCATCGCGAGGGACAGGTACGACGCCCCCGCCAGGATGAACATGATCATGCACGACACGCGGGTCGCCGACATGAGGCTGTCCGTGAAATTGCGCCAGTTGAGCGAGCCGCTCCACCATGCGATTGCAAGCGAGCCCAGCACGCCGTAGGCCGCGCACTCGGTGGCGCTGGCGATGCCCTTCACCAGCACCCAGATCATGAGCACGATGAGGAGGGTCACCGGGATCAGGTTCCCCGAGGCGCGCACCTTCTCCATGAAAGTCATCCGCGGGCCCGGCGGCGGCGTCTTCTCCGGGTTGGCGAGCGCCCAGACGACGATGTAGCCGGAGAAGAGGAACATCAGGATGAAGCCCGGGATGAAGCCCGCGAGGAACACGCGGATGATCGAGGCGTCGGCCGCCACCGCGTAGACCACCATGGTGATCGAGGGCGGAATCAGGATGCCGAGGGTGCCCGCGGTGGCGAGCGAGCCCAGCGCCACCCGCTCGTCGTAGCCGCGCTTCATGAGCTCGGGCAGCGCCACCTGGGAAATCGTGGCGCAGGTGGCGGCGGAAGATCCGGAAACCGAGCCGAAGATGCCGCAGCCCAGGATGTTCACGTGCATGAGGCGGCCCGGGATGCGGTCGAGCCAGGGCGCGAGACCATCGAACATCTCGCGCGAGAGCTTGGTGCGGAACAGGATCTCCCCCATCCAGATGAACATCGGCAGCGCCGCCAGGGTCCACGAGGCGCCCGAGCTCCAGAAGGCAGTGAAAAGATTCTTGCCCGGCGGCGTGCCGGTGAAAAACGCGAGGCCGGCGAAGCCCACGATGGCGAGCGTCATCGCGATCCACACTCCGCCCGCCAGCAGCAGCATCATCAGGAAGAGCAGCAGCCCCGCGATCTCGATCAGCCCCATCGGCTACATGTCCTCGCTGTAGTCGCCGCGGGCGTGGCGCTCTTCGGCCGCCGTCACGTACAGCGGGCGTACGCCGCGGATCACCAGCACCAGCTGGTCCACGACGGCGATGAAGAGGAGCACGGCTCCGACGGAGAACGAAAGCTGCGGAATCCAGATCGGCACCACCACGACGCCCGTGGACATCTCCTTGTACTGCCAGCTTTCCTGCACGTAGCGCACCGACCACCACGCGAGATAGCCGGTGAAGACGGTGGCGATGGCGAGGCTGCCCAGCTCGAAGGCCCTGCGCGTACCCGCGCCCAGGCGCTCCAGCAGGAGCGTCACGCGCACGAAGTCGCCGTGGCGGAAGGTGTGCGCCATGGCGAGGAAGAACGAGGCGGCGCAGAACCACGCCACCAGGTCGTCGGTGCCGCCGGTCTTCATCTCCAGCTCGCGCAGGATGGTCTGCCCGATCATCAGCACGAAGATGCCGAAGACGCAAAACGCCGCGAGATAACCCGCGGCGTCGTACACCCAGTCGAGCGCCCTTCTCATTCTCCCTCTCCCCTGGGAGAGGGCCGGGGAGAGGGTCGCATCACTTCCGGTAGGCGTCCACGATCGCCTGGCCATCGGCGCCGGCGCTCTTGATCCAGTCCGCCGTCATGGTGTCGCCGATCTTCTTCAGCTCACCCTTGAACTGCGCGTTGGGCGGGGCGACCGTCATTCCATTCTTTGCGAGCTGCTCGAGGTACCACTTGGTCTTCTCCTCGCTCGTCTTCCAGCCGCGCGCCTCGGCCTCGGCCGCGCTCTTCAGCACCGCATCCTGGCTCGCCTTGTCGAGGGCATCGAACGCCTTCTGGCTTACGAAGATGATGTTCTTCGGGATCCATGCCTGGGTGTCGTAGTAGTACTTCACGTGTTCCCACGCTTTGGTGTCGTAGCCGGTGGCGCCGGAGGTGATGTTGGCGTTGACGACTCCCGTGGTCATCGCCTGCGCGAGCTCGGCCACTTGGACGGTCACCGGCTGCGCGCCCACCAGCTCCGCGATCTTGGCGGTGGCCGGGTTGTAGGCGCGCATCTTGAGGCCCTTCATGTCGGCCACACTCGCGATCGGCTTGTTGGTGTAGATGCCCTGGGGCGGCCATGGCACCGCGTAGAGGATCTTCATGCCCTGCTTGGCGAAGCGCTCTTCCAGGGGTTTGCGCGAGGTCTTCCACAGCTTGTCCGCCTCCCCGATGCTGGTGGCGAGGAACGGAACCGAGTCGATGCCGAAGAGGGGATCCTCGTTGGAGTAGCCCGAGATCAGGATCTCGCCGATCTGCGCTTGTCCGCTCTGCACGGCGCGCTTGATCTCCGGCGCCTTGAAGAGCGAGGCGCCCGGGTGCACCTGGATCTTGAGCTTTCCGGCCGTGGCCTTCTCGACGTCGGCGGCGAACTGGACCACGTTTTCGGTGTGGAAATTGGTGGCGGCGTACGCGGTGGGCATGTCCCACTTGGTTTGTGCGGCGGCACCGGTGGCGAAGGCCAGCGCGGCGGCGAGGGTGACAAGGCGTTTCATGGGGCTCGGGGCTCCTCGAAGGGTGGTGGGGCGACAGGGCTTTCTAGCATCGCACGGTTGTCCGTGTCACGCTATTGTCAGCGCGGGATAATCCTTTGGAACACGGATGAAGCGGATGAAACGGATGAACACGGATACTTCGGCGAGGCGTGCGAGGAGGTGGTGCGTGATGGGGGCTGCGTGCACCGTGGCGGGGCTCGCCTTTGCGCACGGGCACGGCGAGCAGTGGGCGCTGGCTAATGAATATCCCGCCACGTCACTACCAGGGGAAGGGGATGTTTTCTTCGCCCGGATCGTGGCCGACAAGCTGCACGGGAAACTTTCGGTGGTGACGATGCCCGATGCGAAGCTTGGATATAAATCGAGGGAGCAGCTGAAGGCGGTGGCCGAGGGCAAGGTGGCGATGGCCAACACCTTCGGTGGCGCCATCGGCGACGAGCATCCCATCTTCGGCTTGTCGTCCCTGCCCTTCGTGGCGGGCGACATCGCCCAGGCGCGCCGGCTCTATGATTCTGCGCGGCCCGCCTACGAGGCGGCGTTCGCGAAGCACAACCAGAAGCTCCTGTACTCGACGCCGTGGCCGCCCTCGGGCATCTGGGCCAAGGGCAGCGCCACGACGCCGGAGGAAGTGGCGAGGCTCAGGATCCGCACCTACGACCGCACCGGCACTGACCTCTTCAAGCGCCTCGGCGCCCAGGCGAGCGTCGTGTCGTTCGCCGACCTGCCGCCCAAGCTCACGGCCGGCGAGATCGACGCGGTGCTTTCGTCGGGCGATGGCGGCGCGGGCCGCAAGCTCTGGGAGCACCTGCCGAAGTTCACCGAGATCAACTACGCGATCCCGCTGAGCTTCACCACCGTGAACCTCGACAAGTGGAAGGCGCTCGATCCGGGGACGCGTGCGGCGCTGGAGGCCGCGGGCGCGGAGACCGAGGCGCGGCAGTGGAAGGCGCTCGACGGGCGCCTTGCGGTGAACTACGCGCGCATGCGCGAGAACGGCATGACGATCGCCACCGACCTTTCCCCGGAGTTGCGCGCGAAGCTGCGTGAAGCCGCCAAGGTCGCCCAGGAAGAGTGGGCGCTGAAGGCCGGCCCCGAGGGCCGCGCGCTGCTGGAGGCACGGTGACCGCTGCGGCGCGCTGGCAGTTCTGGATCGACCGCGGCGGAACGTTCACCGACATCGTCGCGCGGGATCCGGCGGGCGCCCTCACCACCCACAAGCTCCTGTCCGAGAACCCGGAGCAGTACCGCGACGCTGCGATCGCCGGCATCCGCCACCTGCTGGGGGTCGCGAAGGACGCGCCGATCCCGGTGGAGAAGATCGACGCGGTGAAGATGGGCACCACGGTCGCCACCAACGCGCTGCTGGAGCGCAAGGGCGAGCCCACGGTGCTGTTCGTGACGCGCGGGTTCCGCGACCAGTTGCGCATCGCTTACCAGAACCGGCCGCGCATCTTCGACCGCCACATCAGGCTGCCGGAGCTGCTCTACAAGCGCGTGGTCGAGGTCACGGAGCGCGTCGGGGCCCGGGGTGAGGTCGTGACGCCGCTCGACGAGGCGCTGTCGCGGCGCGACCTCGAGGCGATGCGGCGCGAGGGCTTCCGCTCCGTCGCCATCGTCTTCCTGCACGGCTATCGGTTCCCCGAGCATGAGCGCCGGGTGGCGGAGCTGGCGCGCGAGGTGGGATTCGAGCAGGTCTCGGCTTCGCACGTGGTGAGCCCGCTGATGAAGATGGTGTCGCGCGGGGATACGACGGTGGTGGATGCGTACCTTTCGCCGATCTTGCGGCGGTATGTGGAGCAGGTGTCGGAGGAGCTGACCCGAAAAAGTTCTCCCTCTCCCTTGGGAGAGGGCCGGGGAGAGGGTCCCAGGCTCATGTTCATGCAATCCAACGGCGGCCTTACCGACGCGCACCGCTTCCAGGGGAAGGACTCGATCCTCTCCGGCCCCGCGGGCGGCATCGTCGGCATGGTGCGCACCAGCGAGGCCGCGGGTTTCGGCAAGGTGATCGGCTTCGACATGGGCGGCACCTCCACCGATGTGTCGCACTACGCGGGCCAGCTCGAGCGCGAGTTCGAGACGCTGGTGGCGGGCGTGCGCATGCGTGCGCCGATGATGTCGATCCACACCATCGCGGCCGGCGGCGGCTCGATCCTCTCCTTCGACGGCCAGCGCCAACGCGTGGGGCCGGCTTCGGCGGGGGCCAATCCCGGCCCCGCGTGTTATCGCCGCGGCGGGCCGCTCACCGTCACCGACTGCAACGTGATGCTGGGCAAGATCCAGCCGGCGTCGTTCCCCCTTGTCTTCGGCCCGCGCGGCGACGAGCCGCTCGACGCCGACGTGGTGCGCGGGAAATTCGTGGCGCTCGCCGGCGAGATCTCGCGTGCCACCGGCAAGGAGCAATCGCCCGAGGCCGTGGCCGAGGGGTACGTGCGGATCGCGGTGGCCAACATGGCCAATGCGATCAAGTTCATCTCGGTGCAGCGCGGCCATGACGTGACCGAATACACCCTCGCCTGCTTCGGTGGCGCGGGCGGGCAGCATGCGTGCCTGGTGGCCGACGATCTCGGCATGAAGCGTGTCTACATCCATCCGCTGGCTGGCGTGCTCTCGGCCTATGGCATGGGGCTCGCCCAGATCCGGGCGCTGCGCGAGGAAGCGGTCGAGCGCCGGTTGGAAGACGCGCTCCCGATCTTGCGCGAGGGGACGGACCGGCTCGCCGCCCAGTGTGAAGCGGAGCTCCGCGAGCAAGGCGTGGAAGTGGAGCGGGTCGAGCGTCGCGCGCACCTCAAGTACGAGGGCACCGACACCTCGCTCGCGGTACCGTTGGGCGAAGTCGAGGCGATGCGCGTCGAGTTCGAACGCCAGTACCGCGGCCGCTTCAGCTTCCTCATGCCGGGTCGCGCCCTCATCGCCGAGGCGCTATCGGTGGAGGCTGTCGGCCGTGCCGACGCGCCACCCGTGGCCGTTGCAGTCGAACAAGCCGTCGAGGCCCCACGTGCGGTGCGCAGCGTGCCCATGACTTCCGGCGGCCGCGCCTACGAGACTCCGGTGTACGTGCGCGAATCGCTACATCCGGGCGCGGTGGTGGCGGGACCGGCGATCATCGCCGAGAAGAACGCCACCACCATCGTCGAGCCCGAGTGGCGCGCGCTGGTCACCCCCGAGGACCACTTGGTGCTGGAGCGCGTGGTCGAGCGCCGCACCGAGTACGCGCTCGGCACCACCGCCGATCCGGTGATGCTCGAGGTGTTCAACAACCTCTTCATGTCGATCGCGGAGCAGATGGGCGTGCGCCTCGCCCAGACGGCGTACTCGGTGAACATCAAGGAGCGCCTCGACTTCTCCTGCGCGCTCTTCGATGCCGACGGCAACTTGATCGCCAACGCGCCCCACATGCCGGTGCACCTGGGCTCCATGGGCGAGAGCATCAAGACCGTGATCCGCAAGAACGCGGGGAAAATGAAGCCCGGCGACGTGTACGTGCTGAACGACCCGTACAACGGCGGGACGCATCTGCCGGATGTGACGGTGATCTCGCCGGTGTTCGAGGATCCACCCTCTCCCCAGCCCTCCCCCAAGGGGGAGGGAGACTCATTTCCCCCTCCCTTGGGAGGGGGTCAGGGGGAGGGTCGCATCCTGTTCTACGTTGGCTCCCGAGGCCACCACGCCGACATCGGCGGCATCACCCCCGGCTCCATGCCACCCTTCTCGAAGAACGTCGAGGAGGAAGGCGTGCTGCTGGACAACGTGAAGCTGGTGGAGGGTGGCCGCATGCTCGAGGCCGAGATGCGAACGCTCCTAGGAGCCGCCAAATATCCCGCCCGCAACCCCGACCAGAACATCGCGGACCTCCGCGCCCAGGTCGCCGCCAACCAGAAGGGCGTCGAGGAGCTGAAGCGCATGGTCGGGCACTTCGGCCTCGACGTGGTGCGCGCCTACATGGGGCATGTGCAGGACAACGCGGAGGAATGTGTCCGGCGGGTCATCGGCGTGCTTCACGACGGCGACTTCGCCTACGAGATGGACAACGGCGCGGTGATCCGCGTGAAGATCACCATCGGCGGCGACCGTCGCAGCGCTACCATCGATTTCACCGGCACCAGCGCGCAGCTCGCCAGCAATTTCAACGCGCCCGCGGCGGTGGTCTACGCCGCAGTGCTCTACGTCTTCCGCACGCTCGTCGACGACGACATCCCGCTCAACGCGGGGTGCCTCAAGCCGCTCGAAGTCATCATCCCCGAAGGCTCGATGTTGAATCCGCGCCCACCCGCAGCAACGGTGGCAGGCAATGTCGAGACCTCGCAGTGCATCACCGACGCCCTGTACGGCGCACTCGGAGTGATGGCCGCCTCCTACGGCACCATGAACAACTTCACCTTCGGCAACGACCGCTACCAGTACTACGAGACCATCTCGGGCGGCACCGGCGCGGGCGATGGCTTCAACGGCACCGACACCGTCCAGGCGCACATGACCAACTCGCGGCTTACCGACCCCGAGGTGCTGGAGTGGAGATACCCGGTCCGCATCGACGGGCACACCATCCGCGCCGGGAGTGGCGGAGCGGGAAAGTGGCATGGCGGCAATGGTGCCACGCGGCGGGTGCGCTTCCTCGAGCCGATGACGGCGGCGATCCTCGCCGGGCATCGGCGAATTCCGCCCTACGGCATGGCGGGTGGGCAACCGGGCGACGTCGGTCGCAACTGGGTCGAGCGCGCCGACGGTTCGCGCACGGAGCTTTCCTATGCCGACGAAACGCAGATGGGTGTGGGCGACGTGTTCGTGATCGAGTCGCCCGGCGGCGGCGGGTACGGAAAGTGAGGCCCGGACGGGAGTTTTGCCAACATGCGTTGCGCTGATCGCGTGGCGCTTGACTTTTTCATCGGTAAAACGGTCACACCTTTCGCGTGTGAGAAAATTCACTTCCGCCGCCTGTGGGCCTGCGTATAAAATAGGCACCCTTTCGATGCGCGCGGGCCGTTTGCGGCGATCGAACCTTCCATCTCGGCCGCCCGTGAAAATCGGATCCATCCAGCTCAAGAACAACCTGATCGTGGCCCCCATGGCGGGCGTCACCGATCGGCCTTTCCGCATCCTGTGCAAGCGCATGGGGGCGGGCATGGCGGTTTCCGAGATGGTGGCGTCCAACTCGCTGCTGTGGGGCTCGGAAAAGACCATCCGCCGCGGCAACCACGAGGGTGAGGTCGAGCCGAAAGTCGTCCAGATCGCCGGCTCCGACCCGGAGATGATGGCCGAGGCGGCGAAGTACAACGCCGACAAGGGCGCCGACATCATCGACATCAACATGGGCTGCCCGGCCAAGAAGATCTGCAACGTGGCCGCGGGCTCGGCGCTGCTGCAGAACGAGCCGCTGGTGGCGCGCATCGTCGATGCGATCGTGAAGGCCGTGGATATCCCCGTCACCCTCAAGATCCGCACCGGCTGGAACAAAGACAACCGCAACGCGCTCACCATCGCGCGCATCGCGCAGGATCACGGCATCCAGTCGCTCGCCATGCACGGCCGCACGCGCGCCTGCATGTACACGGGAGACGCCGAGTACGACACCATCCGCGCGGTGAAGCAATCGGTGCGCATCCCCGTGGTCGCCAACGGCGACATCACCACGCCCGAGAAGGCGAAGTTCGTGCTCGAGTACACCGGCGCCGATGCCGTCATGATCGGCCGCGCCGCCCAGGGCCGCCCGTGGATCTTCCGCGAGATCGCCCATTACCTCGCGACCGGCACGCACCTGGCCCCTCCGGAAGTCACGGAGATCCGGGATGTGTCGATCGCCCACCTGCACGACCTGTACGCCTTCTACGGCTACGAGCGCGGCGTGCGGGTGGCCCGCAAGCACATCAGCTGGTACACCAAGGGTCTCAAGAACTCCGCCGTGTTCCGCGCCCGCATGAACACCCTCGAAGACGCAGGGGTGCAACTCGCCGCCGTGGCCGAATTCTTCGACGGGTTGCAGGCGCACTCCCCCAGCCTCGAATACGTGGAAGACGAGGTCGCACTTGCAGCCTAAGCACAGGTCGGATTCGAAGGGAGACGCGCGCGAGAACGAGCTGTCCCTCACTGTGAGGAAGGTCATGCGGCAGTATTTCAAGGACCTCGATGGCGAGAAGGCCTCCGGCATCTACGACATGGTCGTGGCGGCCGTCGAGAAGCCGATGCTCGAGGTCGTGATGCTGCAGGCCCAGGGCAACCAGACCCGCGCCGCCGAGCTGCTGGGGATGAACCGGAATACGCTCCGCAAGAAGCTGCAGCAGCACGGGCTCGATTGAGCTCCATGAAGATCCGTCGGGCGCTGATCAGCGTTTCCGACAAGGCGGGCGTGGCCGAATTCGCCCGCGCGCTGCAAACCCACGGCGTGGAGCTCCTCTCCACCGGCGGCACCGCGCAGCTCCTCAAGTTGAATGGCGTCGCGGTCACCGAGGTGGCCGACTACACCGGCTTTCCCGAGATGATGGAGGGCCGGGTCAAGACCTTGCACCCCAAGGTGCACGGCGGCATCCTCGCGAGGCGCGACAAGCCCGACCATGTGAAGGCGATGGAGGATCACGACATCCCGCCCATCGACATGGTGGTGGTGAACCTCTACCCCTTCGCGCAGACGATCGCGAAGAAGGGTGTCACCTTCGACGATGCGATCGAGAACATCGACATCGGCGGGCCGGCGATGGTGCGCGCCGCGGCCAAGAACCACGCCTTCGTCGCCATCGTGACCGACCCCGCGGACTACGCGGGCATCCTCGCGAAGATGAAGGAGGGTGGCGGCGCCCTCGACGACGCCGAGCGCTATCGCCTCGCTGCCAAGGCCTTCAGCCACACCGCCGAGTACGACGGCATGATCTCGTCGTGGCTCACCGCGCGCGAGCCGCAGGGTGAGGCCCGCCTCTTCCCCGGTCGGCTGAACCTCCAGTTCCGCCTGGCCCAGACATTGAGATACGGCGAGAACCCGCATCAGGACGCCGCCTTCTACGTCGAGCGCGACCCGCCGCACGGCACCCTGGCCGGCTTCGAGCAGCTGCAGGGCAAGGAGCTCTCGTACAACAACATCGCCGATACCGATGCGGCGTGGGAATGCTGCCGCACCTTCGACGTGCCTGCGTGCGTGATCATCAAGCACGCCAATCCGTGCGGCGTGGCGGTAGCGGCCACGACCCTCGAGGCGTACCGCAACGCTTTCCTCACCGATCCAACGTCAGCCTTCGGCGGCATCATCGCCTTCAACCGTCCCATCGACGGGCCCACGGCGGAAGCGGTTGCCCAGCAGTTCGTCGAGGTGGTGATCGCGCCCGCCTACGACGAGGCCGCGCGCAAGGCATTCGCGTCGAAGAAGAACGTGCGCGTGATCACGCTCCCGGCCGGCGGCACCTCCAACCGCCTGGACATGAAGCGCGTGGGCGGCGGGCTGCTGGTGCAGACGTCGGATGATTTCGACGTGGCCGAGATGCGCGTCGTCTCGAAGCGCCAGCCCAGTGCCGACGAGATGAATGATCTCGTGTTTGCCTTCCGTGTCGCCAAGTTCGTGAAGTCCAACGCCATCGTCTTCTGCCGCCATGGCATGACGCTCGGCGTGGGCGCGGGCCAGATGAGCCGCGTCGATTCCGCGCGCATCGCCGCCATCAAGGCGAAGAACGCCGGCTTGCAGCTTCGTGGTTCAGTCGCCGCTTCCGACGCGTTCTTTCCTTTCCGCGATGGGCTCGACGTGCTGGCGAAGATGGGCGCCAGGGCCGTCATCCATCCGGGCGGCAGCATGCGCGACCAGGAAGTGATCGACGCCGCGGATGAGCAGGGCATGGCGATGGTGCTGACGGGGATGAGGCACTTCCGACACTAGAAGTTCTCCCTCTCCCCTGGGAGAGGGCCGGGGAGAGGGTAAACAGCAACAAATGAAAATCCTGGTCATCGGTTCCGGCGGACGCGAGCATGCCCTCGCCTGGCGCCTTGCCCAATCGCCCAAGGTCTCGCGCGTCTACGTGGCCCCCGGCAACGCCGGCACCGCGAAAGAGGATGGCCTTTTCAACGTCGAAGTCGCCGAGATTCCGTCGCTGGTGCAGCTCGCCAAGGACGAGGGCATCCACTGCACCGTGGTCGGCCCCGAGGCGCACCTGGCCGCGGGTGTCGTCGACGCCTTCCACGCCGAGGGCCTGCGCATCTTCGGGCCGACGAAGAAGGCGGCACAGCTCGAGTCGTCGAAGGATTTCGCCAAGCAGTTTATGGCGCGCCATCAGATCCCCACCGCGGCATCGGAAACCTTCACCAGCGTTTCGCTCGCGCACGCGTACGTGAACCGCAGCGGCGCGCCGATCGTGATCAAGGCCGACGGCCTTGCC
>JANMHV010000144.1:0-11996 GCA_031375445.1 Burkholderiales bacterium | reverse complement strand
GGCAAGGTGACGCTCGAGCGCGCCGAGTGGGAAGTGCCGCGCGAGTACGCGTTCGGCGCGGAAACCGTGGTTCCCCTGCGCGCGGGGCAGAAGCTCGGCTGGTGTTTCGCCGGCTAGGTCAATGGACTGGAGCACCGTACGACCGCGACTCGCAACCCCGATCTTCGCTCCTCTCGCTGGTGCAATTGCCCGCCTCCCTCCCGAGCGTTGGCCCACACACGCCGATCTCACCGCGGCGGCCGAGGGCATCACCACCGAGAAGGGCGAGGCGCTCGTCTTCGTCCCCCCGCGTCACCAAACCGACCGCGAGCGCCGCTACTACGAGGCGCACATCGCAGCGTCCGGGGAAGTCGAAACCCGCCCGGAAAACTGGCACGACCTCTTCAATGCGCTCGTGTGGATCACCTATCCGCGCGCCAAGTCCCGGATCAATGCCCAGCACGCGGCAATCCTCGAAGAGGGCGGCGACGCGGAGGCGAAGCACCGCAGCCCGGAGCGCGACGCGCTCACGCTCTTCGACGAGGGTGGGCTGATCGTCGCCTCGCGCTCGCCGCAGCTGCTGCGCCTGGTGGTCGACTTCGAATGGAAGGAGCTCTTCTGGAATCGCCGTGCGGAGTTGGACGCAGGCATTCGCTTCCTCGCCTTCGGTCACGGCTGCTTCGAGCAGGCGCTCGCGCCCTACCTCGGCATGGTGGCCAAGACCGTGTTCGTGCCCGTGGACGAGCTCTTCTTCATGCTGCCGATCGATGTCCAGGTCGTGCAGGCCGACGCCCTCGTCGCGGCGCATTTCGCCCACCGCGCCAAGTTTCCCTCGCCCAAGGCGATGGCACCGATGCCGGTGCTCGGCGTGCCCGGCTGGCATTTCGCGCCGCAGGACGAGGCCTTCTACGACGACCCTGAGCACTTCCGCTCGAAGGGGGTGCGATAATGCGCTCGTGAAGCAAGCCAGGCGATCGCTGCGCCACTTCGGTTGCGCAGAGGAAAGTCGGGACTCCAGAGGGCAGCGTAGCGGGTAACCCCCGTCCACCGCGAGGTGAGGATCAGAGGAACAGTGACGATGCCGCTGCAAGAAATTGCGGCGGAGTGAAACGGCCAATCTCTACGCGGAGCAACACCAAATAGGCAGACGTTGACGTGGCCCACCGAGTCTGCGGGTAGGTGGCTCGAGCCGTGGGGCAACCCACGGCCTAGAGGAATGATCGTCATAGCCCGCAAGGGCCGTAACAGAATCCCGCTTATCGGCTTGCTTCACACTTGATTATCATCGCGCCATGGAAAGCCTCTGGAACGACCAGGAGGCCGCTGGGTTCCCCGGCGACCTCGGACAACGCGTCTACAGCTCGCGCCTGCTCGGGCGCGACAAGTCGCTGGTGCTGCACGGCGGGGGGAACACCTCGTTAAAGGTCGACGAGCGCGACATCCTCGGGCGCTCGCTCGCGGTGCTCTACGTGAAGGGCAGCGGCTGGGACCTCGAGTTCATCGAGGCGGCGGGCTTCTCGCCGGTGCAGCTCGACCATCTCGTCGCGCTGTCGAAGCTGCCCGCGCTTCCGGACCCGCAGATGGTGAACGAGATGCGCACCCACATGCTGCGCGCCGATGCGCCGACGCCCTCGGTCGAGGCGATCCTGCACGCGATCCTGCCGTACAAGTTCGTCGACCACACCCATTCCGACGCTGTGCTCTCGATCACCGGCACGGCCGATGGCGAGCGCCGCATCCGCGACCTCTACGGCGATGAAGTCGTGGTGATCCCCTACGTGATGCCGGGCTTCGACCTCGCGCGGTTGGTGGCGGAGATCTTCCCGAAGGAGGTGGGGCCGCGCACCATCGGCATGGTGCTGCTGAACCACGGCATCTTCTCGTTCGGCGCCACCGCGCGCGAATCCTACGAGCGCATGATCGTGCTCGTCGATCGCGCCGAGAAGGCGCTGGCGCGGGAGGATGCGTGGAAGGTCGCCACCCGCGCGGCGGGACCGCGGCCGGCGAAGCTGCGCGCCGAAGTCGCCCGGTTGCGCCGCGAGGTGGCGGCCGTCGCTGGGAACCCGATGATCGTCGCGACCCACGGCGACGACGCCTGCCTCGCCTTCGCCCGGCGCGCCGACGTGGCCACCCTCGCGAGCCAGGGCCCCGCGACACCCGACCACGTCCTGCGCACCAAGCGCGTGGCGATGGTGGGCCGCGACCCGCATGCCTTCGCACGCGACTATGCGGAATACTTCAAAGCGCACTCGGCCACGGCGAAGGAGCCGAAGAAGATGCTCGACGCGGCCCCCCGGGTCATCGTCGATGCCGAGCTCGGCGTGTGCACCGTCGGCAGGACCGCGAAGGACGCGCAGATCGTGTTCGACATCTACGGCCACACCATGGACGTGATCCAGCGCTCGCAGCAGCTCGGCGGCTGGAAGGCGTTGCCGCCGCGGGACATCTTCGACGTCGAGTACTGGGACCTCGAGCAGGCGAAGCTGGGCAAGGGCGGCGCCGCGCCTGCCTTCACCGGCGAGGTTGTGCTGGTCACGGGCGCCGCCTCGGGCATCGGGCGCGCGTGCGTGCAGAGCTTCCTCACGCGCGGCGCGGCGGTGGTGGGCCTGGACCTGAACGATTCGGTCGTCACGCTGCACCAGCGCCCCGATTTCCTCGGGCTCGCCTGCGACGTGACCGACGGCGCGGCGCTCGAAGCGGCGATCGAGCGCGCCGTGCTCGCGTTCGGCGGCCTCGACATGGTGGTGCTCAACGCCGGCGTCTTCCCTGGCGGCAAGCGCATCGAAGCGCTTGGCGATTCCGAGTGGTCGCGCGTGATGCGCGTGAACGTCGATGCGAACCTCGCGTTGCTGCGCGAGGCGCACCCGTTGCTGAAGCTGGCACCGCGCGGCGGCCGCGTCGTGGTGATCGGCTCGAAGAATGTGCCGGCCCCGGGACCGGGTGCCGCCGCATATTCGGCTTCGAAGGCGGCGCTCGCGCAGCTCGCGCGCGTGGCGGCGCTGGAGTGGGGCGCCGACAACATCCGCATCAACACGCTGCATCCCAACGCGGTGTTCGACACCGGGCTCTGGACCGAGGAGGTGCTCGCCGAGCGCGCTCGCCACTACGGTCTCACGGTCGAGGCCTACAAGAAAAACAACATCCTGCAGGTGGAGGTCACCAGCCGCGACGTGGCGGAGCTCGCTGCCGAGATGTGCGGGCCGCTCTTCGCCAAGACCACCGGCGCCCAGGTGCCCATCGACGGCGGCAACGACCGCGTCATCTGAGGTCCCCCGACTTTTTGCATCGCTTCCGGCCCTTCCTGGGCCGGTTGAAGGGACCGTTTCGCGCCTGTTGAGGCCCATCAACCTGCGAAACAACTTTCACACAAACGCCTAAGTCATTGAAAGCTCAGGAGATGAGCTTCTCGACATGTCGTGAAAAAGCGACGCTAAACCCTTGTCGCGCAAGAAAAAATTGCTCACACGGACCCCTTGACTCCCTGTAGCTCCCTCTCTACAGTGTGCGGACGTGGGGAAAAGTGGGAGAAAAAGTGTTCCAAGGGGCAACTCAGGTCAATTTGGACGCCAAGGGACGGATGGCCGTGCCCACGCGCGTCCGCGACCCGTTGACGGCCGGGGGCACCGTGAAGCTGGTGCTCACCGCGCACCCCGATGGCTGCCTCCTCCTCTACCCGATGCCCGCGTGGGAGCCGATCCGCGCCAAGGTCATGGCGTTTCCCAGCCTCGACCGCCAGGCGAGCCTGTGGA
This sequence comes from Burkholderiales bacterium, assembly GCA_031375445.1. GTDB lineage: Bacteria > Pseudomonadota > Gammaproteobacteria > Burkholderiales > Usitatibacteraceae > Usitatibacter. The sequence continues at coordinate 8,268 of JANMHV010000144.1, read as the reverse complement.
AGCGCCTCCTCGTGGGTTTCGCCGAGGAGGTCGATCCCGATGGCGCCGGACGGCTCCTCATCTCTCCCGAGCTGCGCGACTTCGCGAAGATCACCCGCCCGGTGATGTTCGTGGGCCAGGGCAGCCATTTCGAAATCTGGGACCTCGAGACCTGGAACGCGCAGCTCGAGACCCTGAGGTCCGGAGGCAGCCCGAACCTGCCTCCGGGGATGGAGAACTTCTCTCTGTGATGCGGCTCGCGACCCCCGGTCAGAAGCCGCTCCCCCAGGAGCGTGAGACCAGGTGTCGCAAACCCCTTCCCCCTTGAGTGAGGCCTCCCATGTCCCGGTCCTTGTCGAAGAAGCCGTTGCCGCCCTCAACCTCCGTGAAGACCAAACCTATGTCGATGGCACCTTTGGCCGCGGCGGGCACAGCGCGGCCATCCTCTCCCGTCTCGGTGTTCGCGGAAGACTTTTCGCTTTTGATCAGGACCCCGCGGCGCATGCGGATCGCACGCATGAAGATCCGCGTCTTGAGCTGATCCACGCGAGGTTCTCGACGATGACGCAGGCGCTCGCCGCCCGGGGAGTCCACCAAGTGGCGGGCGTGTTGCTCGACCTGGGCGTGTCCTCGCCCCAGCTCGACACCGCGGAGCGCGGCTTCAGCTTCATGAAGGACGGTCCACTCGACATGCGGATGGACACGACAAGCGGCGAGACCGCGGCCGAGTGGCTGGCCGCTGCCTCCGAAAACGAGATCAGGGAGGTCATCAGGGAATATGGGGAAGAACGGTTTGCTAAATCGATTGCAGCAAAGATTGTTGATGCAAGGAGCGGCGGCGAGCCTGTCCGGACCACCCGGCAACTTGCCGAGATCGTGGGTCGCGCGGTTCGCACGCGCGAGCCGGGCCAGCACCCGGCGACCCGCACCTTTCAAGCTCTTCGGATTCACCTCAATCAAGAGCTTGAAGAGCTGGAAGTGACGCTGCCGCAGGCGGCCGACCTGCTGTCTCCCGGCGGCCGGCTCGCGGTGATCAGCTTCCACTCGCTGGAGGACCGGGTGGTGAAGCAGTTCATCCGCAAGCGCTCGGCCGCCGACACGCTCCCTAGGGGTGTCCCGGTTCGCGCCGCCGACCTGCCGCCGCCGCAGCTCGCCGCGGTGGGCAAGGCGGTGAAGCCTTCGTACGAGGAAGTCTCGCGCAATCCGCGCTCGCGCAGCGCCGTGCTGCGGGTGGCTGAAAAGAACGCACCCTCTCCCCACCCCTCTCCCATGGGAGAGGGCGCAAGTTCTCCCTCCCCCCTGGGGAAGGGCCGGGGAGAGGGTCGCCATTAAGTGGGCCGCCTGAACTTGATCCTCCTCTTCCTCCTCATCGGCTGCGCCCTCGCGGTGATCACCACGCAGCACCAGGCGCGCAAGCTCTTCATCGAGCTCGAGGGCGAGCAGGTGGGCGCCAAGAAGCTCGAGGAGGAGAGGAGCCAGCTGCAGCTGGAGCAGAGCACCTGGGCCACCCACAAGCGCATCGAGGCGGTGGCGTCGAAGAGCCTCGGCATGCGGCTGCCCGAGCCGGGCGCCACCGTGATCGTGCAATTGCCCGAGGGCGCGCGATGAAGCTGCAGGCGCGCACCCCCCGGTTCGAGAAGCGCACGCCCGAGCTGCGCCTGAAGCTCGAGGGCTGGCGCTCGCGCTTCGTGCTGGTGGTGGCCGTGGGCGGCTTCGGCGTGCTGATCGGCCGCGCCTTCTACCTGCAGGCGCTCAACACCACTTTCCTGCAGGCCAAGGGCGAGGCGCGCTACGGCCGCGTGGTCGACATGCCCGCCTCGCGCGGGCCGATCAAGGACCGCAATGGCCAGACGGTCGCGATCTCGACCCCGGCGGAGTCGATCTGGGTGTCGCCCGAGGACTTCGAGGTCGAGGGCTCGCAGCTGAAGGCGCTCGCGAAGGCGCTCGCCATGGACCCGGAAGAGATCCGCCAGAAGATTGCCCGAAAGGATCGCCAGTTCGCCTACCTGAAGCGCCAGATTTCACCCGAGCAGGCGGCGAAAGTGATGGCGCTGCGGATCCCGGGCGTGTTCCAGCAGCGCGAATTCCGCCGCTTCTATCCGGCGGGCGAGGTGATGGCGCACGTGGTCGGGTTCACCGGGGTCGAGGATCGGGGGCAGGAAGGCATGGAGCTCGCGGCCGAGGGGCGGCTTGCCGGCGCCCCGGGCAGCCGCAAGGTGATCAAGGACCGCAAGGGCCGCATCGTCGAGGACGTGCAGGCGATGAAGGCCCCGCGCGACGGCGAGGAGGTGGCGCTCGCCATCGACCAGCGGCTGCAGTTCCTCGCGCATCGCGAGCTGAAGGCCGCGGTGGAGCTGCACAAGGCCAAGGGCGGCTCGCTCGTGATCCTGGATGCGCGCACGGGCGAGGTGCTGGCGCTGGTGAACCAGCCCGACTACAACCCGAACAACCGCGCCGCGGTGACCGGCCGGCAGACCCGCAACCGGTCGGTGACCGATCTCTTCGAGCCGGGCTCGACGATGAAGCCCTTCACCATCGCCGCCGCCCTCGACTCGGGGCTGGTGAAGGCGGACACGATGATCCAGACCGCCCCGGGCACGCTCACCATCGGGCGCGCCACCATCAGCGATTCCCACGCGCACGGCCTGCTGTCGGTGACGCAGGTGATCCAGAAGTCCTCCAACGTGGGGACGGCGAAGATCCAGCTGCAGATGTCCGCCGAGCGCATGGGCACGCTCTACCGCGAGCTCGGTTTCGGCACCGTGCCGCAGACCGGCTTCCCGGGAGAGGCGCGCGGGCTGCTGCGCCCCTGGGCGCAGTGGAAGCCGATCGAGCAGGCGACGATGGCCTACGGCCACGGCATCGCGGTCTCGCTCCTCCAGGTCGCCCGCGCGTACACGGTGTTCACCAACGAGGGCGAGCTGCTGCCCCTCACGCTGGTGAAGCGCGACACGCACCCGATCGGCAAGCCGCTCTTCACCGCCGCCACGGTGCGCGACGTGAACCGCATGATGGAGATGGCGGCGCTGCCGGGCGGCACCGCGCCGCGCGCCCAGGTGCCCGGCTATCGCGTGGCCGGCAAGACCGGCACCGCGCACAAGCCGGAGAACGGCGGCTATGCCGACCACAAGTACGTCTCGTCCTTCGTGGGATTTGGCCCCGTCACCAACCCGCGCTTCATCGTCGGCGTGATGCTCGACGAGCCCGCGGGCAAGTACTACGGCGGCGACGTGGGCGCCCCGGTGTTCTCGTCGGTGATGGGAGCGGCGCTGCGGATGATGTCGGTGCCGCCGGACGCCGCCACGCTGAACGTGCAGGCCCCGCGGCCGGGAGTGGAAGGATGATCGCCACCCCCGGCTTCACGCGTTCGGCCTCCGCGCAGCTGATCGACCGGCTCTCCCAGATCGGCGTGCCGCTCGCCGACCTCACGGCCGACTCCCGCGCGGTGAAGATGGGCTCGGCCTTCGTGGCCTTCCCCGGCACGGTGCTCGATGGGCGCGATTTCATCGGCGAGGCGGTGGCGCGGGGTGCGGCCGCCGTGCTCTGGGAGCGCGAGGGCTTCGAGTGGGACGACCGCTGGGATGTCCCCAACCTGGGCGTCGAGAACCTGCGGCTGCGCATTTCCGAGATCGCGGGCAGTGTCTTCGGCAACCCCTCCGAGTCGCTGTGGATGGCGGGCGTCACCGGCACCAACGGCAAGACCTCGGTGTCGCAATGGATCGCCGCGGCCCTCGACGCGCTGGGGCGGCGCTCGGCGGTCGTCGGCACGCTCGGCAATGGCCTCGTGGGCGAGCGCACCGAGGGGCGCAACACCACGCCCGATCCGATCGTGCTGCAGCGGCTGCTGGCCGATTACCTGCGCCGCGGCGCGCGATGCGTCGCGATGGAGGTCTCGAGCCACGGCCTGGACCAGGGCCGCGTGGCGGGCATCAAGTACGACGCGGCGATCTTCACCAACCTGACGCGCGACCACCTCGACTACCACGGCACCATGGAGCGCTACGCGCAGGCCAAATACCGCCTGTTCGAGGCGCGCGGCCTCACCCACGCGGTGGTGAACGTGGACGACGCGGCAGGGGTGGCGCTCACCCAGAGGCTCGCGGGCAACGGGCTCGACCTCCTGACTTTCGGCACCGGACCCGAGGCGATGCTGCGCGCGACCGACGTGCGGCTCTCGGAGGCCGGCGTGCAGTTCCACGTTTCGGGTCCCGAAGGCTCGGGCGACATCGCAGCCCCCGTGCTCGGCGCCTTCAACGTCTCCAACCTGCTCGCGGTGCTGGGTGCGCTGCGGGCCGCCGGCATCCCGTTCGCGCGGGCGCTCGCCACCGTGCAGGCCCTCGAACCGGTGCCCGGCCGCGTCGAGCGCGTGGGCGGCGGCGCCATGCCGCTCGTCGTGATCGACTACGCCCACACGCCGGACGCGATCGAGAAGGCCCTGACGGCGCTGCGTCCTGCCGTGCCCGCGGGCCACAAGCTGGTATGCGTCTTCGGCTGCGGCGGCGACCGCGACGCGGGCAAGCGGGCGCTGATGGGGGCCGCGGCGGCGCGGCTCGCCGACCAGTTGATCGTCACCAGCGACAACCCGCGCGGCGAAGACCCGATGCACATCATCGGCCAGGTGATGGAGGGCATCCCCACCGGCCGCGCCGAGGCGATCGAGGACCGGCAGGTGGCGATCTTCTCCGCCGTGCACCAGGCGCGCCCGGGCGACGTGGTGCTGCTGGCCGGCAAGGGCCACGAGACCTACCAGGAGATCCGCGGCATGCGGCATCCCTTCAGCGATCGCGAAGTCGCGCGCGCGGCGCTCGAGGACTGGCAGGAGCACGCATGAGTGCCATCCGCCAACCGTTGCGTCCGCCGATGATGGACCTGGACGAGCTGGCGCGCGCCGTCGGCGGCCGCGTCGAGGGCTCGCCCGCCGCGCGCTTCTCCGGTGTCGCCACCGACAGTCGCCTCCTGGCACCCGGCGATCTCTTCGTGGCGCTGCAGGGCGAGCGCTTCGACGGCAATACGTACGTTGCCGAGGCGATGCGCCGCGGCGCCGCCGCGGCCCTCACCTCGCGCATCGTCGCGGCCGACTTCCCGGTCTCGCAGGTGGTCGTGGAAGATACCCGCGCCGCCCTCGGGCGCCTCGCCGCCGCGTGGCGCGCGCGCTTCCAGCTCCCGATCGTGGCGCTCACCGGCAGCAACGGCAAGACCACGGTGAAGGAGATGCTGGCGGCGATCCTCGCCTGCCATTGCGGCGCCCCCGACCTGGTGCTCGCCACCGAGGGGAACCTGAACAACGACATCGGCATGCCGCTCACGCTGCTGCGCCTGCGCGATGACCATCGCTACGCCGTGCTCGAGATGGGCATGAACCACGAGGGCGAGATCGACTACCTCACGCGGCTCGCCGAACCCACCGTGGCGCTGGTGAACAACGCGCAGCGCGCCCACGTGGGGCTCCTGGGCAGCGTCGAGGCCATCGCCCGGGCCAAGGGGGAAATCTACGCGGGCCTGCGCGCTGTCGGCATCGCGATCGTGAACGCCGACGATCCCTTCGCGCCTTACTGGGAAAAGTTGAACGACGCTCGCCGCGTGGTGACCTTCGGCCTCGATCGCCCCGCGGACGTGAGCGCGACTCTCGAGGGCAGCCAGCTGCGCTTCGTGATGCCCACCGACGCCTTCGCGGTCACGCTGCAGGTCTCGGGGGAGCACAACGTCCGCAACGCGCTTGCCGCCTGTGCTGCCGCCTTCGCGCTCGAGATCCCGCCGGAAGCGATTCAGGGCGGGCTGCGCGGCTTCACCGGCGTTCCCGGCCGGCTCCAGCGCCGCCGCACGCCCCAGGGCGCATGGGTGATCGACGATACCTACAACGCCAATCCCGATTCGATGAAGGCCGCGATCCGCGTGCTGGCCGCCGCCCCCGCGCCGCGGGTGTTCGTGATGGGTGACATGGGCGAGCTGGGCGAGGAGTCGAAGGCGTTGCACGCCGAGGTCGGCGCCTTCGCCAGGGCTTCGGGGATCGAATCGCTGCTGGCCCTCGGTCCTGCCACCCGCGCCGCCGTCGATGCCTTCGGCGCCGGCGCCGAGCACCACGCCGACCTCGATTCGCTGCTCGCCGCGGCGCGCGGGCGCGCCGCATCCAACGCGACGGTCCTGGTGAAGGGATCCCGATTCATGCAGATGGAGCGGGTGGCCGATGCCCTCGCGACCGGAGGCGACCATGCTGTTTGAGCTGGCCCAGTGGCTCGCGGTCGACATCCGCGCCTTCAACGTCTTCACCTACATCACGCTGCGGGTGGTGCTGGCGGCGATGACCGCGCTGGGCATCTCCTTCATCGTGGGCCCGGCGATGATCCGCAAGTTGACCGCCTACAAGATCGGCCAGTCGGTGCGCGACGACGGCCCGCAGACGCACCTGGTGAAGAAGGGCACGCCCACCATGGGAGGCGCGCTGATCCTGGTGAGTGTCGCGATCACCACCCTGCTGTGGGCGGACCTCGGCAACCGCTACGTGTGGATCGTGCTGCTCACCACCCTCGGCTTCGGCGCCGTGGGCTGGGTCGACGACTGGCGCAAGGTCGTGCACCGCAATCCGAAGGGCCTCTCGGCCAAGGCCAAGATCTTCTGGCAGTCGGTGATCGCGATCGTCGCCGTCACCTACCTCGCCTACAACGCGAAGCTGCCGCAGCAGACCGAGCTCATCGTGCCGTTCTTCAAGACCATCGCGATCCCGTTGGGGGCGCTGGGGTTCGTGATCCTCGGCTACTTCGTGGTGGTGGGCACCTCCAACGCGGTGAACCTCACCGATGGCCTCGACGGCCTCGCGATCATGCCGACGGTGATGATCGCCTCCGCCCTCGCGGTGTTCGCCTATGTCTCGGGCAACGTGGTGTTCGCGAAGTACCTCTCCTTCCCCTATATCGCCGGCGTGGGCGAGCTGGCGGTGATCTGCGGGGCGATTTCCGGGGCGGGGCTCGCGTTCCTCTGGTTCAACGCCTATCCCGCCGAGGTGTTCATGGGCGACGTGGGCGCCCTGGCGCTGGGTGCGGCCCTCGGGATGATCGCGCTGGTGGTGCGCCAGGAGATCGTGCTGCTGATCATGGGCGGGGTCTTCGTGGTCGAGACGCTCTCGGTGGTGATTCAAGTCGCCAGCTTCAAGCTGACCGGCAAGCGCGTCTTCCGCATGGCGCCGCTGCACCATCACTACGAATTGAAGGGTTGGAAGGAGAACCAGGTGGTGGTTCGGTTCTGGATCATCACGATGATGCTTGTTTTGTTCGGTCTTTCGACGCTGAAGCTGCGGTAAGGCGGGGATGGGGATGAATGGGATGAAGGGGATGAATGGGATGAAAGCGTCTGGAGTGGGTGCGTGCGCATGGAGTCGGTGTGCGCGCATGGCAGGCATCTCATTCCAATTGCCCTGCCCTTTATCCCCTTCATCCCCTTCATCCCATTCATCCCCATCCCCGGTTGAACCGCGAGAAGGAGAGTGAGCAATGACTGGGAAAATCGAGAAGTCCTCGTCCTCGGCCTCGGCGACACCGGCCTCGCGTCGATTCGCTGGCTCACGCGCCGCGGCGCACGCGTCCACGCGGCCGATTCGCGACTTGCCCCGCCGAACCTGGGGGCGGTGCGCGAGGCGCACCCCGAGGTTGGGATTGCCCTCGGACCCTTCGATGAAGCGCTCGTGGCGGGCGTGGACACGGTCGTTGCGAGTCCGGGCGTTGCGCTGCGCGAGCCCGTCCTGCGTGCCGCGATCGCGCGCGGCGTCGAAGTGGTCGGCGACATCGAGATCTTCGGCCGCGAGATCGCGCGCCTGGCGCCCGGAGCGGCGTTGGTCGGCGTGACCGGAACCAACGGCAAGTCCACCGTCACCGCGCTCGCCGCGGCGATGGGGACCGCCGCCGGGCGGCGTTCGGTCGCCGCGGGCAACATCGGCCTGCCGGTGCTGGACGTGCTCGCCGAGGGAGAAGCCAACGGCTACGCCGAGTTCTACGCGATCGAGCTCTCGAGCTACCAGCTCGAGACCACGTCGTCGCTCGCCTTCGCCGCGGCGACGATGCTGAACCTCTCGCAGGACCACCTCGACCGCTACGACTCGATGGAGGACTACGCGGCCGCCAAGGCGCGCATCTTCCGCCACTGCGGCACGCGGGTGCTGAACCGCGACGACCCGTGGAGCATGGGGATGGCGGAAGGGGACACGGTCACCTTCGGCCTCGGGGTCATGGGTGCGGCCGATGCCTGGGGCCTGGACGCGGGCGGCGAGCGGCTGATGCACGGCCGCAACTCGATCCTTCC
>JANMHV010000018.1:0-4781 GCA_031375445.1 Burkholderiales bacterium | reverse complement strand
CACGGCTTCAAGTTCCGCAAGCCCGACCTCGAGCGCGCCATCGTCGAGCTCGATCGCGCCCTTGCGTTGAAAGCCGAGCCCGCCTACCGCTACCAGCGCGCCGACGTGCTGCACGCGCTCGGCCGCTACGACGAGGCGGTGGCTTCCTTCGAGGCGTTGCAGCGGGACTTGCCCGCCGGCCACCCGGTGAAGGAGCTCGCGATCCTGGGCCGCAAGCGCAGCGAAAACGGCGGCGCCGGCGAGCGCGAGGAGATCGCGCAGGTGCTCGAGGGGGCGCTCTCCACCTTCACCGACAAGGAGAAGGAGCACCTCTCCTACGACCAGACCGCCGCCGTGGTAAGGAGCGCCGCCGCGGGCGTGCGCCAGGGCAAGAGCGTCACCGAGTCGATGGCCGACTTCGTCTCCGACTCGCCCGAGGACATGACGGCGGTGAGCATCGCGTGGCAGATCCGGCAGTTGGCCGAGGAGGCGGTGCCCGACTACGTGCCGACCAACTCACGCGATTACCCGGCCCACCAGCGGGCGTGGGCGAAGTCTTGCGACAAGAAGCTGTCTCGGGAGAACTTCGTCAAGCTGGGCGATTTCGATCCGGTGCACCTCGCCGCCACCTTGGCGCGCAAGCAGATGCTTTCCATTCACACGCGGGAGGACGGCTACTGCACCGCGGCGGTTTTCAGCATGAAGCCCAAGTGGCCGGGGTTCGTGGCATGGGCAATGTTGAAGATGAAAGGCCAGTTCCGCACCGCGCGCGTGGTGGAGCTCGAGACCGCCTTCGATGACGACACGGTGATCTCCACCAGCAACGCGGGTGGCGTGAATCCCTACGAGCAGGGGCCGCATTTCCGCTCCGAAAAGCTGCCCGCCGGCACGGAGCTGGAGCGCGTGCTCGCCACCCACGTCTCACGCGTGGCCGACTACGCCAATGCGCACCTGCGCGCCAACCCGCGGATGATCTGCAGCATCGCCCAGGTGATGGAGCAGCAGGCGCTGCAGACGGTTTCGAAGAACGCCTACCGGCGCTCCATCGGCTTCGTCTCGGAGCCGGAGCTGCGCGCGCTGATGGGCGCGCAGTACGACAACTTCGCTCCTCGCGTGCGGGAGAAGCTGCGGCTCATGGCCGCCGAGGACTGAGTTACTCGGGAAATAGCGCGGGCACGAGCCGCAGCACCGGCATCGCGGGCGGCGCCGAGTCCTGGGTGATGTTGGTGCCGAACATCGCCACCACCACGTCGCGGTTCACGTCGATGTAGATGCCTTGCCCGCCGAAGCCGCTCTTGGCGAGGATGCCGCGCTCGTTCACCTGGTCCCACTGGTAGGAGGCGTGGGTCATCCACGACGACTGCGATTCCACTTTCAGGCTCGGGCGGCCCTCCTTGAGGATCCGGCGGATGAAGGTCTCCGGGATCGGGCCGCGGCGATCGCGATTCTTCGTGAAGAGGAGGCCAAAGCGCGCCAGGTCCCGCAGCGTCATCGCGAGCCCTCCGTGTGCGATGGCGATCCCGCGGTCGTTCAGCAACAACAGCGCATCTCCCTCAGCGCCCATGCGGCTCCAGATGTTCTCCGAGATCAGGTCGCTCAGGCGCTTGCCGGTGACGCGCTCGATCAGCTGGCCGAGCATCGCGGTGTTGGCGCTGTTGTAGGCCCAGCGCGTGCCGGGCGGTCGTAGCGATTTCAGCGTCCGGAGGTAGGCGTACGCGTCGCCGCTGGTGATCGCGGCGGACATGTCGGCCGAGCGCGGCTGCCATCCCAGCGCCGCCTCCAGCTGGTAGTGCTTGTGGGCGGGATCGGCGTAGGCGTCGTTGCCGTTCTCGTCGCCCTCGATGCCCGAGGCCATGTCGACCACGTCTCGCACCTTCACCGGCCCCCAGGCGCTGTCGGCGAGCTCGGGGAGGTACTTCGAGAGCGGCTGCGAGAGGTCGAGCTGCTTGCGATCCTCCATCAGCCCCACCAGCGTGCCGATGAAAGCCTTGGTGACGGAGAAGGAGAGGTGCCGGTCCTCGGGCTTCATGCGCGGGTACGACTCGAACACGATGACGCCCTTGTGCACGACGATGAAGCCGTCGATGGGCTCGCTCTCCACGTACTGGCGCAGCGACTTCTGCACCCCGCCGCTGCGGTCGACGATGAAGTCGGCGACGTCCGGGCGCGGGCGCACCGTGAGCTCCCGCGGCGCCCCGGCGCGGCGGACGATGGCGCTGGGAAATACCTCGGAGGGGTAGCGGTAGACGTAGTTGGAGACCGGGCCGCCGTCGTCCCAGGTCTTCGCGTCGATGCTGGCGCGCAATGTCGGCAGTTGCGCGGGGTCCGGCGCCTGCTGGGCGAGCGCCGGCACGATGGCGGATGTAACGAGCGCGGCGAGGAGGGCGGGCAGTGTTTGGCGCATATTGGGGCGTCCAATCGGCATGCCCCGGCAGGTCCGGGGTACGGCTACCATTATGACCATGTCCTATTGCAGCTTCACTTACGTTGTCTCGGCGCTGTTGATGGCGTGCCTGGCCCCCCTCGCATCGGCCGCCGTCTCCAGCGCCCAGCTGCTTTCGCCGCGCTATACCTCCGTGGCCGGGGGTGAGTCGCAGGCCTTCTCGGTGATGTTCCTCGATGCGGCCGGTCGGGGTGCCGCGGGCGAGGCGGTCCGGTTTTCCAACGATGCCTGCGGGTTGTTCGAGAACGGCTCCGGCAGCATCGACAAGGTGACCGACGCCCGCGGCATCGCGGTGGCCACTTTCACCGCCCGTAATCCCCCCGGCATTACCTGTTGGGTGAACGCAGCAGCGGGCAATGTGCGCGCGGTGTTCGATGTCCTCACCTATCGCTTGGGCGGCGCGTATGTGACCGCAACCGTTTCGCCGGCGCGCTACGGCCAGCCTTTCACCATCACCGCGCAACCGCAGTTCGGCATCTACAAGCTCGCCAACGTGGAGATGACGGCTAGTGTCGTTCCCGGGTCGGGGGGTGCCGCGGTGTTTCCGGCGTCCGCGAATACGGGCGGTGCGGGGAAGGTGGAGTTCGTCGTGACGCCGGATGGCTCGATCGGCGATTACAAGGTGGAGGTCGATTTTCGCGGCCACAAGTTCACGATGGACATCGTGGCGCCGGAGCGGCCGTGGCAGGACATGTGGTGGGTGGGCGAGGTGGAGAGCGGGTGGGGGGTGAGCATCGTGCAGCATCGCGACCAGCTTTTCGCGGTGCTTTACGCGTACGACGCCGACGGTAATCCGACCTGGTACGTGATTCCCGGCGGGGCCTGGGATGAGTCCCGGCGGGTTTTCACCGGCTCCGTTTATTCGCCGCGCGGCTCGCCTTTCTACGCTTACGATCGCGCGCGTTTCGATGTGGGCTCACGGTTGGGTACTGCCAGCCTCACCTTCAACGGTGGCGACAATGCGACGCTCGATTTCACGATTTCCGGAGTGACCGGGCGCAAGGTGCTTACGCGGCAGCTCTTCGGGCCGATCGACGTGTCGGTGCCGGTCGGTGTCGGCGACATGTGGTGGGGCGGGGATGCGCAGAACGGTTGGGGCATCGCGTTGCTGCAGCAATACCGCACGCTCTTCATGGTGTGGTTCACCTACGATGCCGCCGGCGCTGCCCGGTGGTACGTGATGCCCCAAGGGTCGTGGACCGATGGGTCGACCTACGATGGGCGGATCTTTCGTACCTCGGGCGCTCCGTGGTTGGGGCGGGTGTACGATCCGGCGCGGTTCGCTACGGTGGATGTGGGCTCCTACCGTTTCCGGCTTACCGATTCCGGCGCTTCGCTTGGCTATTCGATCGACGGTCGAAGCGGTATGCTCGATCTCGTGAGGCAACCGTTCTGAACGCCATGCGCCATATCGCCGTTTGCTTCTTCGCTGCGCTACTGGTTGTGTTCGCCGGCGCTGGCGCTGCTGCGCCCTTCGATCGCGACGGGCTCGAGCGGCTGGAGAAGCAGCTGCGCATGAACCCCGAGCAGAAGGCGCAGTTCGACGTGGCGGTGGGCGCTTCCAAGCGCGCGATGCTTTCCTCGGCGATTCCCGGGATGGAGTTCAAGGCGCGGATGCAGCGGGAGCTGCTGAAGGCCAAGCCGGACCTTGGCGTCATCTTCGAGGCGCAGGAGGCGCTGGTCGACCAGAATCGGCCGGCTTTCCGCGAGGCTCGGGACGAGTGGCTGAAACTCTATGCCCTGCTCGACGATGAGCAGGTGAGGATCGCCAAGGCGTACGTGGAGCGAACGATGATGGGGGTCGAGGTGCTGGCCGAGGCTTTCAAGCGGTACCTGGAGAATTTCAGGTAGCGCGGTCATCCCCGCGAACCGCTGTCATCCCCGCGAAGGCGGGGACCCAATCTTCCTAAGAAACCTTCTTCGCCGCCGCGGCGGGCTTCTTCACGTCCACCTTCTCGGCCTTCGGCGGCGCCACGAACGCGTCGCCCGTGAGCGCGAGCTGCGGCTTCACTTTTTCGAGCGTGGAGGCATCGATCACCTTGTCGAGCGAATCGACCGAGGTGTAGGGGCCGTTCTGGTTGCGATGCTCGATGATGGCCTTCGCCTGCGCGGGTGTTATGCCCTTCACGCCCTGGAGCTCGCTTTGCTGGGCGATGTTGACGTTCACCGCGGCCATCGCGATACCCGCCATGGCAATGACTGAATTCAGCATCTCGATTCCTCCTCCGTTGTACTGAGGAGTGGACCCGCAGGTTCCCCCGGGCGTTCACAACCCTTCCCTGTCGGACTCCTCCCGTATTGGGGTCAGACACCTAAAACCGGGGTCAGACTCCGGTTTTCGTAGACGCGCGCCGGCCGG
>JANMHV010000003.1:0-3082 GCA_031375445.1 Burkholderiales bacterium | reverse complement strand
AAAATCCTGTTCTGACCCCATTATTCCGGCAAACGCCGGGGCGCTAGGGTCTGACCCCGAAGGTCAGCGACGCCAGTGGCGGTGGCCCCGGTGGTGCCGATAGCCGCCGTAATAGCCGAGCGTGGCCGCGGCGAGGATCGGTGCGGCGTAGTAGGCGGGCGAGGGCGCGTAGTAGACGGGCGCCGGCTCGTAGTACACGCGGACGGGCTCGCGATAAGCGTAGCGCGGCTCGGCGTAGCGGACTTCCTCGTAGCGGCGCGGCGTCGGCTCGACGTAGCGATCTTCGTCGTGTCCACGATCGGCGTAGTAACGGCGGTCGTCGTAGCGCGGCTCGTAGCGCGACTCGTAGCGGGGCGAGTAGTGGCGCTCGGCGTAATGGTGGTGGCCGCTGTCGCCGCCGATGGCCGCGCCCAGGATCGCGCCGACCGCCGCGCCCGGGGGACCGCCCGCCGCAGCACCAATGGCGCCACCAACGATTGCGCCCCCCACGACGTCGCCGCCGTGGTGGGCCGAAGCCGTTGCGGAATATCCCGCCAGGGCCAGTGCCGCGGCGCCCGTGGCGATCCAGATGGATTTCTTCATGGGGACCTCCTCCTCTCGTCAGGTAACGTAATTCTGGCCCCCGAAACAGGGTTTGCGGAAGTCTTGTTACATTTCGGGGATACTTGCCGCCGACCCCCCGGATACCGCCATGGATGCCAACTTCACCGACGACGACCTCGACCGCCTGGAGCGCTACCTGCAGGCCCCCGAGCGCATGGAGCACACCCTTCCCGCCGATGCCATCCAGGGCCTGCTGGCCGCGGTGGTGAGCGCCCCGCGGCCGATCATGCCCTCGGCCTGGCTGCCCCTGGTGCTGGGGGAGGAGCACGAGTTTCCCAACGACATCCAGGCCGAGGAGGTGACGCGCCTGCTGATGCGCTTCCACGACGCCACCGCGCAGCAGCTCAACGCCGCCGAGGGCTTCGACTTCATCCTCTACGGCGAGGAGGGCGACGAGTTCGAGTTCGAGGCCTGGTGCGAGGGCTACCTCATGGGAGTCGAGCTCGCCGACCCGCCCTGGGACGAGGTCGCCGACGAGGACGAGGTGGAGGACATGCTGTTCCCCTTCTTCGTCCTTTCCGGGCGCTGGAAGGAAGCGATGGAGGAGGCGGGAGAGCCCGCGATGCCGGAATCCGAGGAGCGCGAGCTTGCCGAGGAGCAGGCCGAAGGCCTCGCCGACACGGTGCTCTCCAATCGCCGCTACTGGTTCGAGCACAACATCCCGGACACGGTGCGACGCGAGTCGCCGAAGGTGGGCCGCAACGACCCGTGCCCCTGCGGCAGCGGGAAGAAATACAAGAACTGCCACGGCGAGTAGAGGTGGCGTTAAAGTAGCCGCACCGCACGCGACAAGCACGGAGCCTCCCATGTACAAACGCATCCTGCTGGCTTACGACGGATCCGAGCCCGGGCAGAAGGCACTGCTCGATTGCCGGGAGATCGCGGGGCTCAACCGCGCGACGATCCACCTCATCGCCGTGATGCCGCCCGCCACGGCGCTCGCCGGCACCGAGGGCTACGTGTACGACGCCCGGCGCGAGGAGCAGGACCTCCAGGCCTTCAAGGGCGTGCTGGAAGAAGGGCTCGGGCGGCTGTCGGAATCGGGCCACCAGGCGACCGGCGAAGTGGTCACCGGGGAAGCGGTGGACGAGATCGTGCGCTGCGCCCAGAGGAACGGCGTGGACCTCATCATCGTCGGCCACAAGCACCTGGACAGCTGGGCCGCGCGCTGGTGGCGCGGCTCGGTGTCGAAGGCGCTGATCGAGCACGCGCCCTGCAGCGTGCTGGTCGCGATCACCCGCTAGCGCGCCCCCGCCGGCTCACTTCTCGGTGAGCTTGAACACCGTCACCTTGTGCCCGCCGCCCGCGGCGCGCTCAGCGGCAGTGGCGCGCACGATCCCGTAGATCGTCCCGGGCTGGGAGCGGTCCCAGGCGATGCCCTGGCCGCGCACGTTCATCGGGATCACGTCGACCAACTCCAGCACGCTGCCCGCCTTCGGCAACCGCATGCGATAGAGCTCGGCCGGATCGTGCCCGGTGAGGTACAGGTACCCGTCGGGCCCCCACGAGCCGCCGGAGTTGCTCATGTCCTCGAACTTGTCGAGCAGCACCTTGGGCAGCACCCACGAGCCCACGGGGATGAAGTCCTTGTTGAACTTCACCATCAGGGTGTTGAGCTTGTTGCCGTACTTGGTCTTGTCGGGTCCGAAGGGCCGGTCGTAGTTGGCGAAGGTCATCCACCAGTGGCCGTCCTTCCAGTCCACCCAGGTGAGCGAGCCGTACTGGATGCCGAAGCTGTGGCTGCCGACGTGCTCCATCGCCTCGGCGTCGAAGATCTCGAGCGAGCTCGTCATCGGCCACTCGGGGTAGTTGGAGTGGGCCGCGTAGAGCTTGCCGTCCATCAGCAGGGCGCTGTCGAGGTGCACGATCGGCCCGCCCTTCTTCTCGTTCCACGCGCGCACCAGCTTGCCGGTCTTCTTGTCGTACTTGCCGATGGTGGTGTTGTCCACGGCGTAGAAATGCTTGTCGTCGACGCCGACACCCTGGTTCGCCTCCTTGATGGTGTATTCGCCCACCTGCTCGAGGACGGGCCTCGCGTGCAGCGCCGTGGCGAATGCGAGGGCGGCGAGTGCGGCGATTGCGGATCTCATTTTTGGCGGTGTCCGGTCGTGGGAGGAATGCGCATTCTAAACACGCGCACTGCCCACGCCAGCGCCGCGATCGCCAACAGCACCATCATCCAGCGCAGCAGGAGCGCCACGCCCGCGTCGTCGATGGTGGGCCACGGGAACTGCCGCAGCTTTTCCCAGCGCTCCGCCGTCCAATGCCATGCGACGTGGGCAACGAGGGCCGAGACGATGATCGTGGCGATGCGCTCGGGCACGAAGCGGAAGAGGAGTGTCAGCGCCGGCACCAGCACCGCGAGGACCGCGAGTTGTCCCAGCTCGACACCAACGTTGAACGCGAGGAGCGAGGTGAGGAGGTGGGAGCCCGCGAGCTGCAGCGTGTCCCGCAGCGCGAACGAGAAGCCGAAGCCGTG
>JANMHV010000453.1:0-9818 GCA_031375445.1 Burkholderiales bacterium | reverse complement strand
ACTTCATGAATTCGTCCATGTGAACCGTCTTCTTGTCCTGCGCGAAGGCGATAGGCGAGGCGACAACCGAAATGGCGAGCATCGATCTGGCAAGTGTCTTGAAGATTTTCATTTGGTTACTCCTTTGTGAGAGTGCTATTTAGCGTTCTGGAATTGTGGAGGATGGGAGTATTCAAGTCTGTGCGGTGACATACATCCGAATTGACGACACCGCGCCCCGGCGTCGAGCATCGTTCGCTCGCTTGGCCGAGTCGGCGCAGATGCCGGCACTACGAGAGAGATCTGCGAAAACGCTAACCGTGGGAGGGTGCACGTTCGACACCGTACAGTGTGAGCAGGCAGGCGTGATTGGACGCGAGTATGCCCGCGCACGCATTGCCAGAAATAGATCCAGGATTGCAATTTTTAGCGGTTCGGCGCGAGCGTGCCCTTGGTGCTGATCTGCTGCCAGATCGCGTCGTTGCTGTGGAGATACTTCTTGCCGTCCTTTCCTTCCATCACGACGCCGTTCTTCATGCGCACACGCTTGCCCTTCGCGTCGACGTGGTAGGTGTGGCCATCGGGGCCGATGGAGATGGATCCGCCGTCCTTCAGCTCCAGCACTGCGCTGGCCTGGACGTCGATTTTCTCTTTGACGGCAGGGGAGGCGGCGAACGCTAAACCGGAAACGGTGACGAGGGAGCACGCGATCAAGGTGGCGAGTTTCATCTGGGACTCCTGAGGAGGTGGAAAGCAAAGGCTATCGCCGTGGGAGGTTGATCGATTGATGCAGATCAATCCGGCACTCCAGGACCGGGGACAAGCGCACCTGAATGCGCACGATGCTTGACCTTGCCATGGGGGGAAGGTGCAGCATCGAATCATCAGTCACCAGGGAGTTGAACATGTTGGAACTCAGCGTGAACGGAATGACATGCAACAGTTGCGTCGCGGCGGTCACCCGCGCGGTTCGAGGCGTCGATTCAAAGGCGGGTGTGGAGGTGGATCTGTCGTCCGGGCTTGTCCGCGTCGACGGGAATGCGAGCAAGGACGAAGTCGTGCGTGCGATCTCCGCGGCCGGTTATGAGGCCAAGGTGGCCGATGGCACCGCTCCGACGCCCGCGCCTCGGCGAGGCTGTTGTTGTGGTTGAAGCGCCGGGGATGGGGCTGTGGCCCCTCCCCTTGCCGTGACAGCGACCAGGCAGAGGGAGCAGCTTCCCGGCGATGGAGCCGGGGTTGGGAGTTCTATGGCACCAAACGAATGACCCGCTCCGTAGCGCCTTCTACAGCCTTGCGCGAATAGAGCATCGGAAAGTACTGCCCCGAAGCCCACAACGGCGCCAAGTCGCGGTAATGCGGGCTCGCAGGATCGCCCGATTGCCCGGGATGGTTCACGACGCGCGAGTTGTCCCAGTTGCCGACGTCGACCACCATGCGCACCGAGGGGCCGTTCATCTGGCGGAAGTCGGTCGCGCGCGCGAGCGACTGGCTCGGCGTGTGCTCGCTGCCGTCCTTCGCGATGGGCCCCACGTTGATGCGCGCGCGCATGGCGTCGTCCACGACCGGCGCGAACGGATGCTCGTTCAAGTTGTGGTGCAGCTTGCCCCACTGCCACATCGAGGGCTCGGCACCCTGCAGCTTCTCCATCTCTTCCCACGCGCCCTTCAGCGACGCGAGGAGCACCTGGTCGCGCTTCGAGGCGGGCGGGTCGCCGAAGCGCGCGTCCGGCTGTTCGAGTGCCGCAAGCATCACGTTCACGTCGGCGGTCGCGAAGGCGCCGGCGGCCTCCGGCTTGAGCACCGTCTCGCGATAGGCCTTGCGCAGGTGGCGCAGGTTCCACACCTCCTCGAGCGCGGCCTGGGGCGAATCGGCCGAAAGGCGCGCGTCCCAGCCGCGCAGGAACGCGAGTGCGCGTTTGGTCTTTTCGTCGTCGGACGAGAGTGGCGCCAGCAAAACCAACAGCCGCCGCGCGGGAAGCGAGAGGATGTCGTTCTGCAGGCGCTGCGAATCCTCGAGCGACACCTTGGGCAGCGCGCCAAGCACCTCGTGCACGCGGTCGTGGCGGGAGGGGTTGGTCCACTCGAATCCTAGCTTGCGCTCGCGCGCCGGGTAATCGGCCGGAATGTTGTACGCGTTGGCCGTGGCGATGAAGCCCTGCGCCGGGTTGTACGCCGAGGGCAGGTCGTCGCCGCGCCAGATGCCGTCCCACTCGAAGCGGCCGTCGCCCGAAACCGGCAGCAGTCCGTCCCAGTTGGGGCGCTTGGGCGCCAGGCCGCTCGCCACCCAGCCGATGTTGCCCTTCACGTCCGCGTAAACCTGGTTGAGGGTGGGAGCCCCCCAGTTCACCAGCGCCTTCTTGAACGTACCGAAGTCGCGAGCGCGCATGTAGTCGAGCGAGCCGAAGTACGGGCTCATGCCCGCTTCGAGCCACCCCGAGCGCACCGCGTAGGCGCGGCGCTTTTCCTTGTCGAGCAGGATCACCGGCCCATGCCGCGTGAACGTGAGGTCAGCCTCGCGCGCCGCCCCACCCTTTACCGCGATCGTCTCGCGGACCACGCGGAAAGCCTCCCAGCCGTCCTTGTACTTGTACTGCGTGCCCTCGGCATTCAACTCGTAGGTGTAGAGGTCTTCCTGGTCGATGTTGAAAATGGTGAGGCCGAAGGCGATGGTGCCGTTGTGGCCGAGCGAGATGCCGGGAAGCGCGGGTTCCCCCGCGCCGATGACGTCCAGCCCTGGCGCGGACAAATGCGCGATGTAGCGCAGGCTGGGCGCGGAATACGCGCGGTGCGGATCGTTCGCCATGATCGCGCGGCCGGTGGAAGACTTCGATGGCGAGACCACCCAGCTGTTGCTGCCCTCGGGCGGCGTCTCACCCTCGAGTGCCGCGAGGGTTTCGGGGGCCACGCTCGTCTTCAATGCATCGCGCGTCACCCGAACGCCTTGTGTGGCGAGCTGGAAAGTCTTGAGGATGTCCGCGGGAAGGCAGGGGTCGAGGCCTTCCGGCACCTGCACCTTCCACTCGTTGGTAAGGCCGAAGCGCACGTGGTCCGCCTCGACGCCTTTCGCCTTGCACAACGTGTTGGCGCGCGCGACCTCCGAGTTGAGGTTGCGGGTAAGGCCGTGGGAGCGGATGCGGATCACGTCCTCGGCGGTCCACTTCGCCGGCGTGTAGCCGAGGTGCTTGAATTCCCAGGGCAGGCCCGCGGGATTCTGCGCGACCCAATCGACGTAGGCGTTGATGCCCTCCACGAACCGCTGGGTGATGGGCTCGAGCGCCCGCGTGCCTTTCGCGCTGTAGATGCGCCATTCGCGATCCATGTCGCCGCGGTAGAGGAAGAGGCGCGTAGCGCGGTCCTGGTCCACGAACGACGGCCCGAACACTTCCGAGAGCTGGCCCAGGCCGCGCCGGCGCCACAGGTCGATCTGGAACAGGCGGTCCCGCGCGGCGTTGAAGCCCTGCGCGAAGAAAAGGTCCGCTTCGCTTCTTGCATAGATGTGAGGCACGCCCCAACGATCGACGCGGATCTCGGCCGGTGCGCGTAGCCCCGCGACTCTCAGCGTTTCCGTGGGAACAGCTTCTTTCGCCGCCGCGGGCAGGGCGGCGATGACGGCCGCGAGGAGGAGGGTGCGGGTTTTCATGGGCATCTCGCGGAAAAGGGGTAGCGTAAGCCTACGCCTTGCGAACCGGCTGGCGATCAAGACCTCGGCCGACGCCGCGATTTCTGCAACCGCGCGTTCGAATGCCGCTTCGTTCGCCTTGGAGGGGTGCATGGGGATTCCATTCAGCTATCCATTCGCGAATGATAATCCGGTCGCGTGAAGCGAAAAGGACGGGGCCTCCCCGACGCCCTATGATGGAGAGCTTCCGGCACCGACTGAAGGCCGCTCCATGTTGAACGCCCCCGACGAGCACCAGGAAATCCGCGACGCCGTGCGCCAGCTGTGCCGCGAGTTTCCCGACGAATACTTCCGCAAGGTCGACGCGGAGCGCGGCTATCCCGAGAAGTTCGTCGACGCGTTGATCGAGGCCGGCTGGCTCGCGGCGATGATCCCGGAGGAATACGGAGGTACGGGGCTCGGGCTCACCGCGGCCTCGGTGATCATGGAGGAGATCAACCGGTCCGGCGGCAACGCGGGTGCCGTGCACGGGCAGATGTATAACATGGGCACGCTGCTTCGCAACGGCAGCGCCGCGCAGAAGCAGAAGTACCTGCCGCCGATCGCCGCGGGGACGCTGCGCATCCAGTCGATGGCGGTCACCGAGCCCACGGCCGGCACCGACACCACGCGCATCAAGACGACCGCGGTGAAGAAGGATGGCCGCTACGTCGTGAACGGCCAGAAGGTGTGGATCTCGCGCGTGCAGCACTCGGACCTCATGATCCTCCTCGCCCGCACCACGCCGCTTGCCGAGGTGAAGAAGAAGTCCGAAGGCATGTCGATCTTCATCGTCGATCTCCGCGAAGCGATCGGCAAGGGCCTCACCGTGCGTCCCATCGCCAACATGGTGAACCACGAGACCAACGAGCTCTTCTTCGACCAGCTCGAGATCCCCGAGGAGAACCTGATCGGCGAGGAGGGAGGGGGCTTCAAGTACATCCTCGACGGGCTCAATGCCGAGCGCACGTTGATCGCCGCCGAATGCATCGGAGACGGCTACTGGTTCACGGAGCGGGCCGTCAAGTACGCCAACGAGCGCGTGGTGTTCGACCGCCCCATCGGACGCAACCAGGGCGTGCAATTCCCGATCGCCGACGCCTACATGGAGATCGAGGCGGCCAACCTGATGCGCTTCGAGGCGGCGCGCCTCTTCGACGCCCACCAGCCGTGCGGCGCGCAAGCGAACATGGCCAAGTACCTCGCCGCGAAGGCCTCGTGGGAGGCGGCCAACGTCTGCCTGCAGACGCACGGCGGTTTCGGTTTCGCCACCGAGTACGACATCGAGCGCAAGTTTCGCGAGACACGCCTCTACCAGGTGGCGCCGATCTCGACCAACCTCATCTACTCGTACGTGGCCGAGCACCTGCTCGGGTTGCCGCGGTCGTTCTAGCAGGCAGCACACGCACGTATCGGCGGCCTCCTACGATCGGGATCGTCGCCGCCCGGTGCCTCTGCCGGATGGACATCGCGGTGAACACCTGACCCTTGCAACGGTCCGACCGGGCATGGAAAACATCCCCGGAAGCACCCGCCTGGCCCAGCTCGATCGCCAAATCGCGCTGATCGACGACGAGCTCGACGCCCTGCAGCAGGAGCTCGTGGCGACTCACTCCCAAAAGCGCCGCGATTTCCTGCGGGGGCAGATCCTGGCCGCCCGGGCGGAACGCCGCCAGGCCTCCGATTCGCGCATCCGCCGCTGGCTTCCCCTTGCGGCGAACGCGGCGGCGCAGGGGGGCGCCGAAAGTCGGTAAAGTTGCGGATTCGCCATGCCCGAGGCCGCCCCCATGAGAATCTGGAAATCCGTCGTAGCCGCAACCCTTACCTGCCTGGTCGCAGCCGGTGCCGGGGCGCAGTCCTATCCCACGCGACCGATCCGGCTCGTGGTGCCGTTCGCCGCGGGGGGCAGCACCGACCTCATCGCGCGCCTCGCGGCACAGCAGTTGGGCAAGGAGATCGGGCAACCCATCGTGGTGGAGAACGTCGGCGGCGCCGCCGGCGCGCTCGGTACGATGCAGGTGAAGAACGCCGCCCCCGACGGCTACACGTTGCTCGTGGCCACCGTGAGCACGATGATCGTCTATCCCGCGGCGCACCCGAAGCCCCAGTACACGCTCGAGGATTTCATCCCCATCACGAACATCGCCTCGATGCCCAACGTGATCAGCGTCAACGCCAAGTTCCCGGCGAAGGACCTGAAGGAGTTCGTGGCACTGCTGAAGGCAACCCCGGACAAGTACACCTTCGCCACCTCGGGGGTGGGAAGCATCAACCACATGCTGGGCGAGTCGTTCCAGACGTACTCCGGCACCAAGCTCGTGCACGTGCCGTACAAGGGCTCGGGCCCCGCGATGCAGGATGTGATGGGCGGCCAGGTCGATATCCTGTTCGACCAGTTCCCCTCGTCGAAGAACCACATCGACGGCGGCAAGCTGAAGGCGATGGGCGCGATCTCGCCGCAGAAGATCCCCGGCTACCCCAACATCATGACGATGGAAGACGCCGGCATGAAAGGCTTTACCGACGAGGCGTGGTACGGCCTCCTCGCCCCCGCCAAGGTTCCGGCAGACGTCATCGCCCGCATCACCGCCGCGATGGGCAAGGCGATGGCGAGCCCGGAGCTGCGCAAGCGGCTGGAGGACATCGGCGCCCGCCCGGTGGGCAACTCGCCCGCGGAGTTCACCACCCAGGTGAAGAGCGAGATCGATCGCATGAAGCAGGTGGTGAAGGCCCGCAACATCACGCTGCAGGAGTAATGGGCCGGGGGGCTTTACGCCCCCCGGGATTCCTCCGTCGACACCCCATTGCGGCTCAGGACGGCGCGCGCGGCTCCCCGTCGGCATTCACCGTGATGCTGGGGCCGGGCGGTCGCGCCATCTGGACCGTGCGTTCGGTTCCGCGGAAGCGATAACGCACGTCGTAGAACTCCGGCTGCCCGCTCGCTTGCGAAGGCCCGCAACGTTGCACGTCGCGGGTGTACGTGGTGCCGATGCCGCCCTGGTTCGAGCCGATGGCCGCGCCGGCGATGGCGCCCACCGCGGTGGCCGCATCGTTGCCGCGGCCGCTTCCGACCTGGTGGCCAAGAATGCCGCCGATGATCCCGCCGACGATCGCGCCGCCCACGTTCGAGTCTCCGGGCCGCGAGGCCACGGCTTCACGTTCCACCCAGCAGCGCTGCTCCGGACGCCCAAAGACGGCGCGCACCGAAACCACGTCGGCCTCGTACAGCCTCTCGTCGCGCTGCGGACGGTAATCGTAAACCGGCACGGGCGGCGGGGGAGCGAAACGGCGCTCCTGCGTAACAGGCGGCGGAGGCGCGAAGCGCCGCTCCTCGACCTGCGCCTGCCGCAGCACGGGACGCACCGACGAGATGGCATCGTTGATTCCCATGGCCGCGAGGGATGGATACTCCCCCGGCCTCAACACCATGCAACGCCCCTCGAACCCGCGGTCCTCGCAAATTTCGAAGCGTCCGCCGCGCACGATCGCCGACGAGGCGCGGTCGTTGAAATCGAGCCGCTCGAGATTCCCAACCCGTTCCTGCGTGGTGAACGAGCGCCCTTCGAACCCCTCACGGCCGTAGAGCGTGATTTCCGCGATTGACGGGGGAGGTGCCGCAGGCCGAACCGAGACGATGGCATCATCGAGGCCCACTGCCGCAAGGGTGGGATACCTGCCGGGAGGAAGGACAACGCACCGGCCCCCGAAGGCCTGATCGTTGCAAAACTCGTATGGGAAGCCCCTCACGATCACGGATGAGGCGCGATTGGCGAAATTGTCGCGGTCGAGGTCTCGTACAGCGTCTGTTACGACCAACGAGCGTCCCTCGAAATCGGGCCTGCCGTAGAGGGTGACCTCGGCGAGGGCGGAAGTGGTGAGGGCGGCGATCAGGCCGGCCAAATATAACTGTTTCATATCATCTCCTTATGGCGTCCGTCGAGCGAAGTTTGCTGGTTGTGATCAGCCTTATTCATGAACGTCGGATGGCACGTTACGTTGACCGCCATAGGCGGAACGGCAAGCACAGTCGCCCGGGACGTGCGGCTCTCTCAGCTTGGCCTCGAGCATCCCGCGTTGCACGTCGCACGCCTATCAGACCCAATGTGAATGTTTGTCAGACGATTCCTACGCGCGCGTGCGTTCGCCGCTGCGCGCGGCTGCATCTGGCACGGACGAGATTGCGTACAGTCGATGATCACCAAAGGAAGAGCCGGATGCCAACGAAGGACCGCTTGACCTGATGAAGTTCGAATTCCAGGTGGCAATCGGGCTCCTGGCGCTGGCCGTCATCGGTCAGGGCTTTGACATCGCCATTGCGCGCACTGTCTGGCCGGGTCACTACCACGCGAACACCATTGCCGTGCAGGCCGAAACGCATGGGGATGCGCATTCCGGCGATCCGCCTCACCATTCGCATTCAGACGTGGCCCACCATCACCATGATGCTGACGAGCCGGGTGTGGTGATGGAGGAAGCCGACGCGGACGACCCTGCCGGCGTTGCGGGTGGGGCCGCCAAGCGGATTGCCCTGGACCTGGACACGATCGCTTCATATCTCGTCGCCGCCGCCCAAACGGGGCCGGCGCCTCAGACAGGCTCGCTCCCGTGCGCCTTTGCGTCGCGCACCGTGCTGCCTCTGGAACGCCCGCCTCGCCCACCGGCCGGTTGACCTGACCCGTCGCAACGTCTGCTCCTCGTTATCGCCCGCGATACGGGGCAGCGCGCTTGCGCGCTCACCACGCCCCACGACCACTGCCGAGCGGACTGCCGGCGGAGGAGATTTCATGCAAAAGACCGCAATGGACGGCCGGCGTCGACACGCCTGTGCCGCGCCACTGGCCCTGTTTGCCCGGGCATTCCGACCCAATGGCCGACAAGATCGCCCGGGGAACCATCCTTCAACTGGAGTTGCGAAATTGAAAACGATGATCTCGATTTGCATTTCAGGGCTGGCTTTGCACGCCGCGGCGGACGGAGTCCAGCGGATCGAACGCATCGACGTCGAGGGCCACTACGACAACCGGATCGGCACCTCCGACGCCGCCAGCGCCGGAGTGATAGGACCCCAGTTGATCGAGGATCGGCCCCTGCTACGTGCCGGCGAGGTGCTGGAATACATCCCGGGCATGGTGGTGACGCAGCACAGCGGCGCCGGCAAGGCCAATCAGTACTTTCTCAGGGGATTCAACCTCGACCATGGCACCGATTTCGCGACGACCATCGCAGGCATGCCGGTCAACATGCGCACCCACGCTCACGGGCAGGGGTGGACCGACCTGAACTTCATGATCCCCGAGCTGGTTTCGCGAATCGATTACTTCAAGGGGCCCTATTACGCTTCGCTCGGCGATTTCGCGACCGCCGGCGCCGCGAACATCCATTACTTCGAACGCGTGAAGCAGGGCGTCGCGGAGCTCATCGTCGGCAGCGATCGCTACGGGCGCGCACTGCTCCTGGACTCCGCGAAAGTGGGTTCAGGCGACCTGCTCTACGCGGTCGAGATCGGCCGCAGCAACGGGCCCTGGGACAAACCCGACGACTACCGCAAGTACAACGGCGTCCTGCGCTACACGCAGGCCACGGCCGAGGGCAAATGGAACCTCACCGCGATGGGGTACTCAGGCAGATGGAACTCGACGGACCAGATTCCCCGGCGGGCGGTGGAGGACGGGCGCATCGGCCGCTTCGGGCTGGTCGACCCCACCGACGGCGGGCGCTCCCATCGTTACAGTTTGTCGGCCGACTACCAGACCCGGTTCGCCGGCGGCGTACTGCAGACCACGGCCTACGCCATCCGCTCCGACCTCGACCTCTACTCGAACTTCACCTATTTCCTGGATCGTCCGGAAGACGGCGACCAGTTCAACCAGGAAGAGAAGCGACGCCTGAACGGATGGAACGGCAGCTGGACCCATATCGACGATTTCTCAGGGAAGCGGATGCAGCACACGCTCGGATGGGATCTTCGCCAGGACCGCCTGGGACCGGTAGCCCTCCATGACTCGGTTGCGCGTCAGCGTACGGCAACCACTCGCGAGGACCGCGTGCGGGAAACCAGCCTGGCGCTCTACTTCGAGAACCAGACGCAGTGGAGCGACTGGTTGCGCACCCTCGCTGGCGTTCGTGGCGATCGCTACCAGTTCAAGGTCGATAGCAACCTTGCGGAGAACTCCGGCAGCCGG
>JANMHV010000443.1:0-9863 GCA_031375445.1 Burkholderiales bacterium | reverse complement strand
AAAAAATAACCGGACCCCATTAACGCAGGGCGCGGAGGAAGTCGTCGGCGGGTAGCGGCTTGCCGAAGAAGAAGCCCTGGGCGACGCGGCAGCCGAGGCTACGCAGCAGCTGCACCTCCTCGCGCGTCTCGACGCCCTCGGCCACGGCCTCGATGCCGAGCTTGCCGGCGATCTCGAGGCTCGACTCCAGCACCGCGAGGCTCGAAGGGTCGGCGGGCGAATTGCGGATGAACGACTGGTCGATCTTCAACTCCGTGAACGGCATGCGCGCCAGTTGTTGCATCGAGGCATAGCCGGTGCCGAAATCGTCGATCGAGAGGCCGAAGCCCTTCATCCGCAGCCGCGAGAGGTTCTCCAGCACGCGCCCGATGTGGGTCGCGGCCGCTGTCTCGGTCACTTCCAGCGTCACGTCCCGCGGATGCAGCCCGGCCGCCACGACCACCGCCGTGAGGCGATCGGCCAGCGCCACCTCGGTGAGCGACACGAGCGAGATGTTCACCGACAGGCCCGCATCGATGCCGTGGTCGCGCCACTCGCGGCAGCAGCGTGCGGACTGCTCGAGGATCGTGAGCGTGAGCGCATCGATGCGCCCGCTGCCTTCGAGGATCTCGATGAACGCGCCGGGTGAAATCAACCCGAAGCGCGGATGGCGCCAGCGGGCCAGCGCCTCGGCGCCGCGTACGATACCGGTCGCGAGCTCGGCCTTGGGCTGGAAGAAGGGCTCGAACTCGCCCGCATCGATGCCCACCTCGATCTCCGCCACCGTGAAGGCCGGCGCCGCCTCCTTCGCGCGCCCACTCCCCTGGGCCGGCCGGTATCCCGCCAGTGCCGCGGCGAGCTTCGCCCCCGTCACCGGCTTCTGGATCGAATCGAGCACCCGCACGCCGTAGGCGCTCGCCATCCGCGCGACCGAAGCCACCAGCGAGCGCTCCTGCTCGCTCGCGAGAATGAAGGCGGCGCCGATGCCCAGGTCGCCGGCGTGGCGGATGAACTCGATGCCATCCATGCCCGGCATGTTGAGGTCGGTCACGATCACGTCGATGGGCGGGTCGATGTGCCGCAGCACCTCGAGCGCCTCGAGCCCGTCCTGCGCGGAGAAGATCGCGCGCGCGCCGAGGTTCTGCAGCATGAGCCCGAGGGTCCAGCGCTGGAACCCGTGGTCTTCGACGACGAGGAATCGCAGGTCCTCCACCCGCACATCCCGCGGGATCACGCAGCCGCCAATCCCGAGATGTGCCGGTCCATGCGCCCGACCTCGCGGTCGAAATCCTCCATCGCCTGCGCCACGGCGTCCCAGTCGCCCTTGCCCGCGGCCGCCTCCATGCGCTCGCAGGCGATGGCGAGGTCGCTCGCGCCCACGGTGCGGCTAGACCCGCGGATGCGGTGCGCCGCCTCGCACACGCGATCGAAATCACCGGAGGAAACGGCGCCGCGCAGGCGCTGCGCATCCTCCGAGTTGTAGCGGTGGAAGCGCACCAGCACCTCGCGCGCCACCACCGGGTTGCCGGCGGAGATCTCCTCCACCACGGCACGATCCAGGGGCTCGAAACGGGACAGGGCCGCGCGCATGACCGCAGGCGCATGCGTCAACGGCGCCTCGGGCAGCGGCAGCCAGCGATTGAGCTTCTCGGCCAGGCGAGCCAGCTCCACCGGCTTGCTCAGGTAATCGTCCATGCCCTCGGCGAGGCAACGCTCCGCCTCGCCGCCGAGCGCGTTGGCGGTGCACGCGATGATGGGCGTGCGCGCGTGGCCGTGGCGCTCCTCGGCCGCGCGGATGTGCCGGGTGAGCTGGTAGCCGGATAACTCGGGCATGTTGCAATCGGTGACCACGAGGCCGAAGCGGTCGCCGCTCCAGAGGTCGAGCGCCACCAGCCCATCCTGCGCCACCTCGCACGCATAACCGAGCGCCCGGACCTGGCGGGCAAGGACCATGCGGTTGATGGGGTGGTCGTCCACGATCAGCACCAGGGTGCGCTCCCGCTCCGCCTGCTCGATGGTGGGCGCCGGCCGGGCCGCGACGACGCCGATCGTGCCGTCGAACGCTGCGCCCTCCCCCGTGCCCGCCGGTTGCCGCGCGATCGGAAAGCGCAGCATCACCTCCACCTCGGTGCCCGCGCCCGTGCGGCTTCGCATCTCCACCGAGCCGCCCATCAGCTCCGCCAGCCGCTTCGAGATCGAAAGGCCCAGGCCGGTGCCGCCGTAGCGCGAGGCCGCTTGCCTGAACGAAGGGCTGGAACAGGCGCAGCTGGTCCTCGGCCGTGATGCCGATGCCGGTATCGGCCACCGTAAAGCGCACGTAGTCCTCGCCATCGAGGCGCTCCACGAGATCCGCCCGCATCGACACCTCGCCCTTGCCGGTGAACTTGATCGCGTTGCTCACCAGGTTGCCGAGGATCTGCTGCACCCGCAGCGCATCGGCGAGCACCCAGGGGCTCAGCCGCTCGTCCATCGCCATGGTGAGCAGCAGGCCCTTGCTGCTGGCGGTGCCGGAATAGAGGCCGTGGACGCGCTCGAGCACCCGTGCGAGCGACACCGGCTCCGGGCGCAACTCGAGGCGTCCCGCCTCCACCTTCGAGAAGTCGAGGATGTCGTCGATGATGCGCAGCAGCGACTTGCTGGACTCGCGCACCACGGCGAGGCTCGCTCGCTGGTCGCTCTCCAGCGGCGTCATCGCCAGCAGCTCCAGCATGCCGAGCACGCCGTTCATCGGGGTGCGGATCTCGTGGCTCACGGTGGCGAGGAAGGTGCTCTTGGCGCGATTGGCCGCATCCGCCGCTTCCTTCGCGGCACGCAGGTCGCCTTCGAGGCGCTTTTCCTCGGTGATGTCGGCCCAGTGGCCGCTCCAGAGGACGGTGCCATCCCATTGCCGGCGGGGCGCGGCCGAGGTGCGCATCCAGCGCAGGCCGCCGCGCGGGTCGATCACCCGGTAGTCCACGCGGATCGGCTGCATCAGGCGTTCGCCCTCGGCGGCGGCGGCCAGCAGGCGCTCGCGGTCGCCCTCCATCACGGTATCGAGGATCACGTCGGGGTTGCCCAGCGCCGCCACGCGGTCCACTCCGCGCAGCTCGTCGGTATTGCGGCTCAGGAACTCGTAGCTCGCCCGCCGGGTGGGGGTGGGGTTGCGCCACTGGAACACCGCGCCCGGAAGGCTCTCGGCGATCTCGATCACCTGCCGCTCGAGGCGCTTCCTCTGCCGGCGCTCGCGCATGTAGCCGACGTAGCCCGGCACCAGCACGACCAGGAAAACAACCAGCCAGGCGAGCGCCGCATAAATGGTGGTGTCGGCTCCCACGCCGCAGGCCTAGCTCGCGCCCGCGCGATGGCGCCGCAGGGTTTCGGACGGCAACTCGTCGAAGAGCTCGCGATATTGGGAGGCGAAACGCCCCAGGTCGAAGAAGCCGTAACGCATGCCGACATCGGTGACGCGATCCTCCTCGCCGTCCTGGAGGCGCCGGCGGGCGAGGCGCAGGCGATGGCGGCGGAGGAACTGGTTGGGTGTTTCCCGGTAAACGGCGGCGAAGAGGCGCCGCAGGCGCCTTTCTCCCACGGCCAGGGCGGCGCAAAGCTCCCCCGGCTGGATGGGGCGCTCGCCGTTCGACTCGATATACCTTTTCAGGGCGGCTTCCAACGGATCCATGCCGCTTATGTTCGTTTATTTTACTTGCCACGTCAATTATCATTAGCAATAATACCGGCGGACCAAGCCGGTCCCTCAACCCACCAAAGGAGCATCACATGGACAAATTCGGAAAATCGGGCGAAGCGTCGCGGGGGAACGAGCAGGAGCAGGCCGGGGCGGACGCCGCGAAGGCGGCGTCCGAAGTTCGGCTGCTGAACGACCTGGAGCTGGTGCTGGCGAGCGGGGGCGACGGAATGCCCGGCTGGCCGTGACTAGCGGGTAGCGACCGCCTTCTCGCGAACGATGCCAGCTTCCTTCGTTGTGGAGCGGGAAGGCGAGGGCACCTGATCCGCTCCAAACGTGCGGTCGCCCATCGCGCGCAACTGCTGCCTTGCGGTTTCGGATTCGGACCAGAGCGCGTGCGCCGCACGGCGTGCGCGCTCCGGATCCTTGCGCGCGCGATAGGCGTGGAATAGCGCCGCCATGGCAATCTGTTTCAAGGGCGCGGCGGTGCTTTTCTCCGCCGTGAGCTTCACCACCGCGGCGATGCCTTCGCGATCTTCATGCTCGAGGGCAGTGGGAAACCCCGTGATCAGGGCGGTCTCGCGCGCCGAGATGCTGGTGCCGCTCTTGCGCTTCTGCTGCAACTGGGTGGCGAGGCGCTCCGCCGCACTGGTGTAACCCCCCGCCTGCAGCAGGAGCACCAACATCACGGCATCCGACGGCGCCTGGTAGCGCATCATCCCGCCCTCGTCCGCATCGTAGGTACGCTTGCCGTAGGCCCAATCACCCTCGAGCAGCGCCTTCCACAGCAGGCGCGCCTGGGCTCGCCGCGGCAGCTCCTCGGGTGCAGGCTCGTTGCCGGCGAGGCGCTGGCCGATCTCCCAGACCCGGCTGAAGGGGCCCACGAAGTTCACCATCACGCCGAGCGAGGCGTAGAGCCCTTCGCGCAGCGCCATGTCGCCCAGCACGTCTTCGGTGGCCTGGGGCGTGGGTGGAGGCGCCGCCGCGGCCTGGAGCTGCGCGCGGCCCTTGTTCAGGTACCACACGACCGCTTCGGTCTTGTTGGCGACACTGATCTTCTTGTAGAGGTTGTGGAGGTAGACGCGCATCGTCCCCTCCTGGTACCCCATTTTTTCTGCGATGGCGCGATTGGAGGCGCCGAGAGCCAGCAGTTCCAGCATGCGCTGGTGCTTCGCGTCGATTGAAAGCTTTTCCATTAGACGAATCCTCGTTCTTCCGTAAGGGATCGGATGAGCTCGAGGAAATCCTGCATCCCCGGCCCCTCCCCCAGGTCGACTCCGCGACCTTCCATCTCTCCCCGAATCATTTCGTCGAACTCGACGACCAACTCGGGATCGAACTGCGAACCGGCGTTTCGGCTTAACTCTTGCAATGCCTCGTCCATAGTACGCGAATCACGCCCGCAGAGTCCGCAAACCATCGAATCGTATGCATCGGCAACGGCGCACATGCGGGCCGCCAGCGGGATGAACTCGTCGCCGACGCGCTGCGGGTGCCCCTGCCCGTCCCATCGCGCATGGTGATACTTCGCGACCTCCCGGGCGAGCAGCATCCGCGGATGCTGGTTGTCGCAAAGAATCTCCGCTCCTGCATCGGCATGCCGCTGGACCAGCCCGCGCTCAGCCGGGTTGAGGAGGCCTCGCTTTGCCAACAGGCCCTCGGGAATGGACATCATGCCGACGTCGTGCAACTCGGAGGCAAGCCCGAACTCGAGGGCCTGAAGCGGGGCTTGGCCGCGATGCAGGGCAAAGGCCTTCACCAGTGCGCCGACGCGCATTCCATGCCAGCCCGACGGATCCATGCGCAAGGCCGCGCCCGCTGCCAGCCGTTGCAGTGCCTTCCATCCTTCCGGGGCGGCCGGCGGCGTCAGGGCGGATTCGAGGCGTGCGCGCGCCTCCAGATCGAACGGTGGAGCACGGCACAGAATGGCCTCGCCGAATCCCGCCTTCGTCACGTACTGGCGGGCGCGCTCGACGGCGCTCGAATAGATCAGCTCCGTGAGCTCCTCGAGGCGCATCAAGGCGCGTGCCGGATGTCCTGCCTGTTCCTCCGAGCGGATGGCACACGCAAGAGCGTCACGAAGCGCCGCCGGCACTTCCCGCGCGCGCTCCAGGACACTGTCGAGGCGGGTCAGCGCGACATCCGTTTGCCCCCTGGCAAGCTCGGTGGAAGCACGGGCCACTTCTGCCGCGATCCGTGCGCGCTTGGCGGAGGTGGAGTGTGCGAGCAGCATCGCCTCCTGGGCGTGCAGTTCCGCCTCGGTAAGCCTGCCGTCGGCGATGAGGAGACGAACCAGGTTTCGCCGCAGGATCACCGCGGAGCTCAGGTCCGACTCCATGATCTGGGTCGTCGACTCGCTCAGGGCGCGCTCCGCGAAAGTAATGCCCTCCCTCACCTGGCCGAGGTGGTAGAGGCTATCGGCGAGATTCCCGCACGCCACGTGGCGCTGCTTGCGCGCCCCCGCATCAGGCTCCACCAGCGCGAGGGCACGGCGATAGCAGCGAATCGCGTTGTCGTAGCTTCCGCTGATTCCGAAGGCGAGCCCGATGTTGTTCCAGATGAGGCTCATCGCTCCGCGGTCTTCGTCCGCCGACGCGAGCCTGAGGGCGTAGATGTAATGCTCGATGGCGCCTACGATGTCCGCCGAATCCGCCGACAGGAGGCCGCACATCATGGCGCAGCGGCGCATCTGCACGCGGTCGCCCCGCTCCGAACACGCCTTCAGGACCTCGAGCGCGAAAGGAAGGGCATCCGCCGAGCGGCCGTCGCCGTGCATCGTGCGGCAGTACGCGAAAGCCGAGTCGACGCTTGCCAGCGCCTCCGCGGCCGCTGTCGCCTGTCGCAGCTTCGCTATGACAGCTGTTGCTGGATCGATGACGGCCTCTACCATCCGATTCCGTAGTCCTCGCCGTGGTTGCCCGCCGCGCCCCAGAAAGTCCCGTGCTTCGGGTCGACCATCACGGCGGTGATGGGCCCGGTGCTGCGCTCGCGGAACGTCATCTTGTAGCCCATGCGCGTGAGCTCGTCGCGCTGCCACGGCGGCGTGCGCTCGTTGAGCCACAGCTCGCCGGGCTTCGAGTCGTGGTTCTCGAACGACTCGCGCATCTGGAAGCTGTAGAAGCCCGGCGCCTCGACGGCCTGCTGCGGCGTCATGCCGAATTCGACCACGTTCAGGAAGAACTGCAGCAGGTCCTGGTCCTGGCCATCGCCGCCCTGCACCGAGAAGGCGAGCCAGGGCTTGCCGTCGCGCAGCGCCATCGAGGGGGTGAGCGTCACGCGCGGCTGCTTGCCGGGTGCGACGACGTTGAAGGGGTTCTCGGCCGCATCGAGCACGAAGCTCTGCATCCGCTGCGAGAGCCCGATGCCCGATTTGCCCGCGATGAACGCCGGCACCCAGCCGCCGGAAGGCGTGATCGAGACCACCCACCCTTCCTTGTCGACGGCGTTCACCGAGGTCGTCCCCGCGAAGAAGGTCAAGCCCGCGAAAGCATCGGCGCCCTCCATCGCGATCGGCGTGCCACCCTGGCTCGGCGCCTTCTGGCGCGGCTCGTGCCAGCGCTTCAACAGCTCGGTGTAGGGATTGGCGCCGCCCTGGAACGGATAGGGGTCGCCCGGGGAGACCTTGGCGTCGTTCTTCTCGGCATTGACGAGCTTCGCCCGCTCACGCGCGTAATCCTTGGAGAGCAGCCCGCGGATCGGCTCCTCGGGCGGAGTGCGCGGATCCCCGTAATAAAAGTCACGATCCGCGTAGGCGAGGTTCATCGCCTGGTAGACGGTGTGGATGTAGCGCGTGCTGTTGTACCCCATCGATTTCAGGTCGAAGTTCTCCAGGATGTTGAGCGTCTGCAGCATCACCGGGCCCTGCGTCCAGGTGGTGAGCTTGTAGACGTCCACTCCGCGATACGAGGTCCGCACCGGCTCCTCGATCTGCACTTTCCAGTTGGCGAGGTCGGATTCGGTGAAGAGGCCGCCGCCCGCGCGCGTGGCAGCCACGATCTCTTTCGCGATGTCGCCGCGGTAGAAACGGTCGTTGGCGGCCATGATGGCCGCCTTGCGGTCGCGGCCTGCGGCCAGCGCCTGGCGTTCCGCCTCGACCAGCTTCCGCAGCGTTGCGGCGAGGTCGGGTTGGCGAAAGATCTGCCCCGCTTCCGGCGGCGTGTCGCCGGGGTTGGGCAGCATCACGCGCTTCGAGTCGGACCACTGCATCAGACGCGCCCGCTCGGAAGCGATATGGCGAACGTTGGAGGCCTCGATCGGGTAGCCGTCGGCCATGCGGATCGCAGGTTCCAGAACCTCGGCGAGGGAGAGCTTGCCGTACTCGGCCAGCATCACCATCAAGCCTCCTGGAGTTCCCGGCGTCACCGCGGCGAGGGGACCGTAGGGCGGCGGGTGGCTCATGCCCTTGGAGCGGAAGAATTCCGGCGTGGCCCCGGTGGGCGCGACACCGAGCGCATTGATGCCGATGACCTTCTTCGTGTTCGGGTTGTAGACCAGGGCCTGGGTCTCGCCGCCCCAGTGCAGCACGTCCCACATCGTCGCGGTGGCGGCGAGCATGGCGCAGGCCGCATCGACCGCATTGCCGTTCTTCAGGAATATCTTCGCGCCCGCCATGGCGCCCAGGGGCTTGCCCGTGACCGCCATCCACTCCTGGCCGTGCAGCGGCGGCTTGTGCGTGCGCGGCACCTGGGCAGAGGCGGGCAGGCACAGCGCAATCAGGGCGAGCACGGCGTGGCGATGGATCAAGTGGGTCTCCGGGACGTGGGCTGCAGACATTATCGTCCAAGCCGGCGTTCCTGATAAACGTTCGACGCCATCATAGGCAAGGCCCGGCGCGGGCCCTGTGAGGTCCGTCACATGCTCCCCGTCGCGGCGGTTTCACCTGCAACTCGCGGGACTCACCCCCGCATGGCGTCACCCCCGCGTAGTTGTCACCCCCGCGTAGGCGGGGGCCCAAGTTGAGAATCCCGCCTGCGCGGGAACGACAGGGCGCGGCCCTCAATCCACGGAGATATTGGCCGACCGCGCGATGGTGCCGAAGCGCTCGTACTCCGTTTGCGAAAGCGTCCCCAGCTCCTGCGCCGTCGAGCCGCGGGGATTGAAGCCCGCCTTGGTGAGGGCCTCGCGCACCTCGGGCATCGCCAACGCCTCGGTGAATGCCTTGTTGAGCGTCGCGACCACGGCGGGCGGCATGTTGGCCGGGCCATAGAGACCGAACCAGGGCTCGACCGCGTAACCGGTGAGCCCCGCCTCCGCCATCGTCGGCACATTGGGCATCGCGGGCGAGCGCGACTTGCCCGCCACGGCGAGCGCCCGCAGCTTGCCCGCCTGGATCTGCGGCAGCGACGCCGGCAGGTTGTCGAACATGAGCGGCAGGTGCCCGCCCAGCATGTCGTTGATGCCCGGGGCGCTGCCCTTGTAGGCCACGTGGGTGAGCCCGGTCCTGGTCATGTCGGAGAAGAGCACGCCCGCCAGGTGCATCGAGGTGCCGACGCCGGCGGTTCCGTAGGTGAGGCCCTTCTCCTTCTTCGCGTAGTCCACCAGCTCCGCCACGGTCTTGGGCGGCAGCTCCGGGCGCACCGTGAGGACGATGGTCGAGGTGCCCAGCAGCGAGATGGGAGTGAAGTCCCGCCGCGGGTCGAACGGCATCGACTTGTAGATATGCGGATTCAGCGCATTGGTGGAGATGGCGCCGAAGCCCAGCGTGTAGCCATCGGGAGCGGATTTGGCCACCACGTCCATGCCGATGTTGCCCCCTGCCCCGGGACGGTTCTCCACCACCACCGGCTGGCCCAGCTTCTCGGCGACCTTGGCCCCCACGGTGCGGGCCACCAGGTCCGTGGTGCCGGCCGCGAGGTACGGCACGATGAACTTGATGGGCCGGGTGGGAAAGTCGGCGGCGGAAGCGGCCGCGGCCGTCATGGCCACTACGGCGGCGATGAGGGACCAGCGTGCGCGGGGCGAGGAAACTTTCATCGGGTTCTCCCTATGTGGTGGGAAAAAGTATAGCCTCCACGATCTTTAGCCCCGAAAGGCCGCATTCCATGAGTTTCCGCCTCACCGCGATCGCCGCGTTCGTCGCCGCGTCGTCCCTCTCCGTGTTCGCGCAAAGCACCGCCGCGCCCGCCGCCCCTGCCGCCCCGAAAGCCGCGACCGCCCCGGCCGCGCCCACGGCCCGCAGTGTCGCCGACGCCCCGACGACCAAGGCCGCCCCCAAGAAAAA
>JANMHV010000433.1:0-5046 GCA_031375445.1 Burkholderiales bacterium | reverse complement strand
ACACAGGTGACCACGGTTGGGTTTGGCTGGTCTGTGGAGTGGTGGGTGTTTGGGGTGCTGTGGCCGCCGGGTGCGCGACGGTTGGCGACGCGCAAACGACGGGTGATGCGGCTCGCGGTAAAGAGGTTTTCGTGGCGCGGGAGGCGGGGCATTGCGTGCTCTGCCATTCCGCACCCGGAGTGGATGCGGCGGGAGACCTCGGGCCGCCGCTCGCGGGCGTGGGGTCGCGTTTATCGGCGAGCCAGCTGCGGGAGTTGGTGGCCGACATCTCGCGGTTGCGGCCCAACGCCACGATGCCCTCGTTCCATCGTACCGAGGGATTGAACCGCGTCGCGGCGCAGTACGCGGGCAAGCCCGCGCTTGATGCAAGGCAACTGGAGGATGTGGTGGCATATCTTGGCAGCCTCAAATGAAGCGGCGTGATTTCGTGATCGCGGTCCCGGCGATGGCGGCATTGCCCGCGGTGGCACAGCAGCAGTTCGCGCGCACCCAGGACGTGGCGCCGCTGATCGCGAAGCTCGCCAATGGCGTGAAGCCCGAGGCGGGCGGCGTCGAGGTGGAGCTGCCCGCGGTGGCGGAAAACGGCAACTCGGTGCCGATCAAGGTGAAGGTGCCGAGCCCGATGACCGAGGCGGACCACGTGAGCGCCATCCACATCATCGCGGACCGCAACCCGCGTTCGCTGGTGGCCACGTTCAACCTGGGGCCGGGGTCGGGCCGCGCGGAGATCGCGACGCGCATCCGGCTCGCCGGCTCCCAGCGCCTCACGGTGCTCGCGGCACTTTCGGGCAACCGCTATCGCATCTCGCAGCAGGACGTGCTGGTGACCTCGGCCGCCTGCCTGGACGATTCGCTGTGATGCTCGGCCGCCTGCAGGTTCCGCCGACGGCGAAGAAGGGCGAGCCGTTCGAGATCCGCGTGCTGGTGCAGCACCCGATGGAGACGGGCTTCCGCCGCGACATGAACGGGCAGTCGATCCCGATGCACATCGTGAACAAGCTCTCGTGCACCTACGGCGGGCGCAAGGTTTTCAGCGCCGAGATGGGCACCGGCATGTCCGCCAACCCGTACATGAGTTTCTACGCCGTGGCGCAGGCAAGCGGCGAGGTGGTGGTGGAGTGGAGCGACGATCGCGGCGACACCGGCCGCGTGACCGCCACGATCCAGGTGTCATGAGGCTCGCGGCGATCCTCGCCGCCGCGGCGCTCACCGGGGCCATCGCACAGGAGCCGCCGCGGCCCTATCCGTCGAAGGGCGGCATCGAGTTCCAGAGCCCCACGGTGCGCGCGATGCAAGTGGACGAGTTCGCCAATCCGGGATTGCTCTGGGTCGAGCGCGGCCAAGCGTCCTGGAACCAGCGCTGCGTCGGTTGCCATGGCGATGCGAAGCAGTCCATGAAGGGAGCGTCCGCGCGCCACCCGCGCTTCGACCCGGTGCTGGGGCGCGTGGTGAACCTCGAGCAGCGCATCGACGCCTGCATTGTCACGAAGCAGAAGGCGGCGCCGCTGCCGTATGAATCCGAGGAGCTCCTGGGCCTTACCGCCTTCGTGGGCGCCCAGTCGCGCGGCATTCCGATGCAGGTGTCCATCGATGGGCCCGGGCGCGCCACCTATGAGCGCGGCAAGGCTCTCTACAACGAGCGCCAGGGGCAGTTCAACCTCGCCTGCCACCATTGCCACGATTCCAACTACGGCCGCAAGATGCTCCACGACACCGTGAGCCAGGGCCATCCGGTCGACTGGCCCGCCTACCGCCTCGAGTGGCAGACGATGGGGTCGCTGCACCGGCGACTGCGCGCGTGCTATTTCGGCGTGCGCGCCGAGATGCCGCCCTACGGCGCGCCCGATCTCGTGGCGCTGGAGCTCTACCTCGGGGCGCGCGCGCAGGGGCTTGCCGCTTCCGTTCCGGGCGTTCGCCGCTAGCTACTTCAACAACCCCTTCAACGCGTCGATCGCGCCTTCCACGCCGCCGCGGCGCAGCGAATCGAGATTGGTGAGCAGCCGTTGCGCGATGCGGTTCTGCAGCGTGCCCGCGACGATCGCAGCCACCTGGCTCGCGGTAACGCCGCCCTGGCGCTTGCCGATGTCGCGGATCTCCACGTCCGGGAGGTCGAAGGCGAGGCCCTGGCCCCTCAGGCCCGCGTTGCTCATCGTGACGCGCGCTCCCTTGATGACGAGGCGGTCGATGATGAAGAGGCGCTTGCGCGTGCCGGGGATCGGCCCGGAATCGGAGACGGGTGCGGCGCGGGAATCCTGCGTCGACCCCTGGCGCTCCTTCGCCCCCACGTAGCGGTCGATGTTCGCCTGTATCGCGTCGAGGTTGGCACCCTTCGGTCCCCGCTCGTAGACGATGGTCGGGGTGTCGACGAAGACCTCGCGCACGCGAACCACGGGATCGAGGATCGTGGCGGGATCGATCGCGAGCCGGATCTCGCCAAAGCGCGCGGCGCGCGGCGCGGTGAATCCCGGCGGGCTGCCGAGCTCCAGGCCACGCACCTCGCCGCGGCCGTCGCGCGGCGAGATCCGCACCTGCTTCACCTTCACGTCCACGCCCATCACCTGCGGGCCGTAGTGTTCGAGGGTCCACGTGACGATGAGGTCGAGCGAGTTCCACGCCACCACCCCCGCCACGAGTGCCAGCCCCGCGACCACCGCGAGAGCGAGGAGCGCCTTCCTCATCGCTACTTCGAGAGCGACGCCAGCACGGCCCGGAGTCCCTGGGCCTCGCCGCCGACCGGACGACCGGGACGGCTCGTGTCGTTCCACGAGTACACGTCGAAGTGCGCCCAGGGAATGTTCTCGGGCACGAAGTGGTCGAGGAAGAGGGCGCCCACGATGGAGCCCGCGAAGCCGCCGCGCCCGGAGTTGTTGATGTCGGCGATGTCGCTGTCGTAGAAGCGGCGGTAGTTGCGCCACAACGGCAGGCGCCACATCGGATCGTCCTGCGCTTCGGACGCGGCGAGGAGGCGCGCGGCCAGCGCCTCGTCGTTGGCGTAGAGCGCGGGCAGCTCCGGCCCCAGAGCCACGCGCGCGGCCCCCGTGAGCGTCGCGAAGTCGATGATCGTCTTCGGCTTCGACTCCACCGCGTAGGCGAGGGCGTCGCACAGCACCAGGCGGCCCTCGGCGTCGGTATTGCCGATCTCCACCGTGAGGCCCTTGCGCGTGCGGATCACGTCACCGGGGCGGAAGGCGTTGCCGCTGATGGAGTTCTCCACCGCCGGCACCAGCAACTGCAGCCGCACCGGCAGTTCGCGCTGCATCACGAGGCGCGCGAGGGCGATGGCGTGCGCGGCGCCGCCCATGTCTTTCTTCATCAGGCGCATGCCTTCGGCGCCCTTGATATCGAGGCCGCCGGTATCGAAGCACACGCCCTTGCCGACGATGGCGAGGCGCGGATGCTTCGGGTTGCCCCAGTTCACCTCCAGCAGCCGCGGCGCGCGCGCGGCGGCGCGTCCCACGGCGTGGATGGTGGGGAAGTTCTGCGCCAGGAGCTCGTCGCCCACCCACTCGTCGAACTCGCCGCCGAAAAGCTCCGCCTGCTCGCGCGCGATGTCGGAAAGGTGCTCGGGGCCCATGTCCTCGGCGGGCGTGTTGACGAGGTCGCGCACCAGGCGCACCGCCTGCGCCATCTCGATCGACTCGCGCACGCGGGCGGAGGGTTCCACCTGGAGGTCGGCGGCCTTGCGCTTGCCGCGCTTGTAGCGCGTGTACTGGTAGCCGCCCAGGTCCCACGCGAACGCGGCGCGGTCGGCGGGAATGTTGAGAACGCCGCGAGCCAGCTCGTAGCGCCCGCGCGGCAACTTCATCGGAAGTGCGGCCAGCGCCCAGGGGTCGTCGGCATCGCGCACGCCGGCGAGCACGCGACCGATGCCGCCCTTCGCATCGGGCAGCACGCATACCGAGTTGGCGGTGCCGTCGAAGCCGCTGGCCTCGGCCCAGCGGCGTTGCGCCGGGGTGAGGGATTCGAGGAGCTTCGCCAGGCGCTTCACGTCCGTGGCGAGGATGGGGGCGGCCTTTTCGAAGGCCTTCTTGTCGAGGATGACGCTCATGGAAAATCCGGTGGGGCGAAACGCCTATTTTCTCACGGGGTGGTGGCGTCGGTGGCTGGTGTCGGTGGCTGGCGAGCGGGTCTCGACGAAACTCGGGCACCTGATTTCAACGCAGAGGAAACGAGAGGGGCGGAGGCGCGCGAGAGGAAAGCGAAAAGAGTGTCAACGGCGCGCCGACGCAATTTCAACAGCGCGGCAATGACGAGCGCCCCGCAGAGGCTTCAGGGGACGCCAGAATAAGTATTGTGGTCGTGGGATGGGAGGGAGCGGCGGAAGTGAAGTTGGGGCGTCTCCATCTCGACGCTGCAATTCTCACTTCCATCTTGCGTCCTCTGAAGCCTCTGCAGGGCGCTCGACACTGCCATGACGCTTCAAGTCGCGTTGCAGCGGCCGTTCGACTTTTTTGCTTTCCTCTCGCGCGCCTCTGCCCCTCTCGCTTTTTCCTCTGCGTTGAAATCAAGTGCTCGCAGTTCGCGAGGTGCCACCGCCAGCCGCTGCTTTACCGCAGCCGGCGGTAATCGATCTCCCACTGCGTCTTCCACGTGGCGCCCTGGTCGTCGGAGCGCTGCCACAGCCATTTGAGGCTGTCGGCCTTCACGTCGCGCCACACCATGCGCTGGCGGAAGCGCTTTCCGTCAGCCCCGGCCTCGCGCCAGAACGCCATCTGCCCATCGACCATCCCGCCGGTGAAGTCGAGGTACGCCGCGGTGTTGTCGACCCAGGTCTGCTTCCACTGCCTGGTGAGCCGGTCGTAGGTGGAGAAGCTGCGGCCCACGAGCGGGGTGCCCGGGGCGCCGTTGAACTCCTCGAGGATCGCGCAGCCGTCGAGGGTCCTGGTGATGCGGTTGCGGCTGGTCTTCACCTTGCCGTCGTCGGTGTACGAAAGCTCCCAGTCTCCGAGCCAGAAGTCGAGCTGCTTCGATTCGGGGGAATCGCAGCCGTACTTCGGCTCTTGCGCGAGGGCGGCGAGGGGGAGGGCGAGGACGGCGAGGAGTTTG
>JANMHV010000397.1:0-12740 GCA_031375445.1 Burkholderiales bacterium | reverse complement strand
GCAGATCGCGCGGCTCATTACGGCACCCTCTCCCCGGCCCTCCCCCAAGGGGGAGGGAGAAAAGTCGCGGCCCGCGGGGGAGGGAGCAAAATCACCCTCCCCCTTGGGGGAGGGCTGGGGAGAGGGTCCTTCAACCATCCTCGCCCCCTGCATCGAGGACCTCGCCCTGGACAAATTCATCAAAGAGCTCCGCGGCAAGGGCGAGGTCGTGATCGTCGACCTCCCCGGGCACGACGCGGCGGAGCTGGGTTGCGACCGCAAAATCGAGAAGAAGGAAGGCACATGGCGCGTAACGTAGTCGTCATCGGCACCCAGTGGGGCGACGAGGGCAAGGGCAAGTTCGTCGACTGGCTCACGGACCACGTCTCGGCGGTGGTGCGCTTCCAGGGCGGCCACAACGCGGGCCACACGCTCGTGATCAAGGGCCGCAAGACGATCCTGCGCCTCATGCCCTCGGGCATCCTGCATCCGCAGGTGAAGTGCTTCATCGGCAACGGGGTGGTGGTCTCGCCCGAGGCGCTGATGACCGAGATCGGTGAGCTGCAGAAGGCCGGCATTGAGGTCGAGAAACAGCTGCGCATCTCGGAAGCCTGCCCGCTCATCCTGCCGCACCACGTCGCCATCGACCAGGCGCGCGAGCTCGCGAAGGGTGAAGCCAAGATCGGCACCACCGGCCGCGGCATCGGCCCGGCGTACGAGGACAAGGTGGCGCGCCGCGCGATCCGCATCCAGGACCTCTACTTCCGCGAGCGCTTCGCTTCCAAGCTGGGCGAGGTGCTCGATTACCACAACTTCCTGCTGCGCAATTATTACAAGGCGGCGACGATCGACTTCCAGAAGACGCTCGACGACACGCTGGCGCTCGCCGAGCAGATCCGCCCGATGGTGGCCGACGTCTCGGGCGAACTGAATGCGCTGATCCGCGAGGGAAAGAACATCCTCTTCGAAGGCGCGCAAGCCGCGCTGCTCGACGTGGACCACGGCACCTATCCGTATGTGACTTCTTCGAACTGCGTCGCCGGCCAGGCCTCGGCCGGTGCGGGCGTGGGGCCGCAGCAGCTCCACTACGTGCTGGGTGTGGCCAAGGCCTACGCCACGCGCGTGGGCTCGGGCCCGTTCCCGACCGAGCTCGACGACGAGGTGGGCGAGCACCTGCGCGTGAAGGGCAACGAGTTCGGCTCGGTCACGGGGCGCCCGCGCCGCTGCGGCTGGTTCGATGCGTCGTTGCTCAAGCGCGCGGTGCAGGTGAACGGCGTGTCGGGCCTGTGCATCACCAAGCTCGACGTGCTCGATGGTCTTGATGTCGTGCGCATGGCCGTGGGCTACAAGGTCGGCGGCGAGATGCGCGACATCCTGCCCGTGGGGGCCGAGGCGCTGGCGGTCTGCGAGCCGGTGTACGAGGAGCACCCGGGCTGGAAGGAGAGCACCTTCGGCGTGAAGAGCTTCGACAAGCTGCCGAAGAACGCCCAGAGCTACATGTTGCGGCTGGAGGAGGTGGTGGGCGCCCCCGTCGCGTTGATCTCTACCGGTCCCGACCGGGAGGAGACGATCGTGCTGCGCCATCCTTTCGACGCGTGAGGTCGAGGGCGTAGTCGAGCTTGAGGTTGTTGGTGATTGGGCCCCCGCCTTCGCGGGGGAGACTTCCGGCAACCTCTTGTCCCCCCGGCGTAGGCCGGGGCCCAATTGGGTCCCCGCCTTCGCGGGGAAGACCCGGCTGAAGCAACGACCACGCGAAGGCGCCCACGCCCGCGGCGAGCACCATTCCGGCGGCGGTTTTCCAGCGACCCTCTCCCCGGCCCTCTCCCACGGGAGAGGGAGATTTCTTTTCGGCCTTCTTCGCTGACGATTGGGCCGAGGCGATTTCCACCTCGGCCTTCTCGCGGCGCTTCGCCTCCAGCGCGGCTTCCGCGGCCAGGCGCTTCTTCTCGATGATCGTCGCGGCGGCGGCTTGCTCGTCGCGGGCGCGGGCCTCGGCGGCTTTTGCCAACTTCTTCTCGGCCTCGAGGCGACGGCCTGCTTCGGCCCTTGCGGTCTCCTCGGCGCGCGCGGTGGCGCTCGCGGACTGCGCCGACTTCTCTTCCTGGGCGAGGCGCTTCTCGGCGGTGGCAC
The DNA here is from genome assembly GCA_031375445.1 of Burkholderiales bacterium. Classification (GTDB taxonomy): domain Bacteria; phylum Pseudomonadota; class Gammaproteobacteria; order Burkholderiales; family Usitatibacteraceae; genus Usitatibacter. Next base: position 10,631 of record JANMHV010000397.1, on the reverse strand, counting down.
GCGCCGCGGCTTCGGACTTCTCGCGCTGCCCTGCCGCCTCGAGGGCTTGCTTCACGGCACGCGCGGCGTCGGCGGCGGTGGCGGCCAGCGTTTTCTCGGATTCGGCGCGGGCCTTGGCGGCCTGCAGCGCCTCGGTCTCGATGCGGAGCTTTTCCTTCGCGACGGCCGCGGCTTCCTCGCCCAGGCGCAGCTTCTCGCGCGACGCTTCGGCGGCTTCGGTTTCGAGGCGAAGCTTTTCCTGCGCGGCGTCGCGGGCGCTCGTTTCGAGGCGGAGCTTCTGCTCCGCGGCCTCGCGCGCCTCGACCTCGCGGCGCTGCTGCTCCTGCGCCGCCAGCACTTCGAGGCGATGCTTTTCTTCCGCAGCTTCCGTTTCGAGACGCAGCTTTTCACTCACCAGTTCGGCTTCGCGGCGCTGCGCATTTTCGGCAGCTTCCGCTTCCACGCGCAGCTTTTCTTTCGCGGTCTCGGCTTCGCGACGCTGCTGTTCCTTCGCCGCATCAGCCTCGGCGCGCTGCTTCGCCTCTGCCGCCTCGGCTTCGCGACGCTGCTGTTCTTTCGCCGCATCCGCCTCGGCCCGCTGCTTCGCCTTCGCTGCCTCGGCTTCCAGGCGCAGCTTCGCGGCGGCGGAATCCTCTGCGATGCGATCGAGCCTCAGCTTTTCGGTGGCCGCCTTTTCGGCCTCCTCGGCGAGGCGCAGGTTCTCGGCGGCAGCCGCCTCCGCTTCCTTCTCGATGCGCGCGCGCTCCTCCGACGCCCGGAGTGCCTCGGCAGCGATGCGCGCGGATTCGGCGACTTTCACGGATACGGCGGCTTCGGCTTCCCTGCGCTGCCGGGCGGCCTCGAGGGCCGCGGTCTCGCGCGTGAGTTGCTCGCGGGTCCCGATGGCGGTCTCCTCTTCCTTCGCGAGGAGGGACTTCGCTTCCAAGACGCCCTGGGTGTCGGCGGCCAGGCGGACCTCGCGCGCGGCGAGGGCGGCGGCCTCGGCGACACCCTTGTCGGTTTCGGCGCGGCGCTTTGCGGCTTCGGTCGCTTCGGCTTCCACGCGGGCCTGCTCGCGGGCGGCCGTCGCGGCCTCGGCTTCCTGGGCGATGCGCGCCTCGCTGGCGGCCCGCGCGTCGTTTTCGGCACGAAGGCGCGCGGCGGCAGCGTCCATCAGCGCTTTGGATTCGCGCGCGGCCTGGGCTGATTTTTCGGCGAGCACGCGCTCGGATTCCACACGCTTGAGGGCCGCGGCTTCCGCCTCGGTTTCGAAGCGCAGCTTCTCGCGCGCGGCGGCGGCGAGGGAATCCTGCGACTGGGTGGCCCGGAGCGCAGCGCTCTGCGATTCGGTTTCGGCGCGCAGCTTTTCGCGGGCGGACTGCGTGGCCTTGTCGGCCGCGGCCTGCTCGGCCAGCAGTCGCAGGCGCGATGCTTCCTCGGCTTCGGCCTCGAGGCGGCGGCGCTCGCGCGTGGCGTGAAGCGCTTCTTCCTCCGCTTGCGCTCGCTGGCGCGCGGCTTCGGCGAGGGCGGATTCGGACTTGATGCGCTGCCGGGCGGACTCTGCGGCTTGGGAATCGCGCGCGGCCACTTCGCGGGCGCTGGCGAGAGCGCGCTGCTCGAAGGCAAGGGCTTCGGAGTCTTCGGCGCGGGGGGGACCCTCACCTCGGCCCTCTACGTCGCGACCCTCTCCCCGGCCCTCTCCCAAGGGAGAGGGAGAGTTTTGCGCGCGACCCTCACCCCGGCCCTCTCCCAGGGGAGAGGGAGACTTTTGCTCTCCCAGAGAGGGGGGAGAACTTTGCGGAGGAATGGCTTCCGCCGGTGTCGAACCCACATCCCCGACAGCGGAAGAAGAACTGCGAGCCTTGGCCCGCTCTTCGGCCGCGCGCTTCAGGGCCTGCTCCAGGACGCTGCCGCCGCCCGCGACCGTTTTCTGCCGCGAGAGGGCCGCTTGCTTGAGCTGGTTGAAGAGCTTGCTCAGGGATTTCCCCGGTAGAACCCGTTTACGGAGAGAATACGGGCAAATTCGCCGCCAGGGATTGTGAAACTGGTGCCCAGAAGAGGACTCGAACCTCCACGGTGTTACCCGCCAGTACCTGAAACTGGTGCGTCTACCAATTCCGCCATCTGGGCGCGGAAAACACGTAATTTTACTTGAGTGAGCCAGAGATTGTCTAGACAAACCAAAGATATGAAGGAATACGCCGTCGAGATCCCCACCCGCGAGCGAATGCTCGAAGTATTGACCGAGGAAGGGGTGCCGATGGCCGAGGACCAGATGCGCGAGCGCCTGGGCGTGGGAGAAGACCAGCGCGAAGGGTTCGACCGGCGGCTCGGCGCCATGGAGCGCGACGGGCAGGTGATGCGCAACCGCAAGGGCCACATCCTCATCGCGGACAAGGCCGGCCTCATCAAGGGCAAGGTCATCGGGCACCAGGATGGCTACGGGTTCCTGAAACCCGAGGATGGCCGCGACGACCTCTTCCTCTCCAACAAGCAGATGCACAAGGTGATGCACGGCGACGTGATCCTCGGACGTGTCGTCGGCGTGGACAAGCGCGGGCGCATGGAAGCCGGCATCGTCGAGGTGCTCGAGCGCGCCAACAACAAGGTCGTCGGGCGGCTCTTCATCGAGTCGGGTGTGGCATTCGTCATCGCCGAGAACAAGCGCATCAGCCAGGATATTTTGATCCAGCCCGATTCGCTCAAGGGCGCCAAGCCCGGCCAGGTGGTCGTGGCCGAGATCGTCGAGCACCCCACCCGGCACGCCGAACCCGTTGGGCGCCTGATCGAGATCCTCGGCAACTATGCCGATCCGGGGATGGAGATCGAGATTGCCCTTCGCAAGCACGACCTGCCGCACGAGTTCTCGAAGCAGGTGCTCGAGAGCGCGAAGAAGCTGCCCACCACCGTGGGGGCCAAGGACATCAAGGGCCGCAAGGATTTGCGCGAGATGGCGTTCATCACCATCGACGGCGAGACGGCGCGGGATTTCGATGATGCGGTGTACTGCGAGACCCTCCCCCCGGCCCCCTCCCAAGGGAGGGGGAGCAAGAAGAACCCCTCTCCCTTGGGAGAGGGGAAGGGGAGAGGGTTCCGCCTCTGGGTCGCCATCGCCGACGTGAGCCATTACGTGAAGCCCGCGGATGCCATCGACAAGGAAGCGGTCGAGCGCGGCAACTCGGTGTACTTCCCGCGCCGCGTGATCCCGATGCTGCCCGAGGAGCTCTCCAACGAGCTGTGTTCGCTGAAGCCCGAGGTCGATCGCCTCGTGATGGTGTGCGAGATGAACGTGACCGCCGGCGGCGTGGTGAAGGACTACGAGTTCTACAACGGGGTCATCCACTCGCACGCGCGAACGACGTATACGCAAATCGCGGCGCACCTGCAGGGACCCTCTCCCCGGCCCTCTCCCAAGGGTGTGGGAGATTTTGCGTTAAGCCCCTCTCCCAAGGGAGAGGGAGAAGTTTTGGCGCCGCTGCCCGACTCGGTGATCCCGAACGTCGAGAACCTCTATGCGGTATTCCACGCGCTCCTCACCCAGCGCCAGAAGCGCGGCGCGATCGATTTCGATTCGGTCGAGACGCGGATGATCTTCACCGACCAGGGCAAGATCGAGAAGATCATCCGGGTGCAGAGGAACGACGCGCATCGGCTGATCGAGGAGTGCATGCTGGCGGCCAACGTCTGCGCTTCCGACTACCTGGCTTCCAACGAGCAACCCACGCTCTACCGCGTGCACGAGGGCCCGTCACCCGAGAAGCTGGAAGCCCTGCGCGCGATGCTGAAGGATTTCGGCCTCACGCTCAATGGCGGCGACGAGCCCGAGGCCAAGGACTACGCGGAGCTCCTCTCGCGCATCAAGGACAAGCCGTTCGCCGGGATGCTGCAGACGGTGATGCTGCGGTCGTTATCGCAGGCGGTGTACACGCCGGAGAACGTTGGCCACTTCGGCCTCGCTTACGACGCGTACGCGCACTTCACTTCACCGATTCGGCGCTATCCCGACCTGCTGGTGCATCGCGGCATCAAGGCGATCCTCGCCGGCAAGCGGCACGATGCGGGCGACGTGGCGCATCTCGGCGTGCATTTCTCCGCGACCGAGCGGCGTGCCGACGATGCCACGCGCGACGTGGAGGCGTGGCTCAAGACGTTCTTCATGCAGGACCACGTGGGGGACGAATTCGACGGGACGATCAGTGGTGTGACGTCGTTCGGTTTGTTCGTTACGTTGGATGAGCTCTACGTGGATGGCCTCGTGCATATCTCGGACCTGGGGCAGGATTACTTCCAGTTCGATGCGCACAAGCACATGCTGCGCGGGGAGCGCAGTGGTGTTAAGTACCAGCTGGCGGGGCGGGTGCGGGTGAAGGTGGTGAGGGTGAACCTCGAGCAGGCGAAGATCGATTTCGTGATCGTGGATGCGAAATCTCCCTCCCCCTTGGGAGAGGGCCGGGGAGAGGGTCTAGTCCGGGGAGAGGGTAAGCGTGGGACCCTCCCCCCGCCCCCACCCAAGGGGGGGGGGAAACCCAAGCTCCGCGACAACGAGAAGAAAGAGAAGAAACAGGGGAAATACCGATGAGCCCGATGAAGACGCTGGTCGGCTTCCACTCCATCACCAGCCGGCTGCGGCAGCGGCCCGAGACGGTGAAGGAGATCTACATCGACTCCGAGCGCTCCGACGCGCGCATGAAGGAGCTGAAGTCGGTGGCCGGGCGCGTGAACGTGCGCATCATTCCCGTCGATGCCAAGCGCCTGGACGGCATGAGCGGCGGCGCGCGCCACCAGGGCGTCGTGGCCAATGCCGAGCCGATCAACATGCCGCAGTTCCTGGAGGACGTGCTCGAGCCCCTCGAGGAGCCGCCGCTGCTGCTGATCCTCGACGGCGTGCAGGACCCGCACAACCTGGGCGCGTGCCTGCGCGTGGCCGATGGCGCCGGGGCGCACGCGGTGATCGCGCCCAAGGACCGCAGCGTGGGGTTGACGACCGCGGCGATCAAGGTCGCTTCCGGTGCCGCTGAGTCGGTGCCGTACATCGTGGTGACGAACCTGGCGCGCACGTTGCGGGATCTCAAGGACAAGAACGTGTGGCTGGTCGGCGCCGACGACGACGCGCCCCAGACGCTCTACCAGGCCAAGCTCGACGGCGGCCTCGGGATGGTGCTCGGCGCGGAAGGCGAGGGGCTGCGGCGCCTCACCAAGGAGACGTGCGACTCGCTGGTGTCGATCCCGATGATGGGGACGGTGGAAAGCCTGAACGTCTCGGTGGCGAGCGGCGTGTGCCTTTACGAGGCGCGGCGGAGAAGGTTGAAGTAGCGACCCTCTCCCCGGCCCTCTCCCACACCACGTCCCACTCCATGGGTGCCCGAGGGAGAGGGAGGCTTTGCCTCAGCGGTCGAAGGTGACCGCGGTCATCGTCGAGCCCCAGACGCCTCCCGAGAAGCCGGTCCTCGCCAGCGACACGCTGCAACCCGAGTCCGCGTTCAGGGCCTGGAGCTTGAACGTCGAGGTGACGCCGGCGCTGTTGGTGCCGATGACCGATTGCGACACCGAAGTGGTTCCCGCAGGCACATACACCACCGCCGCCGTGCCGAGGGCGCCGTTGACCACGGGGCGCACCAGCACGTAGCAGTCCGCCGCGCTGCTGCGCTGGAATACAGCGGTGTAGTTGATGAGGACGCCGTAGTTGCGCGGGGACACGATCGCGCCCGACATCGAAGTCAGGTCGACCCAGCCGGTCCCGTCGAGTGACACGGGGATGGATTGGTTGCCACCGTTGATCGTGACCGAGGCCTGGGGGCCGCTTCCGCTCGGACCCGCGGGGCCGGTGGCGCCGGTGGGGCCCGGGATGCCCTGGATACCTTGGAAGCCTTGGGGTCCGATGGCGCCTGCCGGCCCGGCGGGGCCAACGGCGCCCTGGGCTCCAGTAGCGCCGGTATCTCCCTTCGCGCCCTGCGGACCCACGGCGCCTTGCGGGCCCACCGCACCCTGTGGCCCCGTGGCTCCGGTGGCTCCCGTGGCGCCCGTGGCTCCGGTGGCGCCCGTCGCTCCGATAGCGCCCGTCGCTCCGGTAGCGCCTTGGGCACCGGTATCGCCTTTGTCACCCTTGGGCCCGACTGCGCCTGCAGGACCCGCGGGCCCCGCAGCACCGGCGGCACCCGTGTCGCCCTTGTCCCCCTTGGGTCCGACGGCACCGGCCGGACCCGCGGGCCCCGTTGCACCTGCGGATCCCGGATCGCCGGTATCGCCCTTGGGCCCGGCGGGGCCCGCATTGCCGAGTGTCACGTCGAGGGCATCGCTCTGGCTGGCGCCGTTGCCGTTCAGCAACGTCACGACGTAGCTCCCCGGCGGCACGCCAACGGGAAGGATTGCCACCACGGTGTCGTTCGTGAGACCGCTGATTGGCAGAGCGCCGTAGCCGCTCAGGAACACCTGCGTCGCCTTCGGTCCGAGGAAGTTGGCGCCTCGAATCGTCACGGCATTCGTGCCCGTGTCGACCACCACGCTGTTGATCAACACCTGGTTGCTCACCTGCGCCATGGCATGCGGCGCCAGGGCCGCGGAACCGAGGGCCAGCATCATGGAGGCTGCAAATCTTTTCATCCCGAGTGCGCCATTCATCTGTGTTTTCCTTTTTTGTGGGTGAGCAGCAGCAAAGATAGGGGTCTCGCGACACGATTACCCCCACCCATCCTAGTAGGAACGCCGTGTCAGCGGGCAGTCAGTTTTTCGCGTTGTGCGGAGATGCGCAGGTTTCTCCGCTCCCGCCTCGAGGGTCGGCTCGTCCATCCCGGCGAGTTGCTTCGCGTGCAACTCGAGATCTACGGCTTCAGCCAGAACGAGCTGGCGAGGCGCATGGAGGTGGCTCCGCGGCGCGTGAACCAGATCTTGCTGGGCGCACGTGCCATCACCGCGGACACGGCATTGCGCCTCGCCCGCGTGCTCCCTCCGCGCGCGCATTACTGGATGGCGGTGCAGGCCGATTACGACCTCGAGATGGCGGCCAAGTCCATGGGCGGCATTCCCGGCCCGTTGGCCAATCCTCCGCCGCGGCAACTGCGGGGAAACGAGATCTGGAAACGGGAGCGGCGTCAGTTCGCCCGAATGCTGGATCGGATCGGTGCACCCCTTCCGCCCGGCTGGCATGAGGCGATGCGGGCCATGTGGTCCAAGGACGAGCAATCGTGACCCGTGAACGAGGTTGCCCATGCCCCCAGGTCCTCGAGCGGGTATGACGCGGGGCGCCACAGGGCTATAACGCGACGCGCCGTGGAGGTATAACGCGCCGCGTCATGGACACTCCGGACCTGGCCCACCCTCAACGGCGGGTTATGGCCCGTCGGCCACTTTCCCCGCGGTTCGTTGTCAGTCAGGTACGGTGACAAGCCGCCGCGTGCCCTCTGCCATACTTTCCCCATCCCCCTTGCGGTAACCCCCCCATGACCCCCATTCGCGCCGCTGTTGCCGGTCTGTTCCTGTCGTTGTCCCTCGGCGCCGCAGCCCAGGAGCAGAAAAAGCCCCCGGGCAACCCCGCCGAGGGCCAGGCCGCCCCCGTCGCAGGCCCCGCCACGGCTCCCAAACCCCCTCCGGGCGCCCCCAACCGCGACGCCAAGGCCCCGCCTACGCCCGACGCCTCTTCCCCCTCCCTTGGGAGGGGGCAGCGGGAGGGTCGCGCGTCTACCCTCTCCCCGGCCCTCCCCCAAGGGGGAGGGAGACTTCCGCCCGGCGTGACCCGCGTCACCTCCGTCGAGGGCATCACCGAATACCGCCTCCCCAACGGCCTCCAGGTCCTCCTCTTCCCCGACGCCTCCAAGCCCACCATCACCGTCAACATCACCTACATGGTCGGCAGCCGCCACGAGAACTACGGCGAGACCGGCATGGCGCACCTGCTGGAGCACCTCCTCTTCAAGGGGACGCCCAAGCACCCCGCGATCGACCAGGAGTTCAACCAGCGAGGAGCCCGCTTCAACGGCACCACGTGGCTCGACCGCACCAACTACTACGAGCTGGTCCAGGCGGGCGACGACAACCTCGAGTGGGCGATCGAGCTGGAGGCCGACCGGATGGTCAATTCCAACATCGCGAAGAAGGACCTCGACAGCGAAATGACCGTTGTCCGCAACGAGTACGAGAGCGGCGAGAACTCGCCCTTCAGCGTGCTGCTGAAGCGCATGCAGAGCATCACCTTCGATTGGCACAGCTACGGGCGCTCCACCATCGGCAACAAGAGCGACATCGAGAATGTCCGCATCGAGAACCTCAAGGCCTTCTACAAGACCTACTACCAGCCCGATAACGCGACCCTCCTCATCGCCGGCAAGTTCGAGGAGTCGAAGGCGCTGGCCCTGGTGGCCAAGCATTTCGCCAAGGTGAAGAAGCCCACCCGAAAGCTCCCGCCCGAGTGGACGCAGGAGCCCAGCCAGGACGGCAACCGCGAGTTCACCGTCCGCAGGAAGGGCGACATCCAGATCGTGGCCATCGCCTACAAGGTGCCCTCGAGCCTGCACGCCGATAGCGACGGCCTCGCCTTCGCCAACGCCATCCTCTCGCAGGCGCCCACCGGTCGCCTCCACAAGGAGATCGTCGAGAAAGGCAACAAGGCCTCCCAGGTCTTCGGCTTTCCGCTCATGGGCACGCATCCGGGCATCCAGATCTTCGGCGCGGTGCTGAAAAAGGACGACAAGGTGGAACCGGTGCGGGACGAGATCGTGAAGATCATCGAATCCTTCCACGAGACCCCGCCCACCAAGGAGGAAATGGAGCGCACGCGCCAGGCGTCGCTGAATGCCGCCGAGAAGACGCTCGCCAACCACGAGGCCATCGGCGTGCAGATGAGCGAGTACATCGCCATGGGCGACTGGCGGCTCTTCTTCCTCGCGCGGGACGACATCGCGAAGGTCACGCCCGAGATGGTGGCGGCCGCCTCGAAGGCGTACTTCCGCCGCGACAACCGCACCGTGGGGATCTTCATCCCCGAGGACAACCCGCTGCGCGCGGAGCTGCCGGCCACCCCCACCGTCGCCGAGGTGATGAAGGACTTCAAGGCCAAGGCCGATACCAGCGTCTCGGAAGCGTTCGATCCCTCCCAGGCCAACATCGACAAGCGCACGCAGATCGTGACCTTCGGCAACGTGAAGGCGGCCCTCCTGCCGAAGAAGAACCGCGGCGAGATCGTGAACGTCGCCATCGGCATGCGCATCGGCAACGAGAAGGCTCTCTTCGGGCAGCAGAACATCTCGGGCTTCGCCGGTGCCATGCTCTCCCGCGGCACCAGCAAGTACACGCGCTCGCAGCTCTCCGACGAGTTCGAGCGCCTCAAGGTCTCGGGCCGCGTCTCGGGCCCCGGCGCCAACATCCAGACCACGCGCGCCAACCTGGAAGAGGCCTTGCGCCTGGTGGCCCACGTGCTGCGCGAGCCCGCCTTCCCCGAGGGCGAGTTCGAGCAGCTGCGCAACCAGTCGATCACCGGGATCATGTCGCAGCTCTCGGAGCCCGAGGCGCGGGCGGGCGAAGCGATGTCGAAGCACTTCAACATCTACCCCAAGGGCGACTGGCGTTATGCCCCCACGCTGGAGGAGGGTCTGGAGGAAGCCAAGGCCGCCAAGCTCGAGGATGCCAAGCGCTTCCACGCCCAGTTCTACGGCGCCGATCCCGCGCAGATCGCGATCGTGGGCGACTTCGATGCGGCTTCCGTCACGCCGCTGCTCAAAGAGCTCTTCGGCGACTGGAAGCCCAAGGTCCCCTATGAGCGCGTCTCCCAGGAGTACCGCGAGGTGGCGCCGAAGAACTTCTCCGTCGCCACCCCCGACAAGGAGAACGCCGTGTTCATCGCGCGCCAGAACGTGAACATGCGCGACGACGATCCCGACTTCCCCGCGCTCTACGTCGCCAACTACATCCTCGGCGGCGGGGCGGGGTTCGATTCACGGCTCACCGCGCGCATCCGGCAGAAGGACGGGCTTTCCTACGGTGTGGGCTCCGACCTCGCCGTGGGCTCGCAGGATCGCGCCGGCAACTGGTCCGCCTACGCCATCGCCGCCCCCGCCAACATCGCCAAGGTGGAAAGCGCCTTCAATGAAGAGCTGGTGCGCGCCATCAAGGACGGCTTCACGGAGGCCGAGGTCGCCGCCGCCAAGTCCGGGATCATCCAGACGCGCGTGCAGACCCGCTCGCAGGATGGAGCGCTCGCCGGTGGCTGGATCGCGAACCTGCACCTCGGCCGCACCTACACGTTCTCGAAGCAGCTCGAGGACAAGATCCTGGCGCTGAAGGTGAGTGACGTGAATGCGGCTTTACGCAAACACGTCGACCCTTCCAAAGTGACCATCGTAAAAGCCGGAGATTTTTCGAAAGTGAAATAGCGGCGAAAATCTCCCTCCCCCTTGGGGGAGGGCCGGGGAGAGGGTCGCAGTAACGGGGCGGCTCTGCGTTTGTGCCGCGGGACCCTCCCCCTGGCCCCCTCCCAAGAGAGGGGGAAATGTCCGCGTGACCCTCCCCCTGGCCCCCTCCCAAGGGAGGGGGAAATGTCCGCATGACCCTCCCCCTGCCCCCTCCCAAGGGAGGGGGAAAAACGACTCCCGCGCCTTCAGCGCGACGCCGAAAGACCCGTCCTGAGACCCGGCTCGTTTTCCCCCGCACCCTCGAGCAGCCGG
>JANMHV010000384.1:0-10756 GCA_031375445.1 Burkholderiales bacterium | reverse complement strand
TATATATATATAATTATGCCTTATTTGGTTCGCAGTTCTCCCTCTCCCTTGGGAGAGGGCGGGGGAGAGGGTAACCGCCCCATAACGCCATGCGTTATGTTGCTATAACGCAGCACCTCATAGCCGTGCCCAGACCCCGCCCCCGCTCATGGCCAATGCCCTGGGACAAGTCGGGCGAGTGACCTAGTGCCGCTTGGTCACTCTAGCGACCTTGCCGACTGCATCGACAATCACCTTCCTGATTCGGTCGACGGCAGCTTGGTAGACCTTGTCCTTGTCCCGCCGGTCCACGGCAATGACAAGCACGACGAGCGCAGTGTCTCGCACCTGGTATACGAGCCGATATCCCTGTTTGCGCAGCTTGATCTTGTAGCAGTCGGCGAGCTCGCCATGAAGCTCCGCTCCCGGCATCCGCGGGGACTCGAGACGCTTTTCCAGCAACTTCTTGAGAACCTGGCGAACGGCGCCGTCGAGGGAATTCCATTCGGCCAATGCCGATTCCAGGAACTCAAGCTGGTAGCGCGTAGGGCTCCGAGGAGCCTGGGCCTTGCCCTTCCTGGAAGCCACGAATCAGAGATCTTCGAGCCTTACCCGGACGGACCGCTCGCCCGTTGCGGCGCGCTTGGCGGCCAATTCAGCAAGCTCGATGTCCTCGAGATGCTCCACCATCGCCTCGAACAGGCTTGGCTCGACCAGATAGAAGGCCGGCTTGTTGTGATTGAGGACAGCGACAGGCTGATTACCCGCTTCACGAAGAACCTTCGTGGGGTTTTTCTTGAACTCCGAAATGCTGATCGAAAGACTGGTGAAAACGGCTTCCATTGAAATGGCCTTGGCGCCCTGAATAAGAGTAAATTATAGCGCTAAATATGGATCTAAGTACAGCGCCTTTCTGGGATCGGGACGCCGGCCGCACGCCTATCTCTTGCGGGCAGCCTTGCGCGCGGGACCTCCAGAGCTCCCGGCTCGATAGGCCGCTTGCCGCTGTCGAGCCTCGGGCTTCCCGGCTACCGGCGCCCGCGGCGGCTTCACCACGTCGACCAAGGTGATTCTCAGTTGCTTGCCCAACACCTTCAGCACCTGCTCGATGCGCGGAAGCTTCGAGGAATGCCGCGGATCGAGCATGCGGCGAATTTCCTTCTCGTCGAGGTCCACGGCCTTTGCCAGGGCGACTCGACTCGTGCCGCTGGCGGCCACGGTTTGAAATAGCGCCGCCTTGGTCGCGGTCTCGATGGGTACGGTGACCAGAACTTCACCGGCCTTCGCCTCGCTGGGCTCGGGAATCGTCATCGCGTCCTCCAGGCGCCCCTCGATGCACGCTTGCAGGCAGCCTTCGGCGATGTCGATCACATCCTGGTCCGCTTCCGCCTGCGAGTGCCCTTCGGCGAAATCGCGGAAGCGAATCAGCCAGCCCCCCTCCTCGGCCGGGACGATTCGCGCGGGATACACGTAGCTATTCATCAGCCAACCCCTTCAAGAGCGGTGCAGGTCTTCGGCCGTGACGCCGAGGTCGGATAGCACACTGTGAAAGGTGCCCTTCTTCAACTCGGCCTTGAGATCCGGGATGATGGTTCGGCGCCCATTCACGACGAGCAGGCCGTGGCTGCCTTTTCCTCGATCGGGCCGCCATTCGAGCTCCCACTCGCGATTGCGCGCCATCCGCTGAAGACGCCGCAGGAGCTCGGCACCTTTCACAATACCCCATTCTCGGACAGTTTTGTCCGAGAGGCGATATCGAGCGGCAATGGCGGGCGCATTCGTGAACAACGCCATGCGGCCCAAGGAAGATGACCAGCGGGCTCAAGCCCCCTCGAGATACTTCGAACCGCGCCTGACGGACGAGGCCGCCTTCCTTCTGGAAGGAAAGCCTACGCCGCCTTCTTCACCCTCAATTCCACACGCAGGCCCGCATGGGCGAGCATGTTGACCAATGCATCCAGGCTGAACTTGCCGATCTTGCCGCGCAACACGTCATTCAGCCGCGGCTGGGATACGTTGAACAGGGCAGCCGCCTCGCGCTGGGTCGTTCCCTTCGCCACCTCACGGATACGCGTCATCAGCTGGGCGCGAAGCAGGAGGTTCTCCGCTTCTTCGGCACCGAAGCCGAGATCGGCGAAGACATTTCCGCTCCCACGAGTGACCTTGAGTTTGCTGCTCATCGCCTGATGACCTCCTGGAGCGGTTCCGGCTGACTTAATGTTCCAGCTTTCAGATCAGGGGTTTAGGATCTTGAGGTCACAATTCTCACGCCACCACGCTTCTTGCATCGTTACGCCTTGTAGGTCGACGCGAACAAGCTGAAGTCCGAGTACTTCGCGGCCGGAAGCGGCCCCTGCATCGCGCCGATCTCCACAAAGATATTCGTGACCGAATCCAGCATGCCGACGAGCCTGCCGTCCTTCATCATCGCCGACCACTTTCCGGTGTCGTAGAGGTCCATCGCGTCGAAGTTGGCCCGCATGTTCGCCATATCCATGTCGTCCTTGTAGTACTTCGCCTGGAGGATGGTGGCGGCCTCCTCCTTCTTTTTCAGCATCATGTCGTTGGCGGGGCCCCACGCCGCCACGAGGCGCTTCACCAGGTCGGGGTTGGTGTCGAGGACCTTGCGGGTCGAGGAATAGGCCGCGACCACGTACCCGGCCGCCGGGGCGAACTGGTGCGCCTCCGCGAGCTGCTTCGCGGTTTTCGCTTCGCGCGCGCGCAGGTTGAACGGCACCCACGTCGAAAGCGCGGCCACGCTTCCCGTCACGAAGGAGGTCACCGCGGCGGGCATCGTCTGGCTGATGATCTCCACGTCCTTGGTGGAATCGAGTCCCACGCTCTTCAGCGCCGTGTGCAGGATGATCTGGCCGGTGGTGCCCAGCGTTGTCGCGACCTTCTTGCCCTTGAGGTCCTTCAGCGAGTTAACGCCCGCGTCGCCGCGCCCGAACACCTGGCCGCCGTACTCGACGCAGTTGGGAAGGACCACGATGCCCTGGCCGCGCGCCGGGAAGTTGTGCGTGACGCCGCCGGTCGTGAGCACGTCGACGCTGCCGCCCACGAGCGCCGAGAAGCCCTCGATCCCGGTGTTGAAGCGCGTGAAGGTGGGGTCGAGCCCTTCCTTGGCGTAGGTGCCGAGCTCCTTCATCAGCCACATCTGCGCGTCGCAGGTCGGGATGTGGATGTAACCGATGCGAATCGGCTTGGCGGTCTGCGCGTAGACGCGGCCGAACGGATTCGCGGCCAGCGGCGCCGCGGCGATCGCGGCGAGGCGCGAGAGGGTCTTGCGGCGGGAAGCGAACGAGCTCATTTGCGAATCTCCTTGTGTGGTCCTAGCGGGCGTTGGCGGCGAGCTTCTGCTGCTCGGCATACTGCTGCATGCTGATTTCTTCGAGCTCCAGGCGCAACCGCTGGAATTGCGGCGTGGCCGTGAGGTCGGGGGTGCGGGGATAGGGAAAGTCCACGTCGATGGTGCGCAGGATCCGCGACGGGCGCGCGCTGATGATGAGGATGCGCGTGGACAGGAAGATCGCTTCCTCAACGGAGTGCGTGATGAGGAGCACGGTCTTGCGCTCCTCCGTGAGCACCTCCATTAACTGCAGTTGCAGCGCGAGGCGGGTCTGCGCATCGAGGGCGCCGAACGGCTCGTCCATCAGCAGGATGTTGGGATTCACCGCGTAGGCTCGCGCGAGGGCGAGGCGCTGGCGCATGCCGCCCGACAGATGCTTCGGGTACGCCTTCTCGAAGCCGTTGAGGTGCATGAGCTTCACGTAGTGTTCGACGATCTGCTTGCGCTCCTGTGCGGGCTTCGCGTTACTCGCGAGCCTGACGCCGAACTCGATGTTCTTTTCCACCGTGAGCCACGGATAAACTCCGTACTCCTGGAAGATCACTCCGCGGTCGCTGCCGGGTCCCGTCACGGGCTTGCCGTCGAGGGTAACCGAGCCCGTGTCCGGCGCGACGAAGCCCGCGAGCATCTGGAGCATCGTCGTCTTTCCACATCCCGAGGGGCCGATCAGCGAGACGAAGTCGCCCTCGCCCAGCGAGAAGGAAACGTCCGAAACGACCTTCACGTCTCCCTGGGCCCCTTTGTACGTCTTGGAAACCCGATCGAAATTGACGCGTGCGACTGGACTCGTGGGGGCGCTCATCAGAATGTCTCCTGCCAGGCGAGAAGGCGAGCGGTCGCAAGGCGCAGGACCTTGTCCATCACCAGCGCCACCGTGCCGATCATGATGATGCCGACGAAAATGGTCGGCACCTGGAAATAGTTCTGGCCGCTCACGATGACCGCGCCCAGCCCGCGCTCCGCGGCCACCAGCTCGGCCGCGACCAGCGTGGTCCAGCAAACGCCCACGGCGATGCGGAACGCGGTGAGCACATGCGGGAGGGCGGCGGGGATCACGACACGCTTGAAGATCTCGAAGTCCGTGGCCCCCAGCGCTTTCGCCACGCGGATGTAGATCGGCGGGATCAGCTTGATGCCCTCGTAGATCACGATCACGCCGCTGAAGAACGCCGCGTAGATGAGCACCGAGACGCGCGCCGGCTCGCCGATGCCGAAGTAGACGATCACGAGCGGGATCAGCGCGATCGGCGGTAGCGCGCGGAAGAAGTTGATGACCGGGTCGACAAAGGCGCGGATGCCGCGATACCAGCCCAGGACAAAGCCCACCGGAATCGCGATGGCAAGGCCGCACACGACGCCCAGGAGCACGCGGCGAGACGACAGGAGGATGTCGAGCCAGAGCTGCTTCTCGGTCATCATCTTGGTGAACTGGCGCAGGACCTCTGCCGGCGACGGCAGCAGCCCTCGGTCGACAAAGGCGCTCCACCACAGCAGCGCCCAGATGCCGATGATCACGGCGAACGACACCGTGCCGTACAGCAGGCCCATGATCGCCACCGCGCCGCCCTGCGAGCGGGGTGTCCCTCGTGCCTTGCCTTGCATTGCACCCTCCTGTCGGGTCGCGCCTGGCTTGCAATTCGTTGTAAAAGAGCCTAAGCTCTATAGCTCTGAACCTCTACTGTATCTGAGGCAACCCGAAAATGCAAATGGCAAGACTAAAACTCGCTCGCTCCCTGCCGGCCGCCGCCACGGGCCCTGCCGCCCTCGAAAGGCTGCGCGCGACGCTCGCCACAGGCGAGGCAAGCGACGAGCCGCGCCACAGCCGGTTGCGCGCGGCGATGCTCGACCTGATGGCGAAGGGCTACTGGTCGCCGGGCGCCAAGGTGCCGCCGGAGAAGGAGATCGCGCAAGCGGTGGGGTTGAGCCTGGGCACGGTGCAAAAGGCGCTGGCACGCCTCGCCGCGAGCGGAGTGCTGGTGCGCCGGCACGGCCACGGGACTTTCGTGAACGCCGGATCCCAGGGCGAGCAGCTCCTGCACTTCCGCTTCGCGGGCGACGACGGCGCGGCCGTCGCCGCGATTTACGCCGAAGCGCTCGACCGCAAGGAAGTGAAGACGAAGGGGCCCTGGTCCACGTTCCTCCCGGCCGCGTCGAGCTTCATCCGCGTGCGCCGGCGCATCAACGTGGCCGGCGAGTTCGACTGCCTGAGCGAGTTCTACGTGGACGCCGGCCCGTTTCGCGAGTTCCTGGCGATGCCGTTCGAAGAGCTGCATCGCGTGACGCTGCGTACGCTCCTCGCCCAGCACTTCAACGCGCCGACGCTTTCGATCAAGCAGCGCGCCTACGCCAGCGAATTTTCCGACCCGGTCGCGGCGGTCGTTCACTCGCCCCGGGGAAAGCACTTCGGCATGGTCCTTGAAGTCTTCTCCTATACGCACCACCAGGCGCCGGTGTCGTTCCAGCGCATCTACATTCCCGCCGGCGCGCGCCACCTCGAGATCCCGAGCCCCCACCTGCGGCCGATATGACGATCGACACCCCCCAATTCGACTACATCGTGGCCGGTGCCGGAACCGCGGGCTGCGTCCTGGCGAGCCGCCTCACGGAAAACGGCAAGTACTCGGTGCTCCTTCTCGAATCGGGGCCACGCGACTGGTACCCGTGGATCCACATCCCGATCGGGTATGCGAAGACGATGTTCAATCCGCGCTACAACTGGGGCTTCGAGACCGAGCCCGAGCCCGAGCTCGACAACCGCAAGCTCTACTGGCCGCGCGGACGCGTGCTCGGCGGCTCCAGCTCGATCAACGGCCTCGTCTACATCCGCGGGCAGGCCGAGGACTACGACCTGTGGGCCGACGCGGGCAACGCCGGCTGGGGATGGAAGGACGTGCTCCCCATCTTCCGCAAGCTGGAGGGGAACGAGCGCGGCGCGAGCGAGTATCACGGCGGCTCGGGCCCGCTGGCCTGCTCCGACATCCACGAGCGCCCCGAGCTGATGGAAGCCATCATCCGCGGCGGCAACGAGCTCGGCGTGCCCACCACCGACGATTTCAACGGCCAGCGCCAGGAGGGCGTGGGGTACTACCAGCTCTTCACGCGCAACGGCTGGCGCTGTTCGACTGCGGTCGGCTACCTGCGCGACGCGCGCCGCCGCGCCAACCTCACGGTCCAGACTCACGCCCACGTTTCGCAGGTGCTTTTCGAAGGCACGCGCGCGAGCGGCGTGCGCTACCAACACCACGGCAAGAGCGTCGAGGCGCGCGCGGCGCGCGAAGTGATCCTCGCCGCCGGCGCGGTGCAGAGCCCGCAGCTCCTCGAGCTGTCCGGCGTGGGACAGGCCGCGCGGCTCCAGGAGCACGGCATCCCCGTGGTCGCCGACGTCGCGGGGGTGGGCGAGAACCTGCAGGATCACCTGCAATTCCGGCTCATGTACAAATGCACCAAGCCGATCACCACCAACGACGAGCTCAACTCGTTCCGGGGGCGCATCGGCATCGGCATGAAGTGGATCTTCAAGCGCTCCGGCCCGATGGTGGTGGGCATCAACCATTGCGGGCTTTTCACCAGGGTCCTCGCCGAGTCGAAGACGCCGGACATCCAGTTCCACTTCGCGGCGCTCTCCGCGGAATCGGCCGCCGGCAAACCCCACGACTTCCCGGGCTTCACCTTTAGCGTGTGCCAGCTGCGGCCCACCTCCCGCGGCTCCATCCACATCGCCTCGAAGGATTCCCGCGCGGCTCCCGCCATCCGCGCCAACTACCTCACCACGGACCTCGACCGGCGCTGCTCGCTCGAGGGCGTGAAATTCGCGCGCAAGCTCGCCGCCACGCCTGCGATGAAGCCCTACGTCCTCACCGAATACCGCCCCGGCCCGCAGGCGAAGAGCGACGGCGACCTGATGGATTTCTGCCGCAAGTACGGCGCCACGATCTTCCATCCGGCGGGCACCTGCAAGATGGGATCCGATGCGATGGCGGTCGTCGATTCGAGGCTTCGCGTGCGCGGAGTGCAAGGACTGCGCGTCGTCGATTGCTCGATCATGCCCACCCTCAATTCCGGCAACACCAATGCTCCCGTGGCCATGATCGCCGAGAAGGCCTCGATCATGATCCTCGAAGACGCGCTCACCTAACCCGAAAGGACTTCCATGCAGAGTCAAACCGCGGATGTCGCCGCGCCCACCGGCGCCGACGTGCTTCGCGAGCTCGAGAAGAACAACGTGCGCTTCGTGGTGACGGTGCCCGATTGGGTGCAGATCCCGCTGCACCGCGCGCTGGAAAAGCAGGATCGCATCCGCACCCTTTCCTGTTGCACCGAGCACGAAGCCTTCATGGTGGCGGGTGGCCTGCACATCGGCGGCTCACGCTCGGCCGTGGTGATCCAGCAGCAAGGGCTATACGCGGGGCTGAACGCCGTGCGCGGCATGGGGCTCGACGCGGAGGTTCCGATGGTGATGCTGATGGGACAGTTCGGCCGCGAGCCGGAAAACTTCGCGCAGTCGACGCGCAAGTCCAGGCGCAGGATCGTGCGCATGCTCGAGCCGCTGCTCGAGACGCTCGAGATCCCGTTCTGGAAGATCGAGAGCGCCGGGGAGGTCGGCCGCATCTCGGAAGCCTACACGGAGGCCACCAAGCGCAGCGCGCCCGTCGCCGTGATCTTCGACCGCAACCTGTCGTGGAATTGAGGAGCCGCCATGAAATGCGCTGCAGCCGTTGAAGCGATCATCAAGCATCGGGGCCGCGCGATCGTCGTGAGCACGATGTCGGCAATCAAGCATGTCGACCGGCTCGATCCGGAAGGCCTCAACATCGCCTGCGTGCCCCTCATGGGAGGCGCGAGCGCGCTCGGGCTCGGGCTCGCTCTCGCGCAACCCGATCGCCCGGTGCTGGTGCTCGACGGCGACGGCAGCCTCGTGATGCAGCTCGGGTCCCTGGTGAGCACCGCGGAGCTGCGCCCGCCGAATTTCGTGCACTTCGTCTTCAACAACGGGGTATGGTTCGAGAACCTCGCCAACATTCCGATCCCCGCCTCCGGCAAGCTCGACTTCATGGCGCTCGCGCGCGCCGCGGGCAACGCCGCCGTCTCGCGATTTCACGATGCGGGCCAGCTCGAGGCCGCCATGCCCGAGCTCACGCGGCCGAGCGGTCCCCGATTCGTGGAGCTCATGATCGAGCCCGAAGGCAGCGCGCTCTGGTCCCCCGGCAGCCCCCAGGCCGAGCTCAAGGACTTTCATTTCACGCGCATGGGCGACGAGGCGCGCCGCATGCGGGAATGGCTGCTGCAGGCGGGGGGCAACTCGTGATCGCGAATCGACCGCGTGGTGGGGGGTGTTCGGCCCCGCCAACATGCCCGCCGATGTCACCGAATGAAGATCGGAACGGCGATGAAACTCGACAGTGAAGAGAAGGCGATGCTCGCCGGCGAGATGGGACGCGTGCCCAAGCTCGCGATCGAGCACCAGCTGAAGGTCGGCGACTTCTTCGGCGCCAAGGACTTCGTGCCGGTCACGCAGGCGCACGTGATGGCCGACACCGAGAGCCTCGGCGAATCCGGCGTCAAATGGCTCGAGGACCTCGCCGCGACCCAGGGCGGCACGCACACGGTGCGCATCCCGACCATCACCGATCCGCGCGGCACCGACTTCACCAAGGCGAAGGAGTTGAAGCAAGCCGACTGGATGGTGGCCCTCGAGCGCCGCGCCGTCGCCGCGTTCGAGAAGCTGGGGGTCGCGATGACCGACACCTGCATCAACTACCAGACGGTGCTCGCGGCGACGCGCGGCGAGCATGTCGCGTTCGGCGACACCGGCGTCGTGATCTATACCAACTCAGTATGCGGCGGGCGCTCCAATTTCGAGGGTGGCCCCTCGGCGCTATCGGCCGGGCTCACGGGCCGCACTCCGCGCTACGGCTTCCACCTCGATGCGCATCGACGCGCGACGCTGCACGTGAACGTGGGCTGGACCCCGGAGTCGCTCAACGACTGGGGCGCGCTAGGCGGCGTCATCGGGCGTCTCGCCGGCAACTACTGGGACGTACCCGTGGTGGAGGGCATCGACCGCGCACCGACCTCCGACGAGCTCAAGCATTTCGGCGCGGCGATGGCGAGCTTCGGTTCCGTCGCGCTTTTCCACCTCGTCGGCATCACGCCGGAGGCATCACGCCTCGTCGACGTGAAGGGAAAGGCGATGCGCAAGCATAGGGTCGGCCGAAAAGAGGTGAAGGCGCTGCAGACTTCCTACGCCGGGGACACGAAAGTGGACGTGGTCGTCTTCTCGGCGCCGCAGCTCAGCCTGTACGAGCTGCGAGCGCTGGCCGACCTATGCGACGGGCGCAAATTCAAGCTGCCGCTCCTCGCGGTCACCAGCCCGCAGGTGAAGCCCGACGCCGACCGCTTCGGCTACACGCAGCGCATCGAAGCGGCCGGTGGCACCGTCTACTCGGGCATGTGCTTCTACCAGTCGTACGCGCGCGAGATTGCGGAGGCGAACGGATGGAAGCGGCTTGCCACCAACAGCGCGAAAATGGTCAACATCCTGGGTGGGTACGGCTACGTGCCGATGCTGGCCTCGATGGAGGACTGTGTGGATGCGGCGCAGACAGGAAGCCTGAAATGATCACGAAGAGGATCAAGTTCCATGCGAAGCCCAAGGCCCACGGCGCGAGCGGCAAGGTCTTCACCGCCCGCCACGCCATGGGAGCGAAAGTGAGCGGCCAGGCGCTCGTCGCCAAGGACGGGTTCTCCGCGCGCTACGACCTCGACCGGATCGCGGGAATTTTCTCGCGCCCCGCCCACAAGCTCGCGGGGCAGTCGTACGTGGGCCGAATCCTCGTGCTCGACACGGCGAAGGGCGGCGTCGCGAGCGCGTGGATGCTCGCGGAGATGCGCTCGCGGGACAAGGTGCCGCTCGCGATCGTGTTCAATTCGGTGAATCCGATCCTCGCCCAGGGTGCGGCGCTCGGGAACATCACCATGCTCGCGGGATTCGACGAGGACGTGACCGCGCAGATTCCGCATGGCGCCGAAGTGGAGATCGACCCGGCGAAGAAGACGCTGCGCGTGCTATGACTTCGCGCGACGCGTGACGCCCGTGATGCGGCACGCGCGCATTCAGGTACTCCACCGCGAGCTCCGGATCGCCCCTCAGCTCTTCCACCAGCCGCGCACGATGGGAATGCGTTACAGCCATCTTTCCTGAGGCGTCATCCCGGACGCCGCGCAGGCGCAGTGGTCTTTCGCCTGCCCGGCACCGCATAGCGCAGCCGTCCTTCATGAACCTCCGGAGGGGAAGGCGGATAAGCGGCGAGATAGCCTTCCATGTCAAACGCCAAGTCGGGAAATGCCTTCAATACCGCCGCATCCTCGGTCACCAGCGGAACGACGAGTGCGCGGGCAAGGGCCACGAATTCGCAGTCGTAGGCGGAG
>JANMHV010000361.1:0-10313 GCA_031375445.1 Burkholderiales bacterium | reverse complement strand
GCCCCCTCGGGGGCCGTTTTTTTTTTGCTTTTGCGCTCGGTACTTAGTCCATGAGAACTAGCACCGTGCCCGTAACGGGTGCAATGGGGCGTTTCTATAGTCGATCCTGCCATGACGGATTTCTTTCAAGCCCGCATCCTCATCGTCGACGACGATGACGCCGCCCTGCTCGCGATGGGAGGGGTGTTGTCGACGCTCGGTGCCCGGCTCGTGACGGCGGCATCGGGCGAGGATGCGCTGCGGCACGTGGACGAGCACGACTTCGCCGCGATCCTGATGGACGTGCGCATGCCCGGGCTCGACGGCTTCGCCACGGCGCGGATGATTCGCGAGCGGGAGCGCTCCCGGCACGTGCCGATCATCTTCCTCACCGCCGCGCAGGAAGACCTGGCGCAGATGTTCCGCAGCTACCGCGCGGGTGCGGTCGACTACATCGTGAAGCCGGTGATCCCGGAGGTGCTGCGCTCCAAGCTCGCGGTCTTCGTGGGCCTGCACGACATGAACCGCATGCTCACCGCCGAACTCTCCGAGCGCGCCACCACCGAAGCGCGGCTGCGCGCCTCGGAAGAGAACCTGCGGGCCCTCGCATCCCACCTCCAGTCGGTGCGCGAGGAGGAGCGCATCCACATCGCGCGCGAGATCCATGACGAACTGGGCCAGGCGTTGACCGGGCTCAAGTTCGATATCACATCGCTCGCCAAGTCCTGCCAGGCGCAGGAGCGCGCGGCGACCGTGGACGACGGGGTCGTGACCGAGAAGACGCAGGGCATGTGCCTCGCGATCGACCGCATCATCAACTCGGTGCGGCGCATCGCCTCGGGCCTGCGCCCGGAAGTGCTGGACGAGATCGGGCTCGCGGCCGCGGTGGAATGGCAGGCGCGCGAGTTCTCGCGGCGCACCGGCATCCGCTGCCTGGTGGCGCTGCAACCCGGCTTCCACGACCCGGACCAGCAGCGCTCGACGGCGCTCTTCCGGATGTTCCAGGAGCTGCTCACCAACGTGGCGCGCCACGCCAACGCCACGCGTGTGGCGGTTACGCTTTCGGAAGCGGATGGCGAATCGATTTCGCTCACGGTCGAGGATAACGGCCGGGGCATGCAGCAAGGGCAATTCGAGAGCTCGAAGTCGCTGGGCTTTCTCGGGTTGCGCGAACGCGCTCTCGCATTCGCGGGATCAGTCGAAGTGAAGGGAGAAGAAGGGCAGGGCACCAGGGTATCCGTGAGCATCCCGCTAGCGGCCAAAGAACAGGTAATCCACGCATGAGCTTCGCTACTTCCTCAGTCATCCACGGCACCCGCGGCGCACCCGTGCGTGTCCTCATCGCCGACGACCACCCCGTCGTCCGGCAAGGCCTGAAGCTCATGCTGAGCTCGGACCCAGAGCTATCCGTCGTGGGCGAGGCCCGCGACGGAGACGAAGCTTTTGAAATGGCGCACCAACTCGATTGGGACGTTGCCGTCCTCGATTACTCCATGCCGGGGCGCGGCGGCGTCGAGCTGCTCACCGACGTGAAGCATGATTACCCCGACCGTCCGGTGCTGATCCTCTCGATCTATCCTGAGGATCCCCACGGCTTGCGGGCCCTGAAGGCGGGTGCGGCGGGCTACATCACCAAGGAAAGCGCGGGCGAAGAGCTCACCTCGGCGGTGAAGAAGGTGGCGACGGGCGGGCGCTACGTGAGCTCGTCGCTCGCGGAGAAGCTGGCTTCCCGCCTCACGCCTGAACAGGAGCGCCCGCCCCACGAGCGCCTCTCGGACCGGGAGTACCGCGTGATGTGGCTGCTGGCCTCGGGGAAGACCCTGCACCAGATCGCCGAGGAGATGCGCCTTTCGCCCTCGACCGTCAGCACCTATCGCGGGCGGATCCTGAAGAAGCTCGGCCTCAACACCAACGTGGACCTGGTTCACTACGCGATGAAGCACCGCCTCATCGAGTAAGCGTAGCGGTAGACTCATGGGGTCTTGTCCAGGAGAGATCCCCATGAGAAAGTTTTTCGCCGCACTCGCCGCATCCTTCGCGCTCGCCGCGCCCGCTACCCACGCCAACACCGTCACCACGGACTTCACCGACCTCTGGTGGGTGGCGAGCGAGTCCGGATGGGGCGCCAACGTGATCCAGCAGCAGGACATCCTGTTCGTGACCCTGTTCGTCTACGGCCCGAACAACGCGCCGATCTGGTACGTGGGGTCCGCCATCCAGTACCAGGGCCTGCAGTCCGGGCAGTTCACCTTCACGGGGCCGCTGTACCAGACGAGCGGGCCGTATTTCGGCGCGGGCTCGTTCAATCCCGCCAACGTCACCAACCGGCAGGTGGGCGCGCTCACGTTCCGCACCGCCAGCTCCAGCACCGCCACCATCACCTATACGGTCGATGGCGTCAGCGTGATCAAGAACGTCGAGCGCCAGACCTTCCGCCTGCAGGACTTCGCCGGCTCCTATCGTGGCGCCACCGTCGGCTCCTATGCGGGCTGCGCCTCGGGCAACGGGCCCTACGAGTCCCCCGCGATCTTCACCGTCACGCAGAACCAGCGGTCGATCCAGGTCCACGAGGCGGGCAGCGGGTACACATGCACTTATCTCGGCGCCTACGAGCCATCGGGGAACGCGGGCAACGCATCGGGCTCTGGGTCGTGCAGCGACGGCTTCGCGCAGAACTGGACGGCGAGCGAGATGAAGGTCGGGCTCGACGGCTTCACCGCCGCGTTCACCGCGCGCATCGGGTCCTCGTGCGTGTTCACCGGGCGCATCGGAGGCGTGCGGCGCAACTGATGGGGCGGTAGCGGCCGAAGGGGGCGCCGTACCTCCTGCGGCGGCCGCCGTGTGAGCGGTACCGCACAGACCTTCGCGGGGCCGGGAATGCAAGCTTCGGGTCTACTTGGGAGACCCGTTTGAGAAAATTCGTCCTTGCATTGCTGGCTTGCGCCGCTTCGGTTGCGCACGCCAATACCGTCACCACCGATTTCAGCGACCTGTGGTGGAACCCCAACGAGTCCGGTTGGGGCGTGAACGTGATCCAGCAGGAGGACGTCCTCTTCGCGACGCTCTTCGTGTATGCCGCCGACAAGTCGCCCACTTGGTACACGGGGTCTTCGCTCCTTTTCAAGGGGATCCAGAACAACCAGTTCGTGTTCGAAGGCCCCCTCTACAAGACCAGCGGGCCTTATTTCGCGGCGCCGACCTTCAACGATGCGCAAGTAACGCGCCTGCAGGTCGGCACCATGACTTTCCGCGCCGCCCAGGCCACCGTCGCCACGATCTCGTATACCGTGGATGGCGCCACGGTCACCAAGAACATCGAGCGCCAGACCTGGCGCAACCAGGACTTCAGCGGCCAGTACCGCGGCGCCGTGATCGGCAATTACTCGGGCTGCGTGAACGGCAATGGGCCGTACGAGTCCCCGGCGGTGTTCACCGTGACGCAACAGGGCTTCGCCATGACGGTGCACGAGCAAGGCGCGGGATACACCTGCAGTTATACCGGCTCCTACTCCCCGGCGGGCAGCATCGGCGTGCTCGAGGGCTCGTCGTCGTGCAGCAACGGCGTGGCACAGAGCTTCTCGATGACGGAGATGAAGGTCGGGCTCGACTTCTTCTCCGGGGCGATGAGCTCCCGCGGCGGCGCTGCCTGCAACTTCACGGGGCGGCTGGGCGGCATTCGACGCTGAGGGCGCGCGGGTCCGAACGAGAGCGGGGCGCCAATGGCGCCCCGCTCTGTTTTGCGCGCTTGCTGGTGCGCGTATTCGTGAGGCCCTGGCTACTGCGCGTACTCGTAAGGCCCGAGCACCTTCCACGCGGTATTGGGCTCGGTGTAGACCATCGCCTGGGGTCCGAGCGTGAGGCCATTCATGCGCACCATGTAGAGCTGGCCGGTGGATTCGTTCCTCCACAGCAGGTCGGCCTTGCCGTCCCCGTCATAGTCGCCTTGGGCCACGATCTTCCAGGCGGGGCTGGGCTCGGTGTAGACGATGGCGCCCGGCAGCACCGAGCCCCCGTTCATGGGCATCACGTAGACCTGGCCGGTGGTGTCGTGGCGCCAGAGGATGTCCGACTTGCCGTTGCCGTCGAAGTCCGCCGCGGCGAGGATTTTCCAGGCGAGGTTGGGTTCGGTGTAGATCATCACGCCCGACTGCGGGAACACGCCGCCCGAGAAGTTGAGCGTCTGCAGGTACACCTGCCCCGTGGCCACGTTCCTCCACAGCAGCTGGTTCTTCTTGCCGCTGCCCGCGAAATCGCCCACGGCCACGATCGACCACTGGGTGTTGGGCTCGGTGTAGGCAAAGCCCTGGGCGGTGACCGAAGCGCCGTTCATGAGCATCACGTAGACCTGGCCGGTGGAGCTGTTCCACCACAGGATGTCGGCCTTGCCGTCGCCGTCGATGTCGGGCTGGTGGATGATCTTCCATGCCGGGTTGGGCTCGGTGTGGATGATGGCCCCGGCCGCGGGCATGCCGGCCACGGTGAAGGGCATCACGTAGATCTGTCCGGTGGAGCTGTGACGCCAGAGGAGGTCGGCCACGCCGTCGCCGTTGAAGTCGGCGTCGGCGATGACTTTCCAGGCCGTGTCCGGCTCGGTGTAGGCCATGGCGCCGCCCGCGTTGGCGAAGCCGTTCATGAAGATGCGGTAGACCTGGCCGGTGGCGTTGTTGCGGTAGAGGATGTCGCTGCGGCCGTCGTCGTTGAAGTCGGTGGCGACGGTCGGCAGCGGCGCCAGGTTGAAGGTGGCGGTCACGTTCTTCGCGCCATCCATCGTGAACTGGCACGCACCCGCGCCGTTGCAGTCGCCGCCCCAGGCTGCGAACACCGAGCCTGGCGCGGGCGACGGGGTGAGGGTGACGTTTGTCCCCTCGCCGACTTGTGCCGAGCAGGTGCTGCCGCAATCGATCGCCGCGGGCGAGGAAGTCACGGTGCCGGTTCCAGTGCCGTTCCTGGCGACGGTGAGCTGGTAGTTCACCGGCGCCACCGCATCGAACACCGCGTTGACCGTGCGCGCCTGGTCCATGGTGACATTGCAGGGATCGGTTCCCGTGCAGGCGCCAGTCCAGCCCGCGAACGAGGACTGTGCCCCGGCGAAGGCGATCAGCCCCACCTCGGCGCCGGAGGTGTACGCCTCGGCGCAATCGGAGCCGCAGTTGATCCCCGAGCCGCCGGTGAAGGTGATCACCGTTCCCGTACCCACGCCGCTCTTCGTCACGGTGAGCAGCTTCGCATCCGTGGTGACGTTGATCGTGGCCGTGTGGAAATCGCCTCCCGAGTGAACTCCCACCTTGGTCCCGCGATAGGTGAAGGCGTCGGTGCCGGTGAACCCGAAGTTCGGAGTGTAGGTGGCGGTATTGCCGGTGAATGCCGAGAGGATCCCATTGGCCGGAGGCGTGCCCACCTCGATGCCGGTGAACGAGATCGTATTCAACGTGATGTGGCTGGCGAGACTCACCGACTTGGCCGTGTTGGGTGCGGTGCTCTCCGTCACGGGGGCGAGGAAGCTCGAGATGTGCGCGACCAGGTCCAGCTTCTGCTGGGCGGAGAGCCCGAGGATGGTGGGATTGACCTTCATCTCGGCCTGCTCGGACATCACGTAGCCCAACACCGTCGCCGTCGTGCCGGCCGCGTTGAAGCGCGTGCCGGCGGGCACGGGCCCGTGGCAGGCGTTGCAGGTATCCAGCCAGAGCTGCGCGCCCTGCTGCGAGGGCGTGACGTTGGCGCCGGCCGAGGGCGCGCCGGTCCCCGCCGAGTTGGTCGCCGTGACCACGCAGGTGTGCAAGCTGTTCTCGAGGCCCAACACCGTGATCGGGCTCGCAGTCCCGGTGCCGGTGTGCGCGTGGGGATTGCACGTCACCGTGTAGCCGGTGATCGGAGCGCCGCCGTCGCTGGCGGGCGCGGTGAAGGCGACCGTCGCCTGGCCGTTGCCCGGCGTCGCGGTGCCGATGGTGGGTGCGCCCGGTACCGAGGCCACGATCGGGATGGTGCGCGTCACTTGCGTGGCGGCGCCCCAGTTGGAGTTGCCCTCCTGGTTGGCGGCGATGATGCAGTCGCCCACGGCCAACATCGTGACGGTGGTGCCGAGCACGGTGCACTTCGATTCGGTGGTGCTCGAGTAAGCGATCGGCAGGTTCGAAATGGTGCTCGCCACCGGGTTGAGCGCGAAGGTGCCGCCCTGGACGAAGGAGCGCGTCGGCTGCAGCTGCGCGGGGAACGAGATCGTCTGCACGCCCTGCGTGATGGTGACGTTCTGCGTGACCTCGCCGGCGGGGTTGAAGTTGGCGTTGCCCGGCTGATTGGCCGAGACCGTGCAGGTGCCGACGCCAAGCATCGTCACCGTCGTGCCTGCCACGGAGCAGGCGCCCGGGCTCGCGGAGCCGTGGGTGACAGTGAGCCCGGAGTTCGCGGTGGCCGTCGGGTTGATCGCGAACGTGCCGCCGGTGAAGGCGCGGCTCGCCGTCGTTTGCGGCGCGAAGGTGATCGTCTGGTTGCCCTTGGAGATCAGGAACGAGGCGTTGACGCTGGGCGCCGGGGCGAACGAGGTCGTGCCCGCCTGGGTCGCGGTCACCGTGCAGGTGCCGACCGTGGTGAGCGATAGATTGGTGCCGCCGGTGATGGCGCAGACGCCTGGCGTGAGCGAAGTGTTGAACGAAACCGGCTGCCCCGAAGTGGCGGTGGCCGAGAGCGGGATGGTCGAGGTGGAGAAGGTCGTGTCGGTCGGCCCGGTGAACGAGATCGTCTGCGCGATCCGGTTCACGGTGAGGGTGAAGCTCTGGTTCGCCACCGGTGGCGTGGTCGACGTGGCCGAGAAGGTGATCGGGTAGTCAAGGCTGGTGGTTGCGCCTGCGCCGCCGGTTCCCGCGGCTGGTGTGCCCGAGAGCACGCCCGTGGTGGAGTTGAATGTCAGGTTCGAAGGCAGGGTGCCGCTGATGCCGAGGGTGGGGGAAGGCGTGCCCGACTTCGTGACCGTGAACGAACCGAAGGTGCCGACGGTGAAGCTGGCGGTGTTGGCGCTGGTGATCGCCGGGGATACCGGCGCAGCCGTGGGCGTAACGCCCACGCTTCCGGATGCCGCGCTGAGGCCAATGGAATTCTGCGCCTTCACCGTGCAGGTGTAGGGCGTGCCGTTGACGAGGCTCGGGACGACGATCGGCGAGCCGGTGTTGGAGCCCGTGCCGGTGGGCGTGCAAGTGGCGGTGTAGCCCGTGATCGGCGTGCCGCCGTTGTTGGCCGGCGGCGTGAAGGCCACAGTGGCCTGCGTGTCGCCGGCCGTGGCCGCGCCGATGGTCGGCGCGCCGGGAACCGTGGCGGTGATGGTCACGGCGCGCTGGACCTGGGTGGCTGCCGCGTAATTCGCGTTGCCGGCCTGGTCGGCGGTGAGGACGCATGACCCCGCGCTCAACATCGTGACGGTGGTGCCGCTCACGCTGCAGAAGGTGGCGCTGCCGGCGGTGCGGCCGTAGGTGATGGGTAGCGTCGGAACCGCGGTAGTCGTTGCCAGCGGGCTGATCGCGAACGTTCCGCCGTTTACGTAGGGGCGGCTCGGAGTGGTCTGGGCCGGGAAGGTGATCGTCTGCGAGCCCTGGGTGATCGTCACGCTCTGGGTCTTCTGCGCGGCGGCGAACCAGTTGCCGTCGCCGGCTTGGTTGGCGGCGATGGTACAGGTGCCGATGTTGAGCATCGTCACGATGTTGCCGGAGTTGGAGCAGACGGCCGGAGTTGTGGAGGTGTAGGTGATGGGGAGCCCGGAGTTCACGGTGGCACCTGGGCTCACCAGGAAGTTTCCACCGGTGAATGCGCGCGACGGGACCGTGGCGGCGTTGAAGGTGATGGTCTGCGAGCCCTTGCCGATGGTGAAGGTCACGCTTTGCGAATCGTTGCCCAACGTGTTGAATGCCGAGACAGTCCGTACGAAGGTGCCCGCAACGTCGGGAGATCCCGAAATCGTAGCTCCGCTGAGGGAGAGGCCGGCGGGCAGGACGGACGTGCTGAACGACGAGGGGTTGTTGGTCGCCGCGATGGTGTAGACGAGGTTCACGCCGACGGTTCCCGCCTTGGTGGTGGCGCTGGTGATCACCGGGGCGCTGCCGACGGTGATGTTGACGGCGCGCGGGTTCCCCGAGGTCGGTCCCGAGCCGCGGTACGAGAAGCTGTCGTAGCCGACGTAGCCATCCACGGGGTTGTAGGTGGCGGTGGTGCCGCTCCAGCTGACGCTGCCGTGCGCCGGGCTGACAGCCGTCGTCACGCTCGAGAACGCCACACCGCCCAGGGTGATATGGCTCGCCACGCTGATGGCCTTGTTGGTGCTCATCGGGGTGGTGACCGAGAGGTCCGGCAAGACGGTATCGATGTAGGCGGCGATCTGGTCGCGCTGGGTGGTGGTGAGGCCGGTCACGGCCGCCGTTCCCGCCATCGTCGGCTGGTTGGCGATGACGTACGACAGCGTCGAGGATGTGGTGGCGCCCGCCGCGTTGAGCTGGGTGCCCGAGGGGGTGGTGGTGTGGCAGGTATCGCACTTGCTGGTCCACAGGGAATGCCCGGTGGTGTGGCTTGCGAAGGCCAGGGGGTTCAGGGCGGCGATGGCGGACACGGCGAGGGCCGAAGCCAGCAAGCGTGCGCGAACAAGGTGGAGCGAGGCCATGCTTCCCTCCCGGGAGGCTCTATTTATGAGGGAGAGCATACGCCGGGCCGGGAGCCGCAGGATGCCGAATATTCGGCATCCTGCCGCCCCGCGGCGAAATGGCGGTATCGAACGTCACACGATTAGGACAGCGCCTGGTGAGGCGATCCGAAACCCTCATAGGGCCCGTGGGCATCTTACGCCCCCGTCATTCACTACTACCAGTGCCTCAAAACTCCTAAAAGCCAAACGCCCGCGCGGATTCGCGCAGGCGTTTGCTGGGTATATTGCTGTGGTTACTGGCCGCTCACCTTGATGTAGTGCGCGCAGGCAGGGAAGCCCGAGGAGGGGGTGCACGTAGTGTCGCGAATATTGACGTAGTATTTCTTCGCCGACAGCGGGCAATCTGAAGTCGGGCCAACATAGAAATTCAACCCGCCGGACCCGAGAACCGTGACCTTGCATGCGTCCGGTACATCGAACTTTCCAGGGCAATCGGCTACTGCAATCTCCGACACCGTGTTCGGGGGAGTGTCCAACCTCGTCGAGCCGGTTATCGATACCCGCGCCGAAGAGAAGCCAGCGAGGGGAAAGTCGAATTGCTGGTAGCCGCTCTGTCCCGGCTTCAGGTCGAAACGCAGGTTGCCCAGCGTCTCGTAGCCCGGGGTCGGAGGCACCGCCGAGTTGGGCACGATGCATCCAATCACTGGTGGTGGTTGAGCCGCGGTCACCGCGACGGACAGGCCCGCCATGGCACTAGCACCCAGCGGGTTGCCCGCCTGGGCCGCGAAATTGTAATTGCCCGCGACGTTGAAAGTGACCGTCTGGCTGCCTGACGCGGTAGACGGGCTGAACCCTGACACTATCCCGCCAGAAGGGCCGGCGTACATCGACCACGCGTAGACATCAGGGGTTTCGGTGCAAGTCAGCGAGATCGTGGTCGGTGAACCTACCGTGACCGGATTGGGGCTGGCGGCGAAAGCGGAGCAGCTCGGCGGGCCGACGCGGGCAACCGGCTCTTGCACGCTGACCGTCTTGGAGAAAACAGCGCCCGTTCCGAAGGAGTTGGTGCCCGACACAGCGAAGGTGTAAGTGCCCGTCGCGCCAATGGCGACGGTGCCGCTGGAACCCGTGGGCAGCGTGGCGCTTGAATTGGAGCTCCAGTTGAAGGACGCGGCGGCCGGATTGCAACTCGCCGAGATCGAGAACGCCTGCCCCTTGATGGCCGTATCGGGGACGCTCAAAGTGCAGACGGGCACGCCACCGACGCTATTGCACACAATGCTGAGGTCGCCATTGGGCTGGATGGCGATGTCCGCGTAACTGCAGCGGCCCTGCGCGCTGGCTTCGGGAGCCAACAGGCCGGCGAAGCACGCCGCGATCGCGGCGAGGGTGCCAAGCCGGGTCGCGATTGAAGATCGAATCATCGTGTTTCCTTTGTGTTGCTTATTCAGGCTGGCTTGCGGGGCGCAGCTGGAACGTAAGACCCCAGCTATGCCATTTCACTCCCGAGGAAGGGTAGCCCGAAGCTAGTAGCGGAGGTTGCCTACCTTGAGTCCCGAATGAAACCCGGGTCTGAGCGTGGCTTCGGGCAACTCGGTAAGAGGCGAATTTCCGTGCGTAATTCCGTACCAATGCAAACGGGTCACGTCGAATTGACGTAACCCGTTGATTTAATTGGTGGGTCGTACTGGGATCGAACCAGTGGCCCCTGCCG
>JANMHV010000355.1:0-14757 GCA_031375445.1 Burkholderiales bacterium | reverse complement strand
AGGGAGACGTCCTTGAGGTTGTTCTCCCTCGCGCCGCGGACGGTGACGAAGCCGGTGAGCTTGGAGCTTTGGGGGGGGAGATCTCGGCGCATGGGTTTCTGACGGCCACCCCCCGCCTAAAGTTGCAGCGCCGGCCATCAGGGGGTGGGATTCAACACGAAGGACACGAAGGCCCACGAAGGTCCACGAAGGCAAGCGCAGGGCAGGTTGGAGGTGCTGCTGCCAGGGTCGCGACTCCCGGGCGCTTCCAACTGCCGCGCGGCAGGTTGGAGTTGTTGCTGCCACGGTCGCGAATCCCGGGCGCTTGCAATTGCGTTGAATCCTTCTTTTGCTTTCCTTCGTGGACCTTTGTGGACCTTCGTGTCCATCGTGGTGAACACGCCGCCCGCACACATCCACCTGAAACTTCGGAGGGGGTTTGGCAATCTGAACCCCCATGCGTCGCGACCTCCCACCCCAATCCTCCCGCCTCACCGGCTTCGTCACCGTCCGCGGCGCGAGGGAGAACAACCTCAAGGACGTCTCCCTCCAGATCCCCCGCGACGCGCTGGTGGTCTTTACCGGCGTGTCGGGCTCGGGCAAGTCCTCCCTCGCCTTCGGCACCCTCTACGCGGAAGCGCAGCGCCGCTACCTCGAATCGGTCGCCCCCTACGCCCGCCGCCTTTTCCACCAGCTGGGCGTGCCCGAGGTGGACGAGATCGAGGGCCTGCCCCCGGCCGTAGCCCTCCAGCAGCAGCGTGGCACGCCGACCACGCGTTCCTCGGTCGGCAGTGTCACGACCCTCTCCAACCTGCTGCGGATGCTCTACTCCCGCGCTGGCGACTATCCCCCGAAGCAGGAGCTGCTCTACGCCGAGTCGTTCTCACCCAACACGCCCGAAGGCGCCTGCCCCCGCTGCCACGGCCTGGGCCGCGTCTACGAGGTGACGGAGCAGACGATGGTGCCGGACCCCACGCTCACCATCCGCGAGAAGGCGGTCGCGGCGTGGCCGGGCGCCTGGCAGGGGCAGAACCTGCGCGACATCCTCACCGCGATGCACATCGATATCGATGTGCCGTGGAAAGAGCTGCCAAAGAAGACCCGGGACTGGATCCTCTACACCGAGGAAACGCCGAGCATCCCGGTGTACGCGCACTTCACGCTGAAGGAAGTGAAGGCGGCCCAACGCCGCAAGGAGGAGCCGAGCTACATGGGCACCTTCACCGGCGCGCGCCGGCACGTGATGCACACCTTCGCCAACACCCAGAGTGCCATGATGAAGCGGCGCGTGGCGGAGTTCATGGTGGGGGCGCAGTGCCCGGCGTGCCACGGCAAGCGCCTGCGGGCCGAGTCGCTCTCGGTCACCTTCGCCGGGCTCGATATCGCGGAGATGGCGCGCGTGCCGCTGAAGCGCCTGGGCAAGGTCTTCCACCCCTATGCGAAGGGCACGGCCGCGGAGCTTACGAAGCTCGAGCGCGACCATCCCGAGAAGGCCGAGGTGATGCGGCGCATCGCGGGGGATCTCTGCGCACGCCTCGAGGTGCTGCTGGATCTCGGATTGGGCTACCTCTCGCTCGAACGCAGTACGCCCACGCTCTCCCCAGGCGAGCTGCAGCGCCTGCGGCTCGCAACCCAGGTGCGCTCCAACCTCTTCGGCGTGGTGTATGTGCTGGACGAGCCCTCGGCGGGCCTGCATCCCTCGGATACGGAAGCGCTGCTGCGCGCGCTCGATCGCCTCAAGGCCTCGGGCAATTCGATCTTCGTGGTGGAGCACGAGATGGACGTGATCCGCCATGCCGACTGGATCGTCGACGTGGGGCCGGCGGCGGGCGAGCACGGTGGCGAGATCCTCTACAGCGGGCCGCTGGCGGGGCTGGAGGGCGTGACGAGATCGAAGACGGCGCAGGCGTTGTTCGGGCATTACCGGAAGAACGAACCCTCCCCCTGCCCCCTCCCAAGGGAGGGGGAACTTTCCTCCCTCTCCCTTGGGAGAGGGCCGGGGAGAGGGTCACGCTGGATCCACCTCGAAGGCATCACCCGCAACAACCTCTCGAACCTCGAGGTGAAGTTCCCCCTCGGCGTCTTCACCAGCGTGACCGGCGTCTCGGGCTCGGGCAAATCGACCCTGGTGAGCCAGGTGCTGGTGGAGCTGGTGGCCCGCGCCCTGGGCCACAAGATCGAGCCCGACGAGGAGGAAGGAGACGCCCTCACGCGCCCGGCGGTGGAGACGCTGGGGGGCCACATCGCGGGCGGCCTGGGGCCCATCAAGCGGCTGATCCGGGTAGACCAGCGCCCCATCGGCCGCACCCCACGCAGCAACCTCGCCACCTACACGGGCCTCTTCGACAACGTGCGCCACCTCTTCGCCGCGACCCCGGCCGCGAAGGCGCGCCGCTACGACGCGGGGCGCTTCTCGTTCAATGTCGCCAAGGGGCGCTGCGAGCACTGCGAGGGCGAAGGCTTCGTGATGGTGGAGCTGCTGTTCCTTCCCAGCGTGTATGCCCCCTGCCCCACTTGCCAGGGCACGCGCTACAACGCAAAGACGCTCGAGATCACCTACCGCGAGCGCAACATCGCCCAGGTGCTCGGGCTCACCGTGGACGCGGCATGGGAGTTCTTTGCCGGCGAGCCCGCCATCCACCGCTCGCTCGAGGTGCTGCGCCAGGTGGGCCTCGGCTACCTGCGGCTGGGCCAGCCCGCCACCGAGCTCTCCGGCGGCGAGGCGCAACGCATCAAACTGGCCACCGAGTTGCAGCGCGCCGGGCGCGGCAACTCCCTCTACGTCCTCGACGAGCCCACCACCGGGCTGCACCCCGCCGACGTGGAGAAGCTGATGGTGCAGCTGCGCGGGCTGGTGGAAGCCGGCAACACCGTGATCGTGGTCGAGCACGACATGCAGGTCATCGCCGCCAGCGACTGGGTGATCGACATGGGCCCCGGCGCCGGCGACGAGGGCGGCCAGGTGGTCGTCACCGGAACGCCGGAAGAAGTCGCTCGCCATGAGGACTCGTGCACCGCGAAGTACCTCGCCGCCTATTTTGCGCATTGAATCGGGCGCAGGGTAGCGAGTCGCCTGCCTGGCCGATCCAGCTACACTGATGTCGGACGATGGCGTGATTTCACGCAACCGCGAAACCTTCGCCGCCCGGAACGTCCAACCCAGAACCCGACCCCGAGGAGCTGGCACATGGCACAAAAGAAACCCCTGGAATTCCAAAGCGACGTCGATTCGCCCGATACGGTTCGCGATATCGAGGGCCCGGACGGTCCCGGTGGCCCGAAGGTCGTCGTGAACGACTGGAGCAGCCTGCACGCGTACGAAGGCCCGGAACGCCGCAGCGGCAGCCCGGCCGCACCGACGGTGGAGCGACGGCAGTCCCGCTAGCGTCTGTCACCTAGGGTGTGACCCCCGCGTAGGCGGGGGCCCAATCCTCCCGGATCCCCTGTTTCACCCCCCCGCCCCCCGGTTTCGTCGCATTCCGGGGGGTGGGCGGATGGGCGCTTGATATCCTCTGCGCCATGAAAACCTTCCTCTTCATCTCCCGCGTCGCCTTCGCCTGGACGCTGCTGTTTGCCATTGCCTTGGTGGTCTGGGCAGTGGTCATCGGCAAGGGGCCCACCGGCGCCTTCTTCTTCATCTTCTTCTCCGTCCTGCTCTGGGTCGAGATCCGGGCCTTCTCCCACGTGCGCCGCGTGCGCCTCATCACCGACAAGTTCGACTGGGACACGCTCGCCAGCCGCCACCGCCGCCAGATCGAGATCCCGTTCCCCGCGCAGGAAGCCTTCGAGATGGTCGACGCCGCCATCCGCGAGCTGCCATACGTCGAGGGCGTGGAGAGCACCCGCGACAGCCTGCAGGTCTATGCGCGGCTGCGCCGCATGGACCCCTACCTCGCCGGCAAGCAGGGGCGCAAGCAATCCCGCGGCGCCTCGGGCGTGCGCCGCAACCTCGTGCATGCGACCGTGACCCCGGGCGAGAGGAGCGGCAGCCTCACCCTCATCTGCGAGCCCGAGGGCGGCGCGTGGGTCGACTGGTTCATGGTCGATGACGGCACCAACCTCGAAAATGCCGAGGCCATCACGCGCGCCATCACGCGGCGGATCTCGGAGCGGCGCAAGGGCGAGGAGGCCGACGCGCGGGAAACCGCCACGGAGAAGGAGCTCACGGTCGCCAAGCTTTCGTTGCTGCACGCCCAGGTGGAGCCGCACTTCCTCTACAACACGCTCGCCTCGGCGCAGGTGCTCACGCGCTCGGACCCCGCGCGCGCCGACCAGATGCTCGGCAACCTCATCACTTACCTGCGCCATTCGCTGCCGCGGGCGGAAGAATCGTTTTCCACCCTGGGCGAGGAGCTCGAGCGCGCCCGCGCCTACCTCGAGATCCTGAAGATCCGCATGGGCGACCGGCTCTCGCTGCAGATCCAGGTGCCCGAGTCGCTGAAGCGCGTGCCGCTGCCGCCGATGATGCTGCAGACGCTGGTGGAGAACGCGATCAAGCACGGCCTCGAGCCCGTGCCCGGCGGCGGCACCGTGTGGGTGCTGGCGCGCGAGGCGGGCGGCAAGCTCTCGGTGACGGTCGCCGATGACGGGCGCGGCTTCAGCGAGAAAGGCGGCGGCACCGGAATCGGGCTGAAGAATGTTCGTGAGCGCCTGCGGCTGGCGTATGGGGATGCCGCGTCGTTCGCGATCGTGGCGAATTTTCCGAAGGGCGTGGCGGCGACGATCACGGTGCCGATTGCTCCCTCCCCCTCGGGCTCCGGTCTCGGAGTGGGGGAGGGCCGGGGAGAGGGTGCCACCCTGGGAGGGACCTCACGAAATTCTCCCTCTCCCCTGGGAGAGGTCCGGGGAGAGGGTCAGTGAAAGCCGTCATCGCCGAAGACGAGCAACTCCTCCGCAACGAGCTCATCACCCGCCTCGCCGAAGCCTGGCCCGAGCTGGAGATCGTCGCGTCCTGCGAGGACGGTGGCGCCGCACTCGAGGCGATCTCCGAGCACCAGCCCGACGTAGCTTTCCTCGACATCCGCATGCCCGGCCTTACCGGACTCGAGGTCGCGGCGGCGGCGACGGAATCCAGTCCCGCCACCCAGCTCGTGTTCGTGACCGCCTACAACCAGTACGCCATCGAGGCGTTCGACCGCGGGGCCGTGGACTATTTGCTGAAGCCCATCGTGCCTGACCGTCTCGCTGCCACGGTGAAGCGCCTCAAGGCGCGCACCACCGCGAGCGCCACGGATCCCGGCGGGCTCGCCGCGATCATCGAGAAGTTGCGCGGGGCGCTACCTGCGGAAACTCGCGCGACTCCCGCCCTGCAGTGGGTGACGGCGAACGTGGGCAAGGAGACGCGGCTCATCCTCGTCGAAGACGTGGCCTACTTCCGCGCCGACGACAAGTACACCGTGGTGGTCACGGCCGACGGCGAGGCGTTGATCCGGAAACCCATTCGCGACCTGCTCGAAGTCCTCGACCCCGCGATCTTCAAGCAGGTGCACCGTTCCACCATCGTGAACGTGAAGGCGGTGGCGGCGATCACTCGCGATGATGCCGGGCGGGGGATGCTGCGCCTACGCAACCGGCCGGAGACGCTGCCGGTGAGCCTTACTTTCATGCCGCTATTTCGGAACATGTGATGCGGGCATCTGGCAGACACGAAAACCAATGCCAAATCTCCTGCCCCCCCCCAATCGCCAACACCACCCTCCTTGAGCAGTCTGACCGAAACCGTCTCCTAACGACCCGGTGCGGAAATGTCCGATTCTGGCCGGAAGCGGCCTAAATCTCTGTCTGCCCGGAAATCTCAAGAGCATCGTCAACCTCAATGCCTAAGTAGCGAACTGTGCTTTCAAGCTTGGTATGGCCTAGAAGCAACTGAACGGCCCGGATGTTCTTTGTGCGCTTGTAGATCAGTGTTGCCTTGGCCCGACGCAAGGAATGCGTCCCGAATCGACTCGGATCCAGTCCGATGTTGCCGACCCAGCCCTTGACGATCCGCGCGTACTGACGCGTTGAGAGATGGGCGCCCTCGCCGCGCCCAGGAAACAGATGATTCCCTGCTCGAAGGCGCGCCCGCATCACCCAAGCCGACACTGATTCCCGTGCGGCCTCTGTGATTTCAAACTGCACGGGACGGTGAGTCTTTCGTTGCATGACGATGGCTCGAGAGGCAACTCCGCTTCCTTGAAGAACGTCGCGAACGCGCAGAGAAACCAAGTCGCACCCGCGCAGCTTACTGTCCAATGCCAAATTAAAGAGTGCGAGGTCCCGGCTCTTATCTGCCAACTGAAGCCGAACACGAAGCGACCAGATCTCCTTTAATTTCAGGGGCGGTTTCTGGCCGAGCAGGCGCCCCTTGTTCCAGGCAACGTAATCAGCGCGCATGTGAGACCTTTCAAAATGAAGGGCCTCACCGTTTCGACATCCCGCCGGCTTCGACCTGAGGCGAACCTCAAAAGGGGTCGATCGGAGTGACTAATCAGGAATATCACCCGGCAAGCGGTGCAAAATCCGAATGACCTTCAGTGGGGCTTGGACGCAAAGGCTGAAACGCCTCAAAATAGTGCTCACGGAGATCCCAATGAACGCTCGATTCCCCACCCTGGCTCAGCAAAAGGCGACGGCAGCCCTGCAGATTGGTCTAGCCTGCGAGACGCTTAAAGCAGAACTCGCCGAATACGCTCTTGCGCACGGCGGGCGCTTCCTGCTCTATGGCTCCGTTGCCCGAGGCGAACATCGCTTCGACAGCGACGTTGACCTCCTTGTTGACTTTCCGGAGAGCGAGGAGCGCGGGGCATGGGATTTCGTAGAGGGCGCCTCAGAACGCCTCGGCCTCAAGATCGACATTCGATCTTTGCGTACTGCTAACCCGCGATTTCTTCGTCATATCCAACGCGACGCGAAGGTGATCCCTTGAGCGACGACCGGTGGATTGAGGTTGAGAACGACTTCAGTGCCGCGCAACGGCATTTCCTGACCGCGCGGAAGCTGTATGTCCAGGGACCTGCCACTAGGGATGAGGAGCAAGAACACATCCTGTCGCTAGCATTCATGCACGCCATGCAGGCTGGTTACACCTCTCTTGAGTCCGGAATGGTACGCATTATGCGTATGGTGCGAGAAGACATACCTGTTGGGGAAAACTGGCACGCAGACGTCGTAAGGCGCATGAGCCAAGCAATCGAGGGGAAACGGCCCGCTTTCCTAGGCGCCGAACTTGCTAAAGCTGTCAACGAAACACGGGCATTCCGCCACGTGGCAACGCATACCTACGACGATTTTAAGTGGGAGGGCGCAAAGCGCCCAGTTGAGGCAGCGCAGCTGATCGCGGCAACATTGACGAGTGCGTGTGAAACGTTCAAGCAGCAGCTCGATCCATCGGATGGTGAGGATGGCTCTGGTGGACAGGCATCGGGTGGCTCGCCAGCACGGCCTCGGTGATCGAGATCAACTTCAAATAGCGGCATGGCCCCTTCTGGCCGAAAGCGGACATGCGATCTGCCATCGTGCCCAAAGCACGAGCTTGGCTCAGCCCGGGCGGCGCAATAGCAAGATTCGGCACGATCAGGAAGACGCCAGCCCGGTGTAAGTCTTCGGACTTGAGCACACCGCCCAGGTACCCGCATTCAGCTTGCATTCGAACGTGCCACCGGATTCGCTCGAGGTGAACGCGAAGGTCGCCGACGTGCCGTTGTTGTTGCCGTTCGGGCCGCGCGCGCACCGAGAAGGTATGCGCGCCCACAGCAAGCCCTGAATACGATTTCGGGCTCGTACAAGCAGCCCACACCCCCGCATCGAGCTTGCACTCGAACGTGCTGCCCGCCTCGCTCACCGGGCTCGTGCATGCAGAGAATGCAGCACCGTCAAGCGAGCACAGGAACGTCGCCGCCTCGCTCGCGCTGAACGCGAACGCGGCACTGGGCCCCCAGGCAACCGTGTCCGGCGGTTCGGCGACGACCCGGGCGTGCTGCGCAGGCGTCGTGTCAGCGCCGTAGGCGTTGATTGCCCGCACCTCGAAGGTGTGGCTTCCCGGCGCCATGCTGTAGAGGCCGACATGCAGGTTAATGGGGCAAGGCTCGAACGGCTGCGCATCGACACGGCACTCGTACCCCGTCACCGGGCCACCGGCGTTCTCGTCGCCGGCGTGCAGCGAGCGGTGCATGGAGAACCTCTATGGAGTGTTTGTTGTAGCTCCTGCGCCGGAATCTAACAGAGGGCTAGTCGTTGAGCCAGTAGCGCGTCCCGCGGCCTTGCCCGGTTTCCTTGAGAAGTCCCGCCTCCAGCAACTGGCGCAAGTCGCGCGTGGCCGTGGCCTTCGATGCGCCGGTGATGCCGCTGTACTTCTCGGCGGACATGCCGCCTTCGAATCCTTCCGGCCCCGCGTCCAGAAGCCGTTGCAGCACTTTTCGTTGCCGGTCGTTGATCGGCGCCCCGGCATGTTTCGCCCAGAATCTGCTCCGCGACGTCGCGCCTTCGATCACCGCGAGCGAACGCGCCGCCGCGGCGCGGAACTGCTGCAGGAAGAACTCGACCCACGGCGTCACGTCGAGCGTGCCGTGCTGCGCCCCGTTGAGCGCGTCGTAGTACCCCTCGCGCTGCGACATCAGCTGTCGCGAAAGGCTGTAGAAGCGATGCGGGCTGCGCGAATCCTGGGCGAGGGCCATGTCGATCAGGGCGCGGCCGACGCGTCCGTTGCCGTCCTCGAAGGGATGGATAGTCTCGAACCACAGGTGCGCGATGGCGGCGCGAATGAGGCCGTCGATGCTGACGGTCGCAGCCTTGTCGGGGCGCGACGCTTCCCACCATTCGATGAATCGCTTCATGTGCGCGGGCACTTCTTTCGAAGGCGGTGCTTCGTAGTGCACGCGTACGCGGCCCACCGGTCCGCTCACGATCTGCATCGGATCATCGTGGTCGCGGTAGCGTCCCACGGCAATGCGGTGCAGGCCGGAGGTGCCGCTGGGGAACAGCGCCGACTGCCACCGCGTCAGCCGCTCGTCGTCGAGCGGGACGGCGTAGTCGCGAGTCGCATCCTGCATGACGTCGACGAGTCCCTCGACGTTTCGACTGACACGACCTTCCGGCTCACCCTCGATGCCGAGTCTCCGAACCACGGAGCTGCGCACGGCCTGGAGATCCAGCTTCTCGCCTTCGATCGCTGCCGTCGCGACCGCCTCTCCGGTCCAGATCTCGCGCTCTACTTGGACTTCCGCGGGAAGGGCCACGGTTCGGAAAAGCGCCATGACGGCTCCCTGGTCTCGGCGAGCCTCATTGATCAGGTTGGCAAGCGATGGCCCATCCCAGCGAAAAGTTGGCCAGCCCGGGTCTTGCCAGATGTATTTACGGCTCATCATTTGAGCCGTATTTTACGGTTTAACGGCTCAGGGGGCAATACGGCTCATGAATTGAGCCGTAAATGTCGGTTTTGCGGCTCACGGGGAAATTGGATCCCGGCCCATCGCTGCAATTGCAGCGGCCGGGATGACAAGCTGCCCTGGAGCGGCCGGGATGACGAAAACGCCT
Source organism: Burkholderiales bacterium (assembly GCA_031375445.1). Classification (GTDB taxonomy): domain Bacteria; phylum Pseudomonadota; class Gammaproteobacteria; order Burkholderiales; family Usitatibacteraceae; genus Usitatibacter. The sequence continues at coordinate 5,265 of JANMHV010000355.1, read as the reverse complement.
CAGAGAATCCCCTGCTCCCGATAGGGCGCGTTGTCGATGACGCGCTGGTACCCCATCCGCGCAAGGTCGAGCGTCTCGTATCGCCCTTTCACGATCAGCTCCGAGAGCGCGCGCCCCACCGCCGGCGCGTGCATGAGCCCATGGCCGGAGAAGCCGCATGCCAAATGAAAGTTCTCCGGGCCGCCCTCGCAGGAGCCCAGGATCATGTTGCCGTCGAGCTCGCACTCGTCGTAGAGGCCGGCCCACTCGCGCTTCAGCTTCAATTCCTCGAACTCGGGCACGCGGCTGGCACACGCGGGCCAGACGACCTCCTGGAACCAGTCGGGGTCGACGTCGAAGTTGAAACCCCGGCGCTCGTTCGACCGCACAAGGCCCACGGAATAACCATTGCCTTCGGGCCGGATGATGAGGCGCTCCGGATCCTTGATGAGCGGCATCTTCGGCAGCTCGCGCGCGAGCTCCACGTAGTGCTCGAAGCGGCGCATCGGGTTCACCGGCACCTCGATGCCGGCGAGCTTCGCGATGGAGGCGGCCCAGCAGCCGGCGGCATTCACCACGTGCTCGCCGCGCACCCTGGTGCCCGACGCGAGCTCGAGCTCGTGCACGCGCTTGCCTTGCGTGAAGACGTCGACAACGCGGTCTTTCATGAACACGACACCCATCGCCTGGGCCTTCTTGCGGAAACCCTGCAGCACGCTGTTGGGATCGAGCCAGCCGTCTTCGGGCGAGAGCACGCCAAGCTCGAGGTCGTCCGATCGCATCCACGGATAGCGTGCGGCGATCGCGGCACGGTCGAGCAGCTCCACGTTCACGCCCAACTCCTGCTGCACGCGGAAGTTGTCCTCCAGCACCCGCTCGTGCCCGGCGCCGCCCACGAAGAGATAGCCCCACTCCTTCCACTGCACGTCGGGGGCGTAGCCGTCGACGCCCACGTGGCGGGTGAAGTCCTTGAAGAAGTCGATGCTGAACTGCGACATCCCGATGTTTTCCGGCAGCGCGAAGAGGCGGCGGCAGCCCCCGGTGGCGACCGGTGTCGCGGCCTTCGCGTACGTGGGATCGGGCTCGATGACGCAGACGTTCGCGACGCCGGCGAGCTTGAGGAAGTACGCAGTGGCGCAGCCGATGGCGCCGCCGCCGATGATGGCGACGTCGTGGTTCATCAACCCTCTCCCCGGCCCTCTCCCAGGGGAGAGGGAGAATTTCTGGTAGTCGATGCGAGCAGCGCCGCCTTCGTCCGCTCGATGTGCTGCTCCGTCAGCGCCACCGCACGCTCCGTGTCTCCCGCCACGCACGACTTCAAGATGTCCTTGTGGTCGGCCTGGGGATCGCGGCGACCGACGGTGTGCGAGATGTGCTGGCGCAAATGCAGGCTGATCCCGCGCACCAGGTCCTCGATCATGCGCACCAGGCGCGGACGGCCGCAGGGGCGGTACAAGGCCAAGTGAAACTCGAGGTTGAGCTCGGTCCACTGCCGGGGGCTGGCACTCTCGTCGTAGCGCCGCATGATCTCGCGCGCGGCCTTGAAATCCGCCGGCCCCAGGTTCGGCATCGCGAGCCGGATCGCCCGCGTCTCCAGCGCGATGCGGATGTCGAGGGTCTCGAGCAGGTCCTCCACGCTTCTCCCGGCAACCACCGAGCCGCGGTTGGTGAAATGCTCGACCAGCCCCTCGGCCTGCAGGCGTCCCAGGGCCTCGCGGACCGGGATGCGGCTCACCCCGAATCGCCGCGCCAGGTCCTCCTGGCGCAGCTGCGAGCCGATGCCGAGCGTGCCGTCGAGAATGAGGGCCCTCAGCGCCGTGGTCACCGCATCCGCGGAAAGCGCGGGGGGTGCGATCGTCTCGGCCATCGCGCTACTGCACCGGCGGGATCTTGGCCTGCTTCACGACGCGATCCCACTTGGCCACTTCGGAGCCGACGTACGCGCTGAACTGCTCCGGCGTATTGCCGACCGGCTCCGCACCCGAGGCCGAGAGCTTCTCGCGCACTTCCGGCAGTTGCAGCACTTTCGCGACTTCCTGCTGCAGGCGGTTCACGATTTCCTTTGGCGTCCCGGCGGGCGCCAGCAAACCCACCCACGTCGCGGCCTCGAAGCCCGGCACCGTGTCGGCGATCGACGGCACTTCCGGCATCAACGCCGAGCGCTTCAACGTCCCGACACCGAGCGCGCGCAGCTTCCCGGCCTTGACGTGCTGCTGCGAGGTATTGACCGTGTCGAACATGAAAGCGAGCTGGCCGCCGAGCACGTCGATGAGCGCAGGAGCGCTTCCTTTATACGGCACGTGCAGCAACGGCGCGCCGACCTGCCCCGCGAGGAGCTCGCCGGCGAGATGGTTGGAGCTGCCGTTGCCCGCGGAGCCGTAGCTGAGCGTGCCGGGCTGGGCCTTCGCGGTGGCGATGAAATCCGAAAGGCTCTTCAGCGGGCTCTCGGCGGGCACCACCAGCAGGTACGGCACCGAGGCGATCAGCGTCACCGCGGTGAAATCCTTCACCGGGTCGAAGTCGAGCTTCGAGTAGAGGCTGGGCGTGGTGGTGTGGCTCGCCGCGGGCACGATGAAGGTGTAGCCGTCGGGTGCCGCCTTCGCACCCTGGGAGGTGCCGAGCGTGCCGCCCGCCCCGCCCTTGTTTTCGATCACGATCGGCTGCCCGAGCGCTTCCGAGAGCTTGGGCGTCACGGCACGGGTCACCACGTCCGCCACGCCGCCCGCCGCGAAGGGGACGATGAACCTGATCGGACGGTTGGGCCAGGCCTGGGCGAGCGCATCGGTGCCGAGGCAAGTGATGGCGACGGCGAGTGCTGCCGCGAGTCGATGAAGACGAGTCATGTTCGAACCTTTCATGGAGCGGTGGGGCGTGACAGGCGCTCGAGGATCTCGAGCGAGTGGCGGCCGAGGGCGATGCCTTCCGCCCGCGCCTTCTCCCGGCGCGCGTGGCGGCGCGAGCCGGGCAGGTGCGGCGACCCGGCTTCGCGAATGGCGTGGACCAGCGAATCGATGCGCTGCATGTCGGCACCGGCGCGGCGCGGGTCGATGAGCATCACGAACTGTCCGCCCTTGGACGGCAGCGTGCCGCCCGCGGGAGATTCGAAGCCGAAGTAGCTGCCGGTGAGGGCCGAGGCGAGGATTTCGACGGAGAAGGCGATCGAGGCGCCCTTCACGCCGCCGAAGGGCGTGAGCGCTCCGCCTTCGAGGATCGCCTTCGGATCGGTGGTCGGGTTGCCCTGCGCGTCCACGCCGACGCCTTCGGGGATGGGGCGGCCTTCACGTGCCGCGAGCAGGATCTCGCCCTGCGACATGACGCTCGCCGACTGGTCGTAGACGATGGGGCCGCCCTCGCGGGGGCACGCGAACGCCGAGGCGTTGGTGCCGAAGACGGGCTTGCTCCCATTCCATGCGGTGACGCGCGCGCGCGAGGTGACGCACGACATCGCGACGAAGCCCTCCTCCGCGAAGCCCTCGATGTCGGGCCAGAGGGCCGCGAAGTGGTGGGCGTTGCGGATCAGGAGGACAGCGCAGCCGGTCGCCTTCGCCTGCAAGGCGAGCTCGACCCGGCATTGCGCGAGGGCGAGGTGCGTGAAGCCGTTGCGCGCGTCCATCACGATCATCGAGGGGCTGGTGGAGACGCGCTCGGGCATGACCTTCCCGTTGGCCCATCCGGCCTTCACGGCCTCGATATAGCCGGGCAGCCGCAGCAACCCGTGGCTCAGCGTGCCGTCGCGCGCGCAGGCGACGATGGTGCGGGCGATGGGGGCGGCGACTTCGGCAGCGAAGCCATTGGCCCGCAGCGCATCGCCGACACGGCGCAGCAGGTCCTCTTCGCCGATGGGCGTTTCGCTCACAGCGCTCCCTGGCCCAGTGCGGAGATCTCGCGGATCAATTCCGCCGATCGTCCCAGGCCGAAGTCGCGCGCGTAGTCCGGAACCGGCTTGCCCGCGATCGCCGCCGCGCAGATCGCCCCCGTCGCGCAGGCCGCCATCGAGCCGTAGCCCGAGAGCGCGCCGGCGATGAATGCGCCCGGGGTTTTCATCGCGCCGATGAGCGGCCAGTTCTCCTCCGTCATCGTGTAATAGCCGCCGTAGTGGCGCACGCCGCGCGGGAGCCTCCCGATGTAGTCCGCGAGCTTCGGATTCAGGCGGCTGGCACCCCGCACCACCGTGTCGGGAAACTGCGGATCGACGGGCTCTTCGCCCCGCGGGTCAGCCGCCCTCTCGTTGTACGCCCAGCCGAGCTTGATCCAGGTGCCGGACACCGGGCCATCGGGCCGGCAGTGGATGCCCCCTTTCATCGGCGCGGTGAGGTGCCGCGTCGCGGGATCCTCCGCCAGCAACGCGCGGTCCTCGTCGCTCCACGCGAGCGACTGGCCATCGAGGTCGATGCTGAACGGCTGGCCGCGCGGAACCGCACCCAGCACGTCGGGGAACGCGAGCTTCTGCTGGTAGACGCACTTCACCGGGAGCTCCTCGCCCAGCATCGCCGCGATCTCGCGCACGAAGGGGCCGGCGGCATTGACGACGCGGTCGGCCTGCAACTTGCGCGTGCCGTGGCGCGCCGCGATCTCGAGCGTGAAGCCGGGCGCGATCGACTTCACCTCGCCGCGCACCAGCTCGCCGCCCGCCTCGCGCACCCGCTCCAGCATCACGCTGCCCATCTGCTGCGCGTCGATCGAGCCGGCGCGGCGGATGTGGATCACCGCGGCGATGTCGGGCGTGAATGCGGGGAAGCTCGTGCGAATGAGGTCGCGGTCGACCAGCACGTCGACGCCTGCCGGGGCCGCCTCCCACGGCGTGCGCTGCGGCGGCGCGTAGCTGCCGGCCGACTCTTGCACGCGGATGGCGCCCGGCGTATCGAGATAGCCGCGCTGCAGCTCGGCCATCAAGCCGTCCAGGTCCGCCTTGCGCGTCGCGAGTGCGTACCCGCCGCGCGTCATGTGAAGTCGCCCGCCCGAGTCGCGGTCGAGCGCCTCCATGAGCGAGATCGAATGGTCGGTGAATGCCGTCATCGCCGGATGCGGCCACCAGTTGCGGTAGTTCTCCCCCGACTGGGCGGAGGTGAGGCTCATCGGGTCGCGGCCGTCGACGAGCGCAACCCGCGTGATGCCGTGGTCGCGCGCCAGCGCGTGCGCCACCGCGATCCCCACGCTGCCGGCACCGATGACGGCGACCTCGACCCGTTCCATGCCACGATTGGATCCAAAGTAGGATTCAAAGTCAAATCCGCTACCCTACGGCTGGACTTTCGCACGACCACAACGAGGAGACACATCCATGGG
>JANMHV010000342.1:0-1971 GCA_031375445.1 Burkholderiales bacterium | reverse complement strand
CCCCGGCCCTCTCCCAGGGGAGATGGAGAAACGCGCTCTCCCCGGCCCTCCCCCGCGGGAAAGGAGGGCGCTGCGCCCACCCCGGTCCGGCCGCGGGACGGCCGCAACCTCTCGTCGGCCCGCGGCGCCCCCTCGCAACCGGACACCGCCGCGGAGAAAACCGCCGGCGTGATCCTCGTCACCGGCTTCGAGCCCTTCGGCGGGGAGGACCGCAACCCCTCGTGGGACATTTGCTCGCGACTGCCGGAGTCGATCGCGGGGCGCCGCGTGGAGAGTTGCCGCATCCCGTGCGAATTCCGCCGCGCCATCGAGGTGGTGGCCGAGGCGATCGAGCGCGTGCGGCCCGAGATCGTGGTGAGCCTGGGGCAGGCGGGCGGGCGCGGGCAGCTGAGCGTCGAGCGCGTCGGCATCAACGTCGACGATGCGCGCATCGCGGACAACGCGGGCAACCAGCCCGTGGACGAGGTGATCGCGGAGAACGGGCCGCCGGCCTACTTCGCGACCCTGCCGGTGAAGGCGATGGTGCGCGCGATGCGGCGCGCGGGCGTGCCGGCCGAGCTGTCCAATTCCGCCGGCACCTACGTCTGCAACCACCTCATGTACGGCGTGCTGCATTTCCTCGCGGCGAGCGGCAGCAAGGCGCGCGCGGGCTTCATCCACGTGCCCTACGCCGAGGAGCAGGTGCTCGACAAGCCGGGAGCGCCCGCGATGAGTGTCGCCACCATGGCGCGCGGCGTCGAGGCGGCGATCGGCGCGGCACTCGGGCACGCAATCGACATCCGGGCCTCCGAAGGCCTGGAAGCATGACCACGGAGGCAAGCCGCCCAATGAAGCATTCGCCCACGGAGCAAGCAACATGAGCAAGGTTTACGCAGACGCCAAATCCGCCCTCGCGGGCCTGGTGAAGGACAACATGACCATCGCCGCCGGCGGCTTCGGCCTGTGCGGCATTCCCGAGAACCTGATCGGGGCGCTGGTCGAGAGCGGCGTGAAGGGCCTCACCATCGCCGGCAACAACGCCGGGGTCGACGATTTCGGCATGGGCCTGCTGCTCAAGTCGCGCCAGGTGAAGAAGGTGATCGCCTCGTACGTGGGCGAGAACAAGGAATTCGAGCGCCAGGTGCTGGCGGGCGAGCTCGAGCTGCAGCTCACCCCCCAGGGCACGCTCGCCGAGAAATTCCGCGCGGGCGGCGCCGGCATCCCGGGCTTCTACACCCGCACCGCCTACGGCACGCTGCTCTCCGAAAAGCACGACACCCATGTGTTCGACGGCCGCGAGTACGTGCTCGAGGAAGCGATCCGCGCCGACGTGGCCATCGTCAAGGCGTGGAAGGGCGACAAGCTCGGCAACCTCGTCTACCGCAAGACCTCGCGCAACTTCAACCCGATGATCGCCACCTGCGGCAAGGTGACCGTGGCCGAGGTGGAGCAGCTGGTGGAGGTGGGCGAGCTCGATCCGGACAACATCCACACGCCCGGCATCTACGTCGACCGCATCATCCAGGGCGCGAAATACGAGAAGCGCATCGAGTTCCGCACCATCTCGGGCGTGGCCGCCTCGAAGAAGGATTCGCCGGTGCGCGACCTCATGGCGCGGCTCGCGGCGCAGGAGCTCAAGGAAGGTTTCTACGTGAACCTGGGCATCGGCATCCCGACGCTCGTCGCCAACCACATCCCGAAGGGCATGACGGTGCACCTGCAGTCGGAGAACGGGCTCCTCGGAATCGGGCCCTTCCCGACGGACGACAAGGTCGACCCCGACCTCATCAACGCCGGCAAGCAGACCATCACCACGCTGCCGGGGTCGAGCTTTTTCTCGAGCGCGGATTCCTTCGGCATGATCCGCGGCGGCCACGTCGACCTGTCGATCCTCGGCGGCCTCGAGGTCGCCGAGACCGGCGACCTCGCCAACTGGATGGTGCCCGGGAAGATGGTGAAGGGCCCCGGCGGCGCGATGGACCTGGTCTCCGG
>JANMHV010000333.1:0-8865 GCA_031375445.1 Burkholderiales bacterium | reverse complement strand
CGGCAGGTCGTAGGTGAGGATCACCTGGCGCCCCACGTACTGCATGTTCACCTGGGAGCCGCGCTTGTCGTTGCACAGCGTCATCACCGGGCCCACGTACTCGTGCGGCATGATGATGGTGGCGCGGATGATGGGCTCGCGGATCTCCTCGATGGTCGAGGGATCGGGCAGCTTCGACGGGTTCTCGATCTCGGTCACCGTGCCGTCCTTGGTGACGACTTGATAGACCACGGTGGGCGCCGTGGTGATGAGGTCCATGTCGTACTCGCGCTCGAGACGCTCCTGCACGATGTCCATGTGCAGCAGGCCCAGGAAGCCGCAGCGGAAGCCGAAGCCCAGCGCCTGCGAGGTCTCGGGCTCGTAGCGCAGGCTCGAGTCGTTCAGCTGCAGCTTGGCGAGCGCGTCGCGCAGCGCCTCGTACTGGTTCGACTCCACCGGGTAGAGGCCCGCGAACACCTGGGGCTGGATCTCCTTGAATCCCGGCAGCGCCTCGGTGGCGGGGCGATCGACGTGGGTTACCGTGTCGCCCACCTTCGCGTCCTTCAGCACCTTGATGCCCGCGATCATGAAGCCCACGCCACCGGCCGAGAGGCAATCCCGCGCGAGCGACTTGGGCGTGAAGACGCCGACGGACTCGACCAGGTGCAAGGCACCCGTGGCCATGAGCTTGATGCGGTCCTTCGGCTTCAACGTGCCGTCGACCACGCGCACCAGCATCACCACGCCCACGTAGTTGTCGAACCACGAGTCGACCACCAGCGCCTTCAGCGGCGCCTCGGGGTCGCCCTTGGGCGGCGGGATGCGGGCGATGACCGCTTCCAGCACGTCGTCGATGCCCTCGCCGGTCTTGGCGCTGCAGCGCACGGCGTCGGAGGCATCGATGCCGATCACTTCCTCGATCTCCTGGATCACGCGCTCGGGCTGCGCGCTCGGCAGGTCGATCTTGTTCAGCACCGGCACCACGTCCATGCCGAGCTCGGTGGCGGTGTAGCAGTTGGCGACGGTCTGGGCCTCGACGCCCTGGGAGGCATCCACCACCAGCAGCGCCCCCTCGCACGCCGAGAGCGAGCGCGAGACCTCGTAGGAGAAGTCCACGTGGCCCGGGGTATCGATCAGGTTGAGCTGGTACTCCTGGCCGTCGCGGGCGGTGTAGAGGAGTGCCGCGGTCTGGGCCTTGATGGTGATGCCGCGCTCGCGCTCGAGGTCCATCGAGTCGAGGACCTGGGCGTCCATCTCGCGGGAGGAGAGCCCGCCGGTGCGCTCGATGATCCGGTCGGCAAGGGTGGACTTGCCGTGGTCGATGTGCGCGATGATCGAGAAATTGCGGATGTGTTTCATGGGGGCGAAGCGAGGCCGGAATGCAAAAAGAGCACGCGGGGCGTGCTCTTTATTGCGGTGCACAATTCTACTTCATTCGGGCGAGCCGCGCATCCACCGCGCGTGCATCCAGGTGGTAGTGGCAGATCTCGAGCTCGCCATCCAGCAGCACCGGCACCTTGTCGCCCCACTTCGCCTCCAGCTCCGGGCGGCTGTCCACGTCCACCACCTCGATGTCGAAGTCGTAGCGGCCCTGGAACTGCGCCAGGGCCGCCAGCAGGTCTTCGCACAGGTGGCAGTAGGTGCGCGACAGGACGGTGAGCTTCGGTTTCACTCCGCTTCGGGGCGATAGGTCACGAACCGCGTGCCGTTCTCGTCGCGGATCAGCAGCGCCACCGGCTTCTTGGTGTCGAGCTTGGCCACCGCGTCGTTGAAGGCCTTCACGTTCGCGATGTCGACGTTATTCACTCGCAGGATCACGTCACCGGGGCTGATGCCGGCGGCGAGTGCCGCGCCATCCACCGCCTCCACCGCCACGCCCGAGGTGATCTTGAGCGTCTTCTTCATGTCGGCCGTGACCTCGACCACCGCCACGCCCAGCTTGCCGGGCTTGGCGGTTTCGGGCTTCTTGCCCGCCTTGGCATCGGCGGCCTTGGGCGCGTCGGCGTCGTCCTTGAACTCGGCCACGGTCACCACGATGTCGCGCGACTTGCCGCCACGCCACACGGAGAGGTTTACCTTGCCGCCGGGGCGGATCGCGCGGATGGTGCGCGAGAGGTCCGCCGAGCCTTCGACATTGCGCCCGTCGATCTTCAGGATCACGTCGCCGACCTCGAGGCCCGCCTTGGCGGCCGGGGAGCCTTCCTCGACGTTGCTCACCGCGGCGCCCTGGGAGCGCGCGAGGCCGAGGCTGTCGGCCAGGTCCCGCGTCACGTTCTGGATGCCCACGCCGATGCGTCCGCGGGTGACCTTGCCGGTCTTCATCAGCTGCTCGACGATGTTGCCCGCGTAGTCGATGGGGATGGCGAAGGAGATGCCCGCGAAGCTGCCGGTGCGCGAGAAGATCTGCGAGTTGATGCCGACCACCTCGCCGCGCATGTTGAGCAGCGGCCCGCCGGAGTTGCCCGGGTTCACCGCCACGTCGGTCTGGATGAACGGCACGGCATCGAGGTTGGGGTCGCCGGAGAGGTTCTCGCGGCTCTTGGCCGAGACGATGCCGGCGGTGACGGTGTTGGCGAAGCCGAAGGGCGAGCCGATGGCGATCACCCATTCACCGACCCGCAGCTTGCTGATGTCGCCGAACTTCATCGTCGGGAGCCCCGTGGCCTCGATCTTGATCACCGCCACATCACTGCGGGTATCGGCGCCGATCACCTTGGCCTTGAACTCGCGGCGGTCGGAGAGGCGCACGTTGATCTCGTCGGAGTTCTCCACCACGTGGGCATTGGTGACGATGTAGCCGTCGGGCGAGACGATGAAGCCGGAGCCCAGGCCGAACGGGCGCAGCGGGCCGCGGGGGCCGCGGGGCGCGCCCTTCTCGCCCTTCTCCCCCTTCTCGGCATCGCCGGGGGCGTTGGGGCCCTTGCGCGGCGTGCGGCCGGGGGCCCCGGGGGTGCCCGGGTTCTGCGCATCGGGCGGCAGGAAGCGGCGGAAGAATTCGTAGAACGGGTCGTCCTCGGACAGGCCCGGGACCTGCTGGCGCTGCTGGCCGCGGGTCTGGGTGTTGATGTTCACCACCGCCATGCCGTGCTTCTCGACCAGGTCGGCGAAATCGGGGAGCACCTGGGCCCGGGCCTCGGGCAGCGCGGGGGTGCGCACCGGGGGGCCGGCGGGGGACTGCGCCTGGGCGGTGAGCCCGAGAGTCATGAGGGCGCCAAAGAGGGTTGCCTTGAGTGCGTTCATTCGATGGATGTCCTGATATTTTTGGATGGGTGCCACGGCTGACAGCCGTTATCCCCTCAGATGGGGGGTATCGGCAAGAAATTCCACTGGAATCTTATTACGGGCGCCGGGCGACGCTCTGGCCGACCTGTCGCGCGGCCGCCAGGGGCACCTCGCCCAGGACCGTGACCAGCTGGTCGCCCATGGGCCGGGCGTAGAAAGTGGTGGTGCCCTCCTCGCTGGAGGCCTCCGCCGTGCGCGCGGGGCTGCCCTTGGGCTCGATGAACACCGACATGCTCGCGATTCCATCGGTGAAGATGAGCTGCGAGACCGGCTCGGCGCGCCCCGGGAAGCTGCGCTTGATCTCGGTGACCTTGCGGAAGCCGCGGGGCAGCTTCTCGACGGTCCAGCCCGTATCGACCGTGCGCGCCTCATCCCGCGGCTGGGCGTCGGTGGTCCAGCGCTTCACCCGCGCCTGGAAGATCGATTTGGCGTCGGACCGTGCCACCTGGTTGCCCAGGCGCAGCTCGGTGAAGGTGTACTGCTCGATCACCTGCTGCAGGGAATTGAGCGACTTGGCGCGCACCACGAGCCCGGTGCCCACCTCGGCGCAGAGGCGCTGCGCGTAGCGCATCGCATCCTTGGGCTCGAGGTTGATCCACTGGCAGTCGTAGCCCAGCACCCGCTCGGTCTTGCCGAGCGACATCTCGTAACTCGCGGCGAGGCCCTCGGGCGCGGAACGCAGGATGGAGGGGAAGAACTGCGCGTTGATGCGCCGGTCCAGCCGCACCGTCTTGGCATCGGGGAAGTAGCAGAACATCTCGTCGTTGCGCCGCACGATCTCGTGGGGCGGCCCATCGAGCGGCTCGATGCGCTCGTGCTCATCGCCCCCTACCATCACGTGCGTGACCCGCACGGTCGACGTGCGATCACCATTGGTGTGCACGTAGGTTCCGGCGTAGGAAGCGTTACGAGATGCCTGGACGGCCCGGTTCAACCAGGCCAGGGGTTCGGCGGCCGGGGGCGCGGCCTGCGCGCCACAAGCCACCCCGAACGCTAGCGCCGGCAGCCACCGGCGCGTTGCATTCGCGGCGTGGTGGGTCATTTTCCGGGGGCCAGGGCCTTGTTGTTGCTGACGGTGTAGATATCCGGGCGCGGCACCTGGCGGTGGGCGAGCTCGTACTCCCGCGTATCGAAGGCCGGGGGCTTCGCCTGCTTGGTGGTGCCGACCGTTTGCAGGCTCGGCGTCGACTTGGCAATCGGCACGCCGGCGGGCGAGCCGCCCTGGGAGCCGATCCAGCCCACGATGCCGAGCGTGGCCACCGAGGCCGCCGCCGCGAGGGAGATGCGCGCGAACGAGGACTCGAGCACCCGTTTCGGGCGCGCGATCATCGCGGGCTCGGCCTTCAGGCTCGCGCGGAATGCGAGGCTGCGGTCGAGGCTCTTGGGCGCGTGCCCACGCATCGAGTCTCCGATGACGTGGTAGAGGTGCCAGCTCTCGAGCTGCTCCTCACTTGCGCAACACGCCTTGATGGCTTGCTCGGCTTCCGAGGGCGCGAGCTCGCCGTCCATCAGCGAGGAAATTTCCTGTTTCATGACCTGCTCCTGTTTACTCATGGCCCCCGCGGGGCAGCGGAGGCTCTATTTTTATGGGGTTGCGGCCCCGGCGTTCGTTGTTACCAGCGTTTATCTTTGCTTGTCCCGAGCTGCGGCCGGAGCTTGTCCGCCACGGCTTCGCGCGCCCGGAAAATCCGCGACCGGACGGTGCCGATCGGGCAATTCATGATCTGTGCGATCTCCTCGTACGAGAGGCCATCCAGCTCGCGCAGCGTGATCGCGGTACGCAGTTCTTCTGGCAAGGCGGCGATGGCATCGTTCACCGTTTGGGCGATCTGCTTGGAGGCCAGTTCGCTTTCAGGTGTATTGATGTCGCGCAGCCCGGTCGCATCCTCGAAGCCCTCCGCTTCCTCGCTGTCGAACTCCGTGGAGGTCGGCGCACGGCGGCCCAGGGCGATGAGGTAGTTCTTCGCGGTGTTGATGCCGATGCGGTAGAGCCAGGTGTAGAAGGCGCTATCGCCGCGGAAGTTGGGGAGCGCGCGATAGGCCTTGATGAAGGCTTCCTGCGCGACATCCTCGATTTCGGCCGGATCCCGGATGATGCGCGACAGGAGCCGCTCGAGCTTGCGCTGGTACTTGACGACCAGCAGCTCGAAAGCCGCCTTCTCGCCGCGCTGCGCTCGCTCGACCAGTAGCTGGTCGATTTCCCGGTCGCTCATTCGGGCCTGTGGGGTTGTTGTTCTCGTGGGGACGCCTGCCAAGCCGGCCGGTGGCACATTCGCCACGAAGGGCTTGTTGGCCTCCTGAGGTATTATAAAGCTCAAAGATTTCATTCCTTTGGCGCGCATTCTCGGAACATGGTTTAAGGACAGGGGTGTAGGAAAATAGTTCCTCCACCTGTAGGGTTTTTCCGGCACGAGGCGCGAACCCCGTAACCAGAGTCTCCCCCCTCCGCATTGAATAACTACGACGTTTTGGTGATCGGGAGTGGTCTGGCTGGCATGTCTGCAGCCCTCCATCTCGCGCAAACCCGTAAAGTTGCCCTCGTCACGAAGAACGAATTACTCGACGGGGCCTCCAGCTGGGCCCAGGGCGGCATCGCCGCGGTCCTGGACCAGACCGACTCCCTCGAGGACCACGTCCGGGATACCCACGTCGCCGGCGGGGGCCTGTGCAAGGACGAGGCGGTCCGGTTCGTGGTCGGGAACGGCCGCCGGGCGATCGAGTGGCTGGTGGCCCAGGGGGTCCCCTTCACCCGGGATGGCCACCATCCCGAGGAGCTCCACCTCACCCGCGAGGGCGGCCACAGCCACCGGCGCATCGTCCATGCCGCCGACGCCACCGGCAGCGCGGTCCAGAAAACCCTCGTCGGGCAGGTCAAGACCCACCCCAACATCGAGGTGCTCGAGTGGCACATCGTGGTGGACCTCATCACCTCCCGGAAAGTGGGCCTCCCGGGCCCCAACCGGGTCTGGGGCGCCTATGTCCTGGACCGCAAGGCCGGGAGCGTGAAGACCCTTTCCGCCCCCTTCACGGCGCTCGCCTCCGGAGGGGCGGGCAAGGTCTACCTCTATACGACCAACCCGGACACCTCCACCGGCGACGGGGTGGCGATGGGCTGGCGCGCCGGCGCCCCGGTGTCGAACATGGAGTTCATCCAGTTCCACCCCACCTGCCTCTTCCACCCCCATGCCAAGTCGTTCCTGATCTCGGAAGCGGTGCGGGGGGAGGGCGGGCTGCTCCGGCTGCCCAACGGCGAGCGCTTCATGCCCCGCCACGACCCGCGCGAGGAGCTGGCGCCCCGCGACATCGTCGCCCGCGCCATCGACTTCGAGATCAAGAAGCTCGGCATCGACTGCGTCTACCTCGACATCACCCACAAGGGCGAGGCGTTCATCCGGGAGCATTTCCCCACCATCCATGCCCGGTGCCTCGAGTTCGGCATCGACATGACGAAAGAGCCGATCCCGGTCGTGCCGGCGGCCCACTACACCTGCGGCGGCGTGGTGACGGACCTTCGCGGGCGGGCGGGGGTGGAGGGCCTCTACGCGCTGGGGGAAGTCGCCAGCACCGGGCTGCACGGCGCCAACCGCCTCGCCTCCAACTCGCTCCTCGAATGCCTGGTGTTCTCGGAATCGGCCTCGCGCGACATCCTGGCGCAGCCGCGGCCCCAGGTGCCGCCGCTGCCCGCATGGGACGAAAGCCGCGTGACCGACGCCGACGAGGAAGTGATCATCGCCCACAACTGGGAAGAGCTTCGCCGCACGATGTGGAATTACGTCGGCATCGTGCGCACCAACAAGCGCCTGGAGCGCGCGCGCCACCGCATCCAGCTCCTCCAGGAGGAGATCGAGGAGTTCTACGCCAACTTCCGCGTCACCAACGACCTGATCGAGCTGCGCAACCTGGTGCTCACGGCGGAGCTCATCGTGCGCTCGGCGCTCGCGCGCAAGGAAAGCCGCGGCCTGCACTACTCCCTCGACTATCCGGACACGCTGCCCGTCGCCCTGGACACGGTGCTGACGCCGTGACGCCGATCCTGCGGCTGGACGAGATCCGCGCGCTCGAGGCGGCACACGCCGCTGCATCACCCTCCCTGATGGAGCGCGCCGGCCGCGCCACCGCCGAGGCCGCGCGCGCCATGGCGGGGGACTCCGGGCGCCCCATCCTGGTGGTCGCCGGCCCCGGCAACAACGGCGGCGACGCCTGGGTCGCGGCGGCGTACCTCCTCGAAAGCTTCCACCGCGTCGTGGTGCTCGACGTGGCGGGCCGGCCGCCTACGGCCGTGGAGGCGCAGGCCGCCCGGGCCGGCATCGCCTCTCGCGGCGCTGTCATCGTCCGCGCCTGGCCCGAAGACCTGCACCCGGGGCTCATCGTGGATGGCCTGCTCGGCATCGGCCTCACGCGCGAGGTCGACGCGGCCTTCCTACCCCTCGTCGAGCGCATGAACGGCGCCGGCGTCCCGATCCTTGCGATCGACGTCCCGAGCGGATTGGACGCGGAGACCGGCTCGGTGCGCGGTGCCGCGGTCCATGCCACCCGCACCCTCACCTTCCTGGGATTGAAACCCGGGCTCCTCACCGGGCCCGGCCGCGAGCACGCCGGCGAAGTGATGGTGGAAAGCCTGGGCGCAACGGCCAACGGCGGCGCCCGGGGCTTCCTCCTCGACCCTGGTACGGTGCGCCCCTGGCTCGCCCCCCGGCGCGCGGCCTCCCACAAGGGTGACTTCGGCCAGCTCGGAATCATCGGCGGCCAGCGCGGCATGGTGGGCGCGGCGCTGCTGGCGGGACGCGCGGCCCTCCTCTGCGGTGCGGGCAAGGTGCGCCTGGGGCTGCTCTCCGCCGATGCACCGGCCGTGGACCTCGCCAACCCCGAGCTCATGCTCTCGAACGTGGACGACGCCCTGCGTGCCGACGTCCTGGTGCTGGGGCCCGGAGCCGGCCAATCGCCGTCGGCCACCTCGGTCTCGATGTTCGAGCGCAACGTGATGCCCGCCGCCTTCGCGCTCGCCAAGCCGCTGGTGCTCGACGCAGATGCCCTCAACGCGGTCGCCTTCAATGCGGCGCTGGAGACGGCACTGGCCGCGCGCGCCAAGGGTCCCACCATCCTCACGCCCCATCCCGCCGAGGCCGCGCGCCTCCTCCACCGCACCACCGCGCAGGTCCAGGAAGACCGCGTCGGCGCCGCCATCGCCCTCGCCCGCCGCTTCAACGCCCATGTGGTGGTGAAGGGCGCGGGGAGCGTCTGCGCGTTTCCCGATGGGCGCTGGGCGATCAACACCACCGGAAATCCCGCCCTCGCATCGGGGGGTACTGGCGACGTGCTCGCGGGGATCATCGGCGCGCTGCTGTGCCAGGGGCTCGCGCCGGATCGGGCGCTCGCCTATGGCGTGTGCCTCCACGGCGCCGCGGCTGATTCGCTGGTGGCGCGCGGCGTCGGGCCGGTGGGGATCACCGCTTCCGAGGTCGCGCTGGAAGCGCGCGCGGTGTTGAACGCGTGGATTGGTTCTTCTACGGCGGGATAACGAAGTTCTTCAGCCCCGGAGATCGAACCCGCCGTCCGGGCCGAGACGCCGCAGAGAAATGGGGTCAGGTTACATTTCGAGGAGTG
>JANMHV010000315.1:0-8799 GCA_031375445.1 Burkholderiales bacterium | reverse complement strand
CGCAGCAGCACATCCGCGATGCCGAAGAAGCCGTTGCCGCCGAGGGGAGCCTGGATGATGGCGCCGTGGCCCGCGCGCATGGCGGCCGCCGTGGTGGCGGGGTCGCGTTGGCCGGTGAGGTCGTGCACCGTGCGGCCTTCTGCCTTGAGGTGCTCGACGTACGCCTGCTCGTGCTGGAGGCCGCGCTCCTGCAGCCCCTTCACGCGCGGATCGGCGCGGAACTCGACGGTGAGCGTGCCCGCGCGGCGCTGGCGCTCGAGCTGCGTCACGTGCGGGCAGGCGAGGTGGGCGGCGAGGGCGGTGGGGGAATGGGTCACGCGAGGAACGCGGGCTTGAGGGTTCTTGCGGTCGCAAAATGCGACCTCAAGTTGATTATCGTGACGAGCGCGAGGCGAGCTTCACCTTCTTGACCTTTGGACGCGGTTTCCGCGATGCCTGCCAAAGGTCGTACGCCGACTGCATGCGCAACCACGACTCGGCGCTGCCGCCCAACGAAGCGCTAAGCCGAAGCGCCATGTCGGCGCTGATCGCGGCGCGACCATTGACGACGCGAGAAAGCGCCACCCGGGACACGCCCAGCTTGCGCGCAAATTCACTCACCGAAATGCCGCTCTCTCCGAGAACGGTGTCGCGAAGGATCTCGCCCGGATGGGGGGGGTCATACATGCGCTTGGGTAGTTCGATGGTCATGGCTCAGTGGTAGTCCTGATAGTCGACAACGATAGCGTCGCAATCCCGGAACATGAATGTGAGGCGCCAGTTCTTGTTCACAGTGACGGCGTAGTGCCCATCCAAACTTCCGGCCAGTGGGTGGAACTTCCAGCCCGACAGGTTCATATCCGCCGGGACCGATGCGGCATTCAAGCGCGTCAGCTGAAGGCGCAGTCGTGGAGCGTGTTCCGGCTGAATGCCTGCTTTCGAACCGGTCTCGTAGAAGCGCTTAAGGCCCCTGTGGCGAAAGCTACGAATCACTTGAAGTGTATCGCATGGCTTTACAGTTGTCGAATCCCATCGCTTACGGGCGAAGTGGCCCTCTGCGACCAGGATTGCATCCGGCCAGCTCACCAGATGAGCTTGATCTCAAAGATCACAACTTGTGATCTTTGAGCTTGGAGTGATTGCGCTTTGAGGTGGCAATCTGGAACCTCAATCGCAACTCCCTGATGGGCTTCACTAACTTCGGATGCAGTAAACTCCCCCCATGTCCGGCTCCACCCTCGGCACCCTCTTCACCGTCACCACCTTCGGCGAATCCCACGGCCCCGCCATCGGCTGCGTGATCGATGGCTGCCCGCCCGGCATGGTGCTCTCCGAAGCCGACATCCAGCCCGACCTCGACCGCAGGAAGCCCGGCACCTCGCGCCACGTGACGCAGCGGCGGGAGGAGGACAAGGTCGAGATCCTCTCCGGCGTGTACGAGGGCAAGACCACTGGCACGCCCATCGCGCTCCTCATCCGCAATGAAGACCAGCGCTCGAAGGACTACGCGAAGATCGCCAACGCCTTCCGCCCCGGGCATGCCGACTACACGTACTTGAAGAAGTACGGCATCCGCGATCCGCGCGGGGGAGGGCGCTCGTCGGCTCGTCTCACCGCACCGGCGGTGGCTGCGGGCGCGGTCGCGAAGAAGTGGCTGCGCGAGAAGTACGGCGTCGAGATCCGCGGCTACCTCTCGCAACTCGGCCCCAACAAGGTGGGCTTCAAGAGCTGGGACGACGTGTGCGTCGAGGGCAATCCCTTCTTCGTCGCCGACGCCTCCCGCGTGCCCGAGCTCGAGGGCTACATGGACAAGCTGCGCAAGTCCGGCGATTCGGTCGGCGCGCGGCTCACGGTGGTGGCGAGCGGCGTTCCCGCCGGCTGGGGCGAGCCGCTCTACGACCGCCTCGATGCCGACATCGCGAAGGTGATGATGGGCATCAACGCGGTGAAGGGTGTCGAGATCGGCGCGGGGTTCGCGAGCGTTGCGCAACTCGGCACCGAGCACGGCGACGAGATGACGCCGGATGGCTTCCTCTCCAACAACTCGGGCGGCATCCTGGGCGGAATCTCGACCGGGCAGGACATCGTGGTGTCGATCGCGATCAAGCCCACGTCTTCGATCCGTCTTTCGCGCAAGACCGTCGACGTCGAGGGCCAGGCCGCCACGATCGAGACCCATGGGCGCCACGACCCGTGCGTGGGCATACGTGCAACGCCCATCGCCGAAGCATTCCTCGCGCTCGTGGTGACGGACCATGCGCTGCGACATCGCGCGCAGAACGGCGACGTGGGCGAGGCCGTGCGCCCGATTCCCGCGTCGGCGTCCCGGCCTGCCCCGGTGGTCCGCCAAGCCGCCCTCGAAGACCCGGACCCGCTCGAAGCCTGAAGCGGCCGAAGTTCTCCCTAGGGAGAGAGCGGGGGGAGAGGTCCGCGCCAATCTCCCTCTCCCCTGGGAGAGGGCCGGGGAGAGGGTGCTGCTGGTTAGTCCGGCACCATCTCCACCACAATTCCCGCCCGCCGCGCATCTCGAGCCAGTGTCCGATCGAAAGTGAAAAATGCGGTCGTCTCGTGAGCCGATGCGAGATGGAGTGCGTCGGCGAAGTCCATTCCCGTGTCGTAGCCGTCCAGGGCCTGGGCGAGCAGGGCGGGTGATTCGGGGGTCACGTTGTCCAGGCCGAGGAAGGCCCGAAACGCGGCGGAGATTCGCGGCTGCCTGAAGCGGTATGCCGAGCGAAGCACCCATTCGGCCTCCAAAAGCACCGTCACCGGGACCCACACCTGCGACCTGGCCACCAGGCGCGTGGCGCGTTTCAACTGCGCAGCGTCATCGCCCACCAGCAGGCGCACGAGGACGTTGGTATCGATCGCGATCATTTGCCCCGACGCTTCGCCTCCCTCGCCACCGCCGCGTTCATTTCCTGGACGGTCCTGGCCTTGCCCCGATGGCGCAGGCTGCCCGCGACTTCCTCCAGGAGGCTGGCGGGAAACGGGCTCAAGGGCTTGAGGAGCACGCCCTCCTCGGTGCTGACCACCGCGAGGGACTGGCCTACGCGCCACGCCTTCGAAGCCCGAATCGAGCGGGGCAGCACGATCTGGCCCTTGCTGGAAAGGCGGGTGGTCTCCATGGCGCCTCCGAGTAAGATGAACGTAAGACATCATAAACCGCGGCCTGCGCGCGGTGGCATCGGCGCGGTTCTCAATGCGTGGTGCGAGATGCGACGCTTCCACGCGAGCCGGGCGGGCAGGCTCCGTTTCCCTCGACCAGGCGCCAACTCGCCGCCTCGCCCGGCTCCAGGGCCTCCAGCACGATTGTGTGCTTCCACGCCCCCCAGTCGTACTCCAGCGTGTGCCCCGGCAGGCACAGGCAGTAGCGCAAGCGGAATGCGGAATCGTCCTCGACGTAGTCGGAGTGCAGCGCGGGATTCGCGAACACCCGCCCGTCCTGCTGGAAGCAGTAGCCGCCCACGCCTTGCCAGCCCAAGGCCTCCCGCAGGACGCCATGCGCTTGCCGCAACGTCAGGTTGGCGGGGACGAGGATTCGCCTCCATACCTGCGTGCCATCCACCGATACCTTGAGCTGCATGACCTTTCGCATCGTTTGATACCTCCTTGATGCGAACAACGCCGGGATTTCGCGGGGGTTTACCGCCCCGTGGCCCTTCAACTCCTGGAGAGCTTTTCCGCCAGCCACACCTT
Organism: Burkholderiales bacterium; assembly: GCA_031375445.1. GTDB lineage: Bacteria > Pseudomonadota > Gammaproteobacteria > Burkholderiales > Usitatibacteraceae > Usitatibacter. The sequence goes on along the minus strand of JANMHV010000315.1, from coordinate 5,124 downwards.
GACGAGCGATTGGTAGGGGACGTCGCGCTTGTTGGCCTCGAGCTTGATGCGCTCCAGGAGCGACACGGGAAGACGGAGCGATATCGCCTGCGTCGCGAGCTTGACGTTGGGAAACCGGGCTACACGCCCCTTGCGCCAGTCCAGGTACTGCGTGGAATCGCGGCCCGGCGCCTGCCAGAAGGCGCGCTGCTCGGCTTCGGATCGGAATTCAGGAACCCGCTTGAGAGGCTTCTTCATGGGCCGTCCTTTCCATTTTGCCCTCAGTGCGTGCCCTTGATCCTGGTTGCATGCGGGTCGAGCATCCGGCTGCCATGAATCACAGCGACGATCAGGATGCGATCAGGCTCGACGCGATAGATGAGGCGGTAGCTGTAGGCGAATCGCTCCCGAATCACCGCATCGCCCAGTTCCGGGACCGCCCTTCCAGCTTCGGGGAATTGGGCCGCCGCCTCCGCAAGCTCCATCAAGCGCGAGACGACTGCCTTGGCGTACCACTCGGAATCGCGCTCGATATTGAGGCGATGGATTCGATGTCTTCGACGGCCTCCGGAGACCAATCTACTCGGAGCGCCACTTGGCGACCCGAGCCTTCACCACTTCGTGAGGTATCGATCCCTCGGAACCGGCCCGCTCGATGCCACGGCGGACCTTCTCGAGGACGAACAAGTGGTACTGGATGTCTTCGAAGCTGCTGTCCTCGGGAAGCCCCTCGAGCATCGATGAAGCGTCCGACTTAGGTGTACTCATGGCCATTTCCTCGCTGATTTCAGTATAACGCCCGACCTTCCGGCTCGTTTACGGCCCGTACCCTTTCCCTCAAACCCCTGCCGAACCTGCTCAACCAAGTTAGTGTCGGGCTAGCTTCCCCGGCCGACCGACAAGCGAACCGGCTTGCCGATGCGACTGAGCATTTCGACGAGCGTATCGATCGTGAACTTCGACACCTTCTTGTTCACGACGTCGGAAACCCTCGGGCGCGAGACCATCAGGATCATCGCCGCCTCCGACTGCTTGAGCCGATGACGCTCGATCCAGCTGGCGAGCTCACTCATCAACTCTTCCTTCAGGCGCTTCGTGTCGTTGATCTGCTTGCGCGATGCCGCATGCAGGCGCCTGGCCTCCTCCGGATCGAACCCCAGTTCGAGGAACAGGTTGGCTCCTGGCTTCGTGACATGACGGATTCGAGTGTCGGTCTTCATTTTCCGGCCCGGCTTGCGGCGCTGTAGCGAGCCACGGCAGTCACCTTGTCCTGGCGGGTCATCTTTTCGGACTTCTTCTGAAAACAATGAAGCACGTATACGGCCTCTTCGAAGGTGGCGACATAGATCACGCGAAACGCGCCGCCGGGTTCCCTGATACGAATCTCGCGGGCGCCGGCGCCGATATCGGGAAGCGCTTTCCAATTATCCGGTTCGAGACCCGCCTGCACCTTTCCCAATTGGAAGCCGGCCTCCCTTCGCGAGTCTGCGGGAAATCCGAGCAAGTCGTCGTATGACGTGCCCACCCACCGGATCTCCTTCTCGTGCGGCATGCCGTGTCGTGTATAAGAAAGTATACACCGCGGCTATGCCGCGGTGAGTAGAGTGGGTCGGTCTCGCCTCTTACCAACGTCCGCATCGTGCCGGGGATGACAGCCCCCCTCGAAGCGGAACTCCTCGGGCAGACGAACGGTGAAGACGTACGGAAGAAACTTGCGATGCGCCCCGCGACCCCCTTTAAGGTCGCAATTTGCGACCTTAAAAATCCCCACTCCGCCTTGAAAGCAGGAAGGCGAAGTCCCCAGATGAGCCCTACGTCTAAGGTCACAATTTGTGACCTTAGGCGGCAAGCCTGTGATTGGCAGGGACGTGTGATCCCGCGCAGGCCGTCATCCCCGCGCAGGCGGGGACCCAATCTCCCGCCCCGGCTCGTTCGCCGCCTCATAAGCCGCCCCCTCCACCGCAGCCCACCGATCCCGGGCCGCCAACGCCCGCACCCGCCGCGCCTCGGCATCCACCGCGTTGCACCGCCCACACGCAACCCCCGCCGCGGCAACCGCCAACCCAGGCGCCGCGCCATTCGAAGGCCCGGCCACCTGCATCACCGCCCAGTGCCCGAGCACGCCCTCGCGAACCAGCACGAAGCACGCGAGCCGCCGCCCCGTGCCCGCCTCCCGCACCGAGAAGGGCTGCATCTCGCCGATGACGAAATCGTACGAGTAGCTTTCGAGGCAGTTGTCCATGGCGAGCGCCTCCTCGCGCAGCTCCACGACGGAGGCGAGCGGCACCACCGAGAGCCCCTCGTGCGAGAACGCGCCATAGGCGCACGGCCCCGGGGCCAGCGCCTGCCCGGCCGCGTGGATGCGCGCACGCCGCGCCTGCGCCTGGAGCCACGCCCAGCCCGCGCGGCGCTGGTTCGCATCGGGCTCGGGGTGGGTGGTGCGAATCCAGCGCGCCACCTCCTCGAAATCGCCGGGGATCGCGTCCTCCTCGTCCACGCCCTCGTCCAGCAGGCGCTCGACCTCCCGCTGCAGCGAGCGGAAGAGCCAGTCCGGAAGCCGCTCGCCGGCGATGGAGTTCACGATCGGGGAGGGGCTTTCGATCCGCAGGCGCTCGAGCCGGCTCGCGTGCCGGACGAGGCGCTGCCTCCAGTCGGCCCCGACCGTAAAGTCGTCCACCGGGTCGAACGCGGGAAAGCCCACCTTCTCCATCCACGCCAGCGCCTTCGGCGTCATGCCCGCCTCGCGCAGCGTGCCTTCGAGCGCCTGCAGGGGGAGGCCGTCTTCGTGCTGCACGTAGCGCAGGAACGGCAGCATCCGCGGCCGCTCGATCGCGACGAGCGACAGGGGGTGCCGCGACCGGTGGACCCAGTCGAAGGTGTCGATGCCGGCGAAGCTGCCCTCGAAGATGCGCCGGTGGATCGCGAGTGTCAGCGGATCGAGGGCGAGCCAGCGCAGCAGGTCGCGCCTCAACTCGTTCCAGGCGACGAAGCCGTGGAAGGTCCTCCGGAGGCTCGCACGGAGCCAGTCGCCGGTGGGCCCGGGCAGCACTTTCGGGTTGAGGCCCTGTGCGCGGCACGCATCCTCCAGCACCGCACCGAAGGCGAGGGGCCAGTCGTTGCGGGAGACCGGACGGCGCAGGTCCGCGGAGGGGTAGAAGAAGTCGCCGTAGCGGTGCGTGGGCCGGCAGCGGAAGTCGGTGCCGTTGTCGCGGACGGACCACTCGACGCTGTCCCAAAGCACGACGTGGCGGCGGCCTTCGGCGCGCCAAGCCTTGGGGGTGGTGGAGAGCCGCTGGGCGATCTCCTCGCAGGCGAGGTTGAGGACTGCGGTGGCCGCTTCCTTGCGGCTGCGGCGTCCAAAGTTGCGGTTGCGCCGAGGTGGACGTCAGGCGGGCGACTGATGCCAAGCGCGAGGCGGTGCTGGGAGAGGGATGAGGCAGGGGAGGGGAGGCCAAGCATGCGGTCATAGTGAGATTGGGACGGCTCATGGGATGAGCCTCGATTCCCCTACCCGCAAAGGCAGGGTTGCCCGATGTAACGCGTGCTAGCATCCGCCCACGACGCACCCAAGCACTTAAAGCAAGGATGCGGACTAACTCAAAATTTTGAGGATGGCGCATGGCGAACTGGGAATTTCTGCCCAATCCGGGCCGAGAAGAGGAAGGGCTTGGCCACGCGGGTATCGAAACCTTTAAGGGTTCACCCTATCCCGGCATCGCACGAGAGAGTTCGCAGAACAGTCTCGATGCTGCTGCAAGATTGCAGGACGAGTCTCCGGCCCGCGTACACCTTGTTTTCCGCCACCTTACACTGCTGGCGACTGACATTCCTGGTATCGCCGAGCTGAAGAAGACACTCCACGCCTGCCTCGACCAAGCAAAGGTCCGCAAGCTTAAGAAAGATACTGACTTCTTTCACCGTGCGGTGAGTGTCGCATCACAGGCACACATCCCTGTGCTTTCGATTGAGGACTACGGAACTACCGGTCTTATCGGTCCCGCAGTAGCTGGAAGGCCGTTTCACGCGTTGGTTAAATCTTCAGGCGTGAGCCAGAAGACTGATGCAGACGCTGGCGGATCGTTCGGCATCGGCAAGAACGCCGCCTTTGCGATCTCGAGCCTCCGTACGGTGTTTTATTCCACGCTGTACGAACAGGATAAGGCTGAAGTGCGTCTCGCCCAAGGGAAGTCTGTCCTCGTTTCACACGATGCGGGTGGGGGAAAACACTATCGCGCAACGGGCTATTGGGGCGCCAGCGATTTTATGCCGGTTAACGATGAGAGCCTGTTGCCAACTTGGCTGTGGCGCAAGGATGTCGGAACTACGGTTGCCAGCATTGGCTTCGTCGAGGAGCCGGACTGGCATTGGCAAATGGTTGAATCGCTCATTCGCAACTTCTTTTCGGCGATCAACAGCGACGCAATTCGCTTCACCGTTCAGTGGACCGCAAAGGAGTCTCTTGAGATTTCCTCCGACGTTCTGGAGGGACTCTTCGAATTGAAGGAAGTCCGCGACGCCGCGGAAAGCGCGGGAACCGCCGAAGATTTGGATTTCAGCAAAGCTATGCTGATCGCACTGAAGGCTGCTGACGCCGAGACGAAGATCGAAGAATTCAAGGGTGTCGGCACATTCCGGCTGACGCTACTTCAGAGGGATGGATTTCCACGTCGGTTGGGGATCCTGCGAAATGGCATGTATATCGCGGACAACCTTCGTCACTTCGGTCACGCGATGGCGCGTTTCCCCATGTCCCGAGACTTTGTGGCCATTCTTCAGCCCGAGGATCGGATTACCAGTAGTCGCGTGAGGGATATGGAGAGTCCCCGTCACGACGAAATATCGGCTGAGCGCTTGGACGATCTAGCCGAGCGCAAGCAACTGAAGTCTGCGATGAAGAAAGTTGGTGAGTGGGTGAGAAATACGATCAAGGCAGCAACTACAAAGCCAGCCGGCCCGGACATTCTGCTGGATGAGATGAATCGCTTCTTTTCTAAGCCTAGCGCCGGCCACCCAATTCCTGACCCCGCGAACAAGAATGACGATCCCGAAAAGACGAAGCTCACAACTCATGCCCCGTCAGCAAAGCCCCCCCAAGGAGCGGGCAAGGAGGGCGAGAGTGGATCGTCGGGTGGGAAAAAACCAAGT
>JANMHV010000280.1:0-1824 GCA_031375445.1 Burkholderiales bacterium | reverse complement strand
ACCCGGCGACCGCATCGTGGTGCCCGCCGGCGAGACCGTGCCCGCCGATGGCGAGCTCCTCTCGGCGCGCGCGGTGGTGAGCGAGGCGTGGCTTACCGGCGAGAGCCGGGCGCTCGCCCGGACGCGCGGCGAGCTGCTGTTGGGCGGTTCGGTCAATACCGGCGGCCCGCTCGAGCTGCGCGTGACGCGGGTGGGCGCCGAAACCGCGCTCGCATCGATCCACCGCATGATGGAGCGGGCCCTCGCCGAGCGGCCGCGCTGGGTCCGGATGGCCGAGCGCGCCTCGGGCGCCTTCGTCGCGATGGTGCTGGTCGCGGCGATCGCGGGTTTCACCGCATGGCTCGCCATCGATGCGACGCGCGCGCTCGAGGTGGCGGTGGCGGTGCTGGTGGTCACGTGCCCGTGCGCGTTCGCGCTCGCCACGCCCGCGGCGATGACGGCGGCCACCGGGCGCCTGGCCCGCGGCAACTTCGTGGTGACCCGGGGACGCGCGATCGAGGCGATGGCCGCGGCGACCGACATCGTGCTCGACAAGACCGGCACGCTCACCGAGGGGCGTCCGCGGCTGGTTTGCGTCGTGCCCTTGGCGGGGCACGACCGGACGCGCTGCATCGAGCTCGCCGCGGCGCTCTCGCGCCATTCGCTCCACCCCTTCGACCGGGCGATCGCGGCCGCGGGTGCCGGGTCGATCCCGCTCGAGGCGAAGGATCTCGACGCGGTGGCGGGGGAGGGACTCGAGGCGTTCATCGAGGGGCGTCGGGTCCGGCTCGGGCGCGCGAGCTTCGTGGCGGCGCTGCATGGCAGGTCCGCGCCCGTGGTGGAAGGCGCCGACGCCGATGGAGAGAGCGTCGCGTGGTTGGGAGATAGCGCCGGCTGGATCGGCCGGTTCCACCTCGGCGACGCACTGCGGCCCGAAGCGGCGGAGGCACTGCGCGCGCTCGAGCGCCTTGGTCTCACGATCCACCTGCTGTCGGGGGACCGCGCGAGCGTCGTGGAGCGCACCGCCCGCGCGCTCGGCATCGGGCGTTTCACCGCCGAGGCGCACCCCGCGGAGAAGATCGAATTCGTGCGCGCCCTGCAACGGCGAGGAGCGCGGGTGGCGATGGTGGGCGACGGCCTCAACGATGCCCCGGCCCTGGCCCAGGCCGATGTCTCCGTGGCCATGGGCGGCGGGGCGGATTTGACCCAGTTGCGATCCGACGCGGTGCTGCTCTCCGATTCCCTGGTCGACCTGGCGAATGCCGTGGCGCTCGCACGGCGCACGCGGCGCGTGGTGCGGCAGAACATCGCCGCGTCGGTGGCCTACAACCTGCTCGCCATCCCCCTGGCGCTGGCGGGAATGGTCACGCCGTTGATGGCGGGCGTCGGCATGGCGGCGAGCTCGCTCGCGGTCGTCGCCAACGCGATGCGCTTGAGCCGCTGAACATGGACATCCTCTTCCTGCTCATTCCGCTGTCGGTAATGCTGGCGGTGCTCATCGGGGTCGCATTCTGGAGGGCGATCGACACGGGGCAGTTCGACGACCTCGATGCGCCGTCGGTGCGAATCCTCGCGGACGACGATTCCTCGGTGGCGAGCTTCGCGATGGTGGCTCGCGATACGGCCTCGAAGGATGTTGGGCACCTGATTTCAACGCAGAGGACAAAAAGAGAGGGGCAGAGGTGCACAGAGGAAAGCGATACTCAAAAGAAAACGGCGGGCCGGTGCAAGGCGAGGGTTGTCGAATAGGCGAATGTGCGAGAGGTTTCAGAGGACGCGAAGGACTGATGAATAAGGGCAAAACCCAAACCCATTCATATCCCTCCCGCGTCCTCTGAAACCTCT
>JANMHV010000279.1:0-2447 GCA_031375445.1 Burkholderiales bacterium | reverse complement strand
CCTCCATGAGCGAGATCGAATGGTCGGTGAATGCCGTCATCGCCGGGTGCGGCCACCAGTTGCGGTAGTTCTCCCCCGACTGGGCGGAGGTGAGGCTCATCGGGTCGCGGCCGACGACGAGTGCCACCCGCGTGATGCCGTGGTCGCGCGCCAGCGCGTGCGCCACCGCGATCCCCACGCTGCCGGCGCCGATGATGGCCACCTCGACTCGATCCATTCGTGAATTGGATCCAAAACAGGATTCAAAGTCAAATCGCGGGTTCGGGCTCGTCGGGCAGAATGCGGGTCCACGACCCCCTGAATCCCGACCATGCCCCAGGCGACCCTCAACGGCATTCCCGTGCGCTACACCGTCACCGGCAGCGGACCGTGGGTGACGCTTTCCCATTCCCTCGCCTGCCGCCTCGAGATGTGGGATGAGGAGATACGGCGCCTTTCGAAGCATTTCACGGTGCTCGCCTACGATTCACGCGGCCACGGGGAGAGCGGCGCGCCGGCGCGGCCCTACACGCTGGACGAGATCGCCGACGACGTGAAGGCGCTGTTCGACCACCTTGGTATCAAGAAAAGCCACTGGATCGGGCTCTCGATGGGCGGCGTGTTCGGGTTGCACGCGGCGCTGCGATATCCGGGGATGTTCTCGTCCATCGTCCTCGCCGATACGTCGAGCCGGCTTTCGGCTGAAGGCATCGCTGCGTTCAAGGATCGCGTGTCGAAGGTGCGGGCGGGCGGGATGGAGGCGATGGTGGATCCCACGCTCAGGCGCTGGTTCAAGGATTCGTTCCGCGCGAAGGAGACGGCGCTCATGACGCGGGTGGCGGAGTGGATTCGTACGACGCCGCTCGAAGGTTATGTCGGCACTTCGGCCGCGATTCCCACCATCGACGTGACCGCACGCCTCGGCGAGATCAAGGTGCCGGTGCTGGTGATGGTGGGCGCGGACGACGTCGCGATGCCGCCTTCCATGGCGAAGATTCTCGCCGACGGATTACCCGACGCGCGGCTGGTGGTGATTCCCGATGCGGGGCACCTCTCGAACCTGGAGCAGCCGGAGGCTTTCAACGCCGCGCTCGAGGCCTTCTACAAGGAACAAAAGCTGTTCTGACCCAATTATTTGGAGAAGTCCATGGTGTTCGCTCGCAGTATTGCCGCAATCCTCGCCGCTTCATGCGCCGCCGCTTTCGCGCAGGGGTATCCCACGAAGCCGGTCAAGATCATCGTGCCGTTCGCGCCTGGCGGGAACGTGGACATCACCGCGCGCCTCGTGGCGCCCGGGTTGTCCGAAACGCTGGGGCAACCGGTGGTGGTGGAGAACAAGCCCGGCGCCGGCGGCACCATCGGTGCCGACCAGGTGGCGAAGTCTCCCGCCGATGGCTACACGCTGCTGATGGGATCGAACAGCACCTTCAGCGTGGCGCCGAGCCTGTATCCGAAGAACCCATACAACCCGGTCAAGGATTTCGCGCCGGTGGTGATGATCGCCTCGGCGCCGTTCGTGCTGGTGACGAATCCGGCTGCCCCGGATCGGAGTGCCAAGGACCTCGTGGCGAGCGCCAAGGCTTCGCCCGGCAAGCTCACCATGTCGTCGGCGGGTACGGGGAGCTCCAACCATCTCGTCGGTGAACTCTTCCAGGAGATTTCGGGGGCGAAGTTCACCCACGTGCCGTACAAGGGCAGCGGACAAGCGCTCACGGACCTCATGGGCGGGCAGGTGGACCTGCACTTCGACCAGATCACGTCGGCGGCGAGCCATATCCAGGGCGGGAAGCTGCGGGCACTGATGGTGAGCGCGCCGCAACGCGTGCCGATGCTGCCGGAGGTGCCCACCGCCAGCGAGGCCGGGTACGGGACTTTCGAGGCCACCAACGTGACGGGGCTCATCGCGCCCGCCGGAACCCCGCGCGAGGTGATCGACAAGCTGAATGCCGCGACGCTGAAGGTGATCGCGCAGCCGGCGCTGAAAGAGAAGTTCGCGGGCATCGGCGCGGTGCCTACCGGTGGCACGCCCGAGGCCTTCTCCGCCTACATCCGCGAGGACCTCTCGAAGTGGAACCGCATCGTGAAAGAAGCCAATGTCAAAGTCGAATAGCCGCATCGCCATCGCCGCGGGGCTCCTCGCCGGTGCCTGCAGCATCGTTCCTTCGGGGGGCGGCATGATGAAAGTCTCCGAGGCCCCCCTCACCGTGACGCTGGGCACCGCGACTCCCGGCGGCGGGTTTCCCGTGTACGGCGATGCGCTGGTCGCCACCGTGAAGGAGGCCGATCCCACGCTCACGATCGAGGCGCGCAACACCCGCGGCAGCGCCGAGAACGTGCCGCTGCTGGAGCAGGGCAAGCTCGACATCGCTTTGGTGCAGGGCGAGGCGGCCTACGAGGCGATGGCGGGGATCAACCGGCCCTCTCCCACCAACATCAAGATCCTGTGGGCGATGTACTCGTCGCCGGGA
>JANMHV010000316.1:0-11004 GCA_031375445.1 Burkholderiales bacterium | reverse complement strand
ATCCGCGCGGGCCTGCCCTGCACCCACCTGCAGGTGACCGGCGACGGCGCCCATTTCGAGGCGGTCGTCGTGAGCCCCTCGTTCGCGGGCCTGAACCGCGTGCGCCAGCACCAGCTCGTCTACGCGGCCCTCGGCGAGCGCATGCGGGTGGAGATCCATGCCCTGTCGATGAAGACGTTCTCGCCCGAGGAGTGGGCGGCCCGCTGAATCCTCGCCCGTCCCACGGGCAGCCAAAGACCATGCAGAAACTCTCGATTTTGGGCGGTACCCCGCTTTCCGGCGAGGTCCGCGTCGCGGGCGCCAAGAACGCGGCGCTGCCGATCCTCGCCGCGTCGCTCCTCACCGCGGCGCCGATGCGCATCACCAACGTCCCGCGCCTGAACGACGTCGCCACCATGGTCCGGCTGCTGCAGGGCATGGGCGTGCAGGCGGAGGTGGGCGAGCACGAGGTGCGCCTCGACGCGCGCCTGATCGGAGAGCCGTTCGCCCCCTACGACCTGGTGAAGACCATGCGCGCCTCGATCCTGGCGCTGGGGCCGTTGCTCGCGCGCTTCGGCGAGGCGAAGGTGTCCCTTCCCGGCGGCTGCGCCATCGGCGAACGCCCGGTGGACCTGCACATCAAGGGCCTCACCGCGATGGGCGCCGAAATCACCATCGAGCAGGGCAACATCCACGCGAAGGCCGGGCGCCTGCGCGGTACCACCATCTTCATGGACACGGTGACGGTGACCGGCACCGAGAACCTGATGATGGCGGCATGCCTCGCCAAGGGGACCACTGTCCTGGAGAACGCCGCGCGCGAGCCGGAGGTGGTGGACCTGGCCCGGTGCCTGATCGCGATGGGTGCCCGCATCACCGGCCATGGCACCGACGTGATCAAGGTGGAAGGCGTCGACGCATTGTTCGGGGCGGAGCACGCGGTCATGCCCGATCGCATCGAGGCGGGCACCTTCCTCTGCGCCGCGGCGGCCACCCGCGGGAGCGTGACACTCCTGGAGGCGCCGGTCTCGAGCCTCGACCCGGTGCTGGAGAAGCTGCGCGAGGCCGGGGCGGCGATCGCGATCGGCGAGCGCACCATCCGCATCGCCATGTCGGCACGGCCGCGGGCGGTGAACCTGCGCACCGCGCCGCATCCCGGGTTCCCGACCGACATGCAGGCGCAGTTCGTGGCGCTGAATTCGGTCGCCGAGGGGACGGGCCTGGTCACCGAGACCATCTTCGAGAACCGCTTCATGCACGTCCAGGAGCTGCGGCGCCTGGGCGCCACCATCGACATCGAGGGCAATACGGCGATCGTGCACGGGGTGGACAGGCTCACGGGCGCCACGGTGATGGCGACCGACCTGCGCGCCTCGGCGAGCCTGGTGATCGCGGGACTGGTGGCGGAGGGGGAGACGGTGATCGACCGCATCTACCACCTCGACCGGGGCTACGAGAAGATCGAGGACCGGCTGGCCCAGCTGGGCGCGCGCATCACGCGGGTGTCATGAGCCCGGCGCCGGTCACGATCGCGCTCGCCAAGGGGCGCATCTTCGACGAGACGCTGCCGCTGCTGCGCGCCGCGGGGATCGAGCCGGGCGCCGACGCGGCGGACTCCCGCAAGCTGGTCCTCCCCAGCAAGCGTCCGGACGTGCGGTTCATCCTGGTGCGTGCAGCGGACGTGGCGACCTACGTGCAGTACGGGGCCGCCGACCTCGGCGTCGCGGGCCGGGACCTCCTCCACGAGCATGGCGGGCAGGGGCTGTACCAGCCAGTCGACCTCGGCATCGCCCGCTGCCGGATGGCGGTGGCGGTGCCGGAGGGTTTCGACTACGAGAGCGCGGTGCGCCAGGGCGCGCGCCTGCGGGTGGCCACCAAGTACATCCGCGCGGCCCGCGAGCATTTCGGGGCCAAGGGGGTGCACGTGGACCTGATCCACCTCTACGGCTCCATGGAGCTGGCGCCCCTGGTGGGGCTCGCCGATGTGATCGTCGACCTGGTGGACACCGGCAACACGCTGCGCGCGAACCGGCTTCGCGTGGTCGAGGAACTCTTCGAGGTGTCGAGCCGCCTGATCGTGAATCCCGCCTCGCTCAAGTTGAAGCGCGCGGCGATCGCGCCGCTGATCGAATCCTTCCGTGCCGCAGCCCATGCTTGAGATCCGCCGCCTCTCGAGCGCCGCCCCCGGGTTCGACCGCGAGCTCGAGGCGCTGCTCGACTTCGAGACCGCCCAGGACGCATCGGTGGATGCGGCCGCCGCGGGCATCCTCGACGCGGTGCGCGACCGCGGTGATGCGGCGCTCATCGAGCTCACCGCCCGCTTCGACCGCTGGATGCCGGGCTCGGCCGCGGCGCTCGAGGTCGGCGTCGGGGAGGCCCGGCGTGCGCTCGACGCCCTTCCGCGCGAGGAGCGCGCCGCGCTGGAGCTTGCGGCCGAGCGCATCCGGGCTTACCACGCGAAGCAGCGCCAGGAGTCGTGGCGTTTCGAGGAGGCCGACGGCACCATCCTCGGGCAGCAGGTGATGCCGCTCGATCGCGCCGGGCTCTACGTTCCCGGCGGCAAGGCCGCCTATCCCTCCTCGGTGCTGATGAGCGCGGTGGCGGCGAAGGTCGCCGGGGTGCCGGAGCTGGTGATGGTGACGCCCACGCCCGATGGCGTGGTGAACGGGCCGGTGCTTGCCGCCGCGGCGCTTGCCGGCGTCGACCGGATCTTCCGCGTGGGCGGCGCCCAGGCGATCGGGGCTCTCGCCTACGGCACGGCCACCGTGCCCGCCGTCGACAAGATCGTCGGCCCCGGCAACGCCTACGTCGCCGCCGCCAAGCGGCGCGTGTTCGGCCGCGTCGGCATCGACATGGTCGCGGGGCCCTCCGAGGTGCTGGTGATCGCCGATGCCACCGCCAACGCCGACTGGGTCGCGATGGACCTCTTTTCCCAGGCCGAGCACGACGAGATCGCCCAGGCGATCCTCCTCACCCCCGACGCCGGTCTGCTGGAGCGCGTCGCCGCGTCCATGCAGCGCCAATTCGAGGGGATGCCGAGGCGCGACATCATCGCCGCCTCGGTCGCCGGCCGCGGCGCGCTGATCCTGGTGCGCCACCTGGCCGAGGCCTGCGAGATGGCCAATCGCATCGCCCCGGAGCATCTCGAGCTCGCGGTGGCCGATCCCGAGGCGCTCGTCCCGCACATCCGCCATGCCGGGGCGATCTTCCTCGGGCACCACGCGAGCGAATCCCTCGGCGACTACTGCGCCGGGCCCAACCACGTGCTGCCGACGTCGCGCACCGCGCGCTTCTCTTCGCCCCTGGGCGTCTACGATTTCCAGAAGCGCTCGAGCATCATTTCGGTCTCCCACGCGGGGGCGCAGACGCTGGGAAGGGTCGCCGCCACCCTCGCGCGCGCCGAGGGGCTCGAGGCCCACGCCCGGAGCGCGGAGTGGCGCCTGGGCCCCGCGTCGCGATGAGCAAGGGCCCCGCCGGCTGGATCCGCGAGGAAGTGCTCGCGATGAAGGCCTATCCCGTGGCGCCTGCCCATGGGCTGGTGAAGCTGGACGCCATGGAGAATCCCTACCGCCTGCCGCCGCAGCTCGCGCGGGCGATGGGAGAGATCCTGGCGCAGGTTCCGGTCAACCGCTATCCCGATCCGGCGGCCCCCGCGCTGCGGCAGCGGCTGCGCGAGACGATGGCCATTCCCCCCGGCCTGGAGCTCCTCCTCGGCAACGGCTCGGACGAGATCATCCAGATCCTCACCACGGCGCTGGCGCGCCCGGGCGCCACGGTGCTGGCGCCCGAGCCCTCCTTCGTGATGTACCGGATCAGTGCTGCGGCTGCCGGGATGCGCTACGTGGGGGTTCCCCTGCGCGAGGACTTCCAGCTCGACGAGGCGGCGATGCTCGCCGCCATCGAGGCGCACGACCCGGCACTTACCTGGATCGCGTACCCCAACAACCCCACCGGCAACCTGTTCCCGCGCGAGGCGATCCTGCGGATCGTTGCGCGCTCGCGCGGGCTGGTGGCGGTGGACGAGGCGTATTACGCCTTCTCGGGGGGCGCGTCGCTCCTGGACGAGGTCGGGCGCCACCCGAACCTGCTCCTGGTGCGCACCGTCTCCAAGCTGGGGCTCGCCGGCCTGCGCCTCGGCCTCGCGGCGGGCCCGCGGGAGTGGATCGAGGAGCTGGAAAAGCTCCGCCCGCCCTACAACGTGAACGTGCTGAGCGCCGCCGCCGCCGAGTTCCTGCTCTCCCATGGCGCGGTGTTCGAGGAGCAGACCCGCATGCTGGTGTCGGAGCGCGCGCGACTCGAGGCCGGTCTCGACGCCCTGGGGGTGCGGCGCTTCGAATCGGCGGCCAACTTCGTGCTGGCCCGGGTGGCCGACGCGCCGTCCATGTTCGAGGGGCTCAGGGCGCGTGGTATATTGATTCGTAACTTCCACGGCTCGCATCCACTGCTCGCCCACTGCTTGAGGCTCACTGTCGGCACTCCCGACGAGAACGCGAAACTCCTCGAGGCGCTCGCCTCGGTCCTCGGCCCCCCACATGCGTAAGGCGGAAATCCAGCGCGACACCAAGGAGACCCAGGTCTTCGTGGCGCTCGACCTCGACGGCAGCGGCGCGGCGAGCCTCGCCTCCGGCATCCCGTTCCTCGACCACATGCTCGACCAGATCGCGCGGCACGGCGCCATCGACCTCACGGTGCGTGCCAAGGGCGACCTCGAGATCGACGCGCACCACACGGTCGAGGACATCGGCATCACGCTCGGGATGGCCTTGTCCCGGGCGCTGGGCGACAAGAAGGGCATCCGCCGCTATGGCCACGCCTACGTTCCCCTGGACGAGGCGCTGTCCCGGGCGGTGGTCGACTTCTCCGGCCGCCCGGGTCTCGAGTTCAACGTGAAGTACACGCGCGCCCGGGTGGGCGAGTTCGACGTCGACCTCACCCACGAATTCTTCCAGGGCCTGGTGAACCACGCGCTCGCCACCGTCCACATCGACAACCTCCGCGGCGACAACGCCCACCACCAGTGCGAGACCGTGTTCAAGGCCTTCGCACGGGCGCTGCGCATGGCGGTCGAGCCGGACCCGCGGGCCGCGGGCATCATTCCATCCACGAAAGGAGCGCTGTAGGCAGGGTTTCCGCCTCCGCGTCCCGGGCATGTCCCAGCGCATTGCGATCGTCGACTACGGAATGGGCAATCTGCGCTCGGTGCAGAAGGCCCTCGCGCACGTGGCGCCCGGCGCGCTGGTATCGATCACCGGTGCACCCGACGAGGTTCGCGCCGCCGACCGCGTGGTCTTCCCCGGCCAGGGAGCCATGCCCGATTGCATGCGGTCGCTGCGCGAAAGCGGGCTCGCCGAGGCGATCGCCGAGGCCGCGGCCTCCAAGCCGTTCCTCGGCATGTGCATCGGCCAGCAGATGCTGTTCGACTCGAGCGCCGAGGGCGACACCCCGGGGCTGGGCCTGCTCCCCGGGCGCGTGGTGGGCTTCGAGCTCACGCCCGAGCGGCGCCTGGCCGGCTACAAGGTGCCGCACATGGGATGGAACGAGGTGTGGCAGGTTCGCGACCATCCGCTCTGGCGCGGCATCGGCGACGGCAGCCGCTTCTATTTCGTGCACAGCTTCTACTGCCGGCCCGACGAGGAAGCGCTCGCGGCCGGCCAATCCCGCTACCCCGACGCCTTTACCTCGGCCATCGCCCGCGATAACATTTTCGCGACGCAGTTCCACCCCGAGAAAAGCAGCGCCGCGGGACTCACGCTCCTTGGCAATTTCGCCACCTGGGACCCTTAGGGGCACTGCGCACCCATGCTGATCATTCCTGCCATCGACCTGAAGGACGGCCACTGCGTGAGGCTCGAGCAGGGCCGCATGGATACGGCCACAGTGTTCTCCACCGAGCCCGCCCAGGCCGCCGCGCAGTGGGCCGCCAAGGGCGCGCGGCGCCTGCACGTGGTCGACCTGAACGGCGCGGTGGCCGGCAAGCCCCGCAACGAGCAGGCGGTGAAGGACATCATCGCCGCGGTCGACTCCGACATCCCGGTGCAGCTGGGCGGGGGCATCCGCGACCTGGACACCATCGAGCGCTACCTCGACGACGGGGTGTCCTTCGTGATCATCGGCACCGCGGCGGTGAAGAATCCCGGCTTCCTGCACGAGGCGTGCGACGCCTTCCCGGGCCACATCATGGTCGGGCTCGACGCGAAGGAGGGCAAGGTCGCCACCGACGGCTGGTCGAAGCTCACCGGGCACGACGTGGTCGACCTCGCCCGGCGCTTCCAGGACTATGGCGTGGAGGCGGTGATCTACACCGACATCGGCCGCGACGGGATGATGACCGGGGTGAACATCGAGGCGACGGTGCGCCTCGCCCAGGCGCTCACCGTGCCGGTGATCGCGAGCGGCGGCCTCAACAGCCTCGACGACATCCGCAGGCTTCGCGCGGTGGAGTCCGAGGGCATCACGGGCGCCATCACCGGGCGCGCCATCTACGAGGGCAAGTTCGATTTCGCCGAGGCGCTCAGGGCCGCCGCGGGCGAACCCTAGCGGCCCGTGCGATGCGTGCTGCCGCTTCGCGGCGAACGCTGATGGGACTCGCCAAGCGGATCATCCCGTGCCTGGACGTCCATGGGGGCCGGGTGGTGAAGGGCGTCAACTTCGTGGCGCTGCGCGACGCCGGCGACCCGGTGGAGATCGCGCGGCGCTATGACGAGGCCGGCGCCGACGAGCTCACCTTTCTCGACATCACCGCGTCCAGCGACGCGCGCGACACCATCGTCGAGGTGATCGAGCGGGTGGCGGACCAGGTGTTCATTCCGCTCACTGTCGGCGGGGGCGTGCGCCAGGTCGAGGACGTGAGGAAGCTCCTCAATGCCGGTGCCGACAAGGTGAGCATCAACACTTCCGCCGTGGAAGATCCCTCGCTCGTCGAGCGCGCCGCCCGCCGCTTCGGCTCCCAGGCGATCGTGGTCGCGATCGACGCGCGCGCCTCGGGACCGGGCCGATGGGAGGTGTACACCCATGGCGGCCGCAGGGCCCGCGGCCTCGACGTGGTGGAGTGGGCGTGCACCATGGCCGGTCGCGGCGCGGGCGAGATCCTCCTCACCAGCATGGACCGCGACGGCACCAAGAGCGGCTTCGACCTCGAGCTCACGCGCGCGGTGAGCGAGGCGGTGACCATCCCGGTCATCGCGAGCGGCGGCGTCGGCACCATGGAGCACCTGGCATTGGGCATCGAGCGCGGCCGCGCCGACGCGGTGCTGGCGGCGTCGGTGTTCCATTTCGGCGAGATCGCCATCCCCGACGCCAAGCGGTTCCTCGCGGCGCGCGGCATCGAGATGCGGCTGTGAGCGCCGACTGGCTCGAAACCGTGGCGTGGAACGCCGATGGCCTGGTGCCGGCGCTGGCCCAGGATGCGCAATCGGGCGAGGTGTTGATGCTCGCGTGGATGAATCGCGAAGCGCTGCGGCGCACCGTGGAGAGCGGCGAGGCGACCTATTGGTCGCGTTCCCGGCGCGCGCTGTGGCGCAAGGGGGAGACGTCCGGCCACGTGCTCCGCGTGGTCGAGGTGCGCCTCGACTGCGATTCCGACGCGGTGCTCCTGCAGGTGGAGTCGACGGCGGGAATCGCCTGCCACACCGGGCGGCGGCGCTGTTTCTTCAACCGCCTCGAGGGCGCGGGGGCCGACCGGCGGTGGGTCGAAACCGACGCGGTTGTCGCGGGCCCGGGGGCGGCGCGCGATGGCTGATCCCGACATCCTCGAGCGGCTGCAGGCGGCCATCGCCGCGCGCCGGCTGGCCGATCCCTCGACCTCCTATGTCGCGGCGCTGAACGCCAAGGGGCTGGACGCGATCCTGAAGAAGGTGGGAGAGGAGGCGACGGAGACCGTGATCGCCGCCAAGGGGCAGGATCGCGGCGCGGTGGTGCGCGAGACCGCGGACCTGTGGTTCCACTGCATGGTGCTGCTCGCCTGGCACGGCGCGGGTGTCGCCGACGTGATGGAGGAACTGGAGCGCCGCGAAGGCCGCTCCGGCATCGACGAGAAGGCTTCCCGGGACGGAGGAAAACCATGACCGAATGCATCTTCTGCCGCATCGTCGCGGGGCAGATTCCCAGCCGCAAGGTGTACGAGGACGACGACATGCTCGCGTTCCACGACATCAACCCGTTGGCGCCGGTGCACTTCATGATCATTCCCAAGGCGCACGTCGATTCCCTTGCGCAGTGCGACGATTCCCACGCGCCGGTGCTGGGCCGGATGATGGCGATGGCGGGGCGCCTCGCACGCGAGCAGGGCGCCGCCGAAGGCTTCCGCACCATCGTGAACACCGGCCGGATCGGGCGGCAGGACGTGTATCATTTGCATATCCATATCATCGCCGGCCCCGATCCACTCCCTCGCATGATTGCGCGGGAATAGGGCGCCTGCCGCTCCAGGAGAGGCACCAAATGGGTTCGTTCAGCATCTGGCATTGGGTCATCGTGCTCGTGATCGTGCTGCTCATCTTCGGCACGAAGAAGCTGCGCAACATGGGCGGCGACCTGGGTGGAGCCGTCAAGGGCTTCAAGGACGGGATGAAGGGCGAGGAGCCGAAGAAGCCCGGCGAAATCGCAGCCCAAGGCTCGACCATCGAGGGCGAGGTCCGGGAAAAGCAGAAGGGCTGAGGCTCCCCGCCTCGGCGCCGCTCCCGCATGTTCGACATCGGGTTTTCCGAGCTCTTCGTCATTGGCGTCGTGGCGCTGGTGGTCATCGGCCCCGAGCGCCTGCCGAAGGTCGCGCGCACCGCCGGCGTCCTCTTCGGGCGCCTGCAGCGCTACGTGACCCAGGTGAAGGCCGACATCAGCCGCGAGATGGACGCGGCCGAGCTGGGCAAGGTCAAGACCGAGTTCGAGAACGCGGCCCGCTCGTTCAAGAGCGACGTGGAGTCGCGCGCGAGCGACGTCGAGCGCGAGATGCGCGAGGCACAGGATTCCATCGAGCGTGAGCTTGCCGCGAAGTCCGAGGCCGCGCCGCAGGGCCTGGTGTCTGAGCCCCCCGAGCCGGAAGCGGCCTCGCCCCAGATGGAGCTCGGCATCGAGCCGCCCGCCTCCCACCCCGCGCCCCAGCCCAAGCCCCCGGCCTGATGGCGGCCATGGACACCCAGGACGCCCAGGAAACCTTCCTTTCCCACCTGATCGAGCTGCGGCAACGCCTGGTCTGGTCGCTGATCGCCTTCGCCATCGCCTGCGCGCCGACGCTCTACTACAGCGCCGAGCTCTACGACGTGCTGGCGTTCCCGCTGATCCGCAGCCTCCCGGAGGGCTCGAAGATGATCGCGACCGGGGTGATCAGCCCGTTCCTGATCCCGATGAAGATCGCCTTCATGGCGGCCTTCGTGCTGGTGCTGCCCTTCATCCTGTACCAGGTTTGGGCGTTCGTGGCCCCGGGACTCTATTCCCACGAGAAGCGCCTGGCGGCGCCGATCGTGGTGAGCAGCACCGTGCTCTTCCTCGCCGGGATGCTGTTCTGCTATTTCATCGTGTTCGGCCAGGTGTTCGCGTTCATCGCGAGCTTCGCGCCCAAGAGCATCTCGGTGGCGCCCGATATCGAGGCCTACTTCAATTTCGTGCTCGGGATGTTCATGGCCTTCGGCCTCGCCTTCGAGGTGCCGGTGGTCGTCGTGGTGCTGGTGCTGATGGGCGTGGTCACGACGGCGCAGCTGCGCGAATGGCGCGGCTACGTGATCGTCGGCGTGTTCATCGTGGCCGCGGTGGTGACGCCTCCGGACGTGGTGTCGCAGATCGCGCTCGCGATCCCGATGTGCCTGCTCTACGAGGTGGGAATCCTGTTCGGCGCGGCGATCGAGCGCCGCCGCAAGGCCGACGAGTCGGTGGGAACGCCCCCGGCCAGCACGCCCTAGGATTCGGCCCGCGGCCGGGGCTTGCGCCGGCCCACCAGGACGTCGAGGGTTAGCTCCTGCCGGCCGCGCACGACGCGCACCGCGACGGACTTGCCCGGCGGCACTTCGGCGATCGCATTAAGCAGCACGCCCTGGTCGGGGACGCTGCGGCCGCCGATGCCGACGATCACGTCGCCCAGCTTCATGCCGCTTTTCTCGGCCGGGCTGCCGCGCTCGATCGCGCCCACGATCGCGCCTTGCGTGCCCTTGAGTCCGAGGGATTCGGCGAGCTCGGGCGTGATCGGCGCCACCTCCACCCCGAACCAGCCGCGGACCACGGTGCCGGTCTCGATGATCTGCTCCATCACGCGCTTGGCGAGGCTCACCGGGATCGCGAATCCGATGCCCTGGTAGCCGCCGGAGCGCGAGAAGATCAGCGTGTTGATCCCGATCAGGTTGCCGGTGGCGTCGACCAGCGCGCCGCCGGAGTTGCCGGGATTGATCGCCGCGTCGGTCTGGATGAAGCTGCCGAACGGATTCGCCGCGCCGATCTCGCGCCCCACCGCGCTCACGATGCCCATCGTGACGGTCTGGCCCACGCTGAACGGGTCGCCGATGGCGAGCACGATGTCGCCGACTCGCGTCTGCTCCGATTGGCCGAAGGTGATGGCGGTGAGCCCCGGGGCCGAAATGCGCACCACCGCGAGGTCGGTATCGGGGTCGGTCCCGACGATCTTGCCCACGGTGGTGCGCCCGTCGTGGAGCGTCACCTGGATGTCGGTCACCCCTTCCACCACGTGGTCGTTGGTGAGCACGTAGCCCTCGCGGCTCACGATGACACCCGACCCGAGGGACAACTGCGTCTCGGGGGGCATGTTGAAGCGCTCGCCGAAGAAGCGCTGGAAGGCCGGATCGTCGAGGAGCGGATTGCGGCGGCGCACCTGGCGGGTGGCGGAGATGTTCACCACGGAAGGGATCGCCTTGCGCGCCGCCTCGCTGAAGGAATTGGCGCGGATGGCGGCCGGAGCCGCCGCCGTGGGCGCCGCTTCGCGCACTTCCACTACCTGCGAGCGCCACGCCAGCAGGTCGGGCCGCACCAGGCTCACCACGAACAGCGCCGCGAGCGTGACCGTCACGGCCTGCGCGAAGAGGAGCC
>JANMHV010000251.1:0-2697 GCA_031375445.1 Burkholderiales bacterium | reverse complement strand
CCTCCGGCGCCGTGGAAAAGCTCGCCAAAGGCATGGAAGCGTTGATGGAAGCGCCGCGCCCGGCCACGCCCGCCACGGCGCCGTGATCGCTGCCGTGCGGCGAGCACTTGCGGCCGCAGCACCGTCCCGTCAGCCGTCCTGACGCCACTTCCAATGTAGGAATCCGCCACCTTCGCCTGCGCATAAGTCGCGGGAACTGCGTCATGTGGCACTTCGGGCGCCAGGGAACGGAACCATCGAGGGGAATGCGGGCCTGACTTTTGTCGTCATGGCGCGGTTCAAAGGGCATCCCGCCCACCCCGCGGAGACTTGGGAGGCGAACCATGGCGTGGCAATCCTTCACCATCCGGCCCCCAGGCACCGCATCGGTCGTCGCCGAGCAGCTGGCGAGGCAGTTCGAACTGGCCGTGGCGATCCATTTGCCCTTGTCGAGCGACGTGGCGGTGTTCAGGCGCGAACGCCTCGACGACGTCCGGTTCTACTTCTCCGACGCGGCGGTGGAGCTCTTCAAGACGCTGGTGCAATTCCACGGTGCCAAGCCGTGCCGGAAGCCGGTCGAAACGCGCGGCATGGTCCGCATGGGTCCCGCGGCATGGTGAACCACCTCGCGGACTCGCGCGCGGCCCTCGAGCGGACGGTCGAGATCGATGGGCTGCTGCGGATCGTCGACCGCTTCGTGAAAGGCGTGAGCCCCAAGGCCTGGGGCAGCGTGCCGCTGCCGTATCGTCCCAGCGCCATCCGCTCGCGCGACGATCTCGCCCATTGGGTGGTGCGGCTGGAGAACTGCATTCCGGCGCACTCGACGCCGGAGATCCGCGAGTTCCTGCGCGATGCCATGGCGCGCGCCGACGAGATCGGTCCGCGGCGGGTCTGCCCGCCGGGCCGGCGCTACGGGTTGGGTGCGGCGGTGATGGCGCGCCGCGGCAGCTCGACGGTGAATACGCAGCCCGACGACGGGATATCCCGCACCGACAGCTTGCCGCCGGACGCCTCGACGCTGCGCTGAGCGATCGACAGCCCCAGTCCCAGCCCGGATCGGTCTTCGCTGCCCTGGGTGAAAGGCTGGAACATCCGTTCGACGAATCCGTGCGGCAACCCGCCGCAGTGGTCCTCGACCTCGATCATGATTCGATCCCCCATCGCGTAGGCCCGAAGGCTCACCTCCGAGCCGCTGTGGGTGAATTTGAACGCGTTCTGCAACAGGTTGCCCACCGCCGAGGCGAGGAGGTCGTGGTCCGCGTCGACCCCCAACTCGGGATCCACCTCGGGCACCGCGAGCGTGCAGCGCCGCACCTCGGCGGCGAGCGAGGCTGAAAGCTTGATCTCGGAAATGAAGCCGGCCAGCGAGAAGTTCGCGACGTGTGAAGGGATTCCCGCGCTCATGCGCACCTCCGTGAGCGAGCGGTCGATCAGGTTGCGCAGGCTCACCAGGCTGCGGTCCAGGACCCCGCCGGTCGCGCCACCCAGCCCCACATTGCCGGTCTTGATCGCGGCGAGGGCGAGCGTGGCGGTATTGAGATGGTTGCGCACCTCGTGGGCGAAGAACCCCAGCCGCTCGTTCAGCAGCATGGCCTGCCGGTCGGCCATGGACTCGCCCAGCTGGTAGTTGAACTCCGTGACGGCGACCGCGATGGCGTTGTCGAGGCACCGGTTGAGGGTGCGGAACTCGTCGATCTCGATCCCGGCGTTCCTCTCGAAGGCGAGGTCGGTGATCGCCTGGCAGAGGTCGCCGTAGTCGTGCACCACCTGCTCGACGGTGAAACCGCGGGCCATCAGCTCGCGGCCGTGGCGCATGGCGCCCTCGCCGATCTCGGAGATCGCCGCGTAGTCGCCGCCGGCGGGGCCGGACACCTTGCGGCTGTCCATCGGCATGGTCGTCTGCTCGACCTGCAGCGTCTTGATCAGCTGGTCCAGGAACACGGGGATTCCGTATCCCATCAGCTCGTCCGAGGCGCGAGGCGCCGAGCGCTGCGCAACCTTCAGCCGGCAGCGGTCGATGAGCGCGACGCGGTTCGTGTCGAGGAATTGATGGAGCATTCCCCAGTATGTCCCGTGAACAAACGCCTGTCCGTACGGTGGCGTACAAACGCCCGGGCAGCGCGGGGCGTCAGGATCGTATCGGCACCTAGAACGCCGCGATCCCGGTCATCGCGCGCCCCAGGATCAGAGCGTGGATGTCGTGCGTACCCTCGTAGGTATTCACCGCCTCCAGGTTCAGCACGTGGCGGATCACGTGGAACTCGTCCGCGATGCCGTTGCCGCCGTGCATGTCCCGGGCCTTGCGGGCCACGTCCAGCGACTTGCCGCACGAATTGCGCTTGATGAGCGACACCATCTCCGGCGTGGCGCGCCCCTCGTCCATGAGCCGTCCCACGCGCAGGCAGGCTTCGAGGCCGAGCGCGATCTCGGTCTGCATGTCGGCGAGCTTCTTCTGGATCAGCTGGTTCGCGGCCAGGGGCTTGCCGAACGCCTTCCGGTCCATCGTGTACTGCCGCGCCGCATGCCAGCAGAACTCCGCCGCGCCCATGGCGCCCCAGCCGATGCCGTAGCGCGCCTTGTTGAGGCAGCCGAACGGACCCTTCAGGCCCTTCACGTTGGGCAGCAGGTTGGCCTCGGGCACGAACACGTCGGCCATGACGATCTCGCCCGTGACCGAGGTGCGCAGGCTGAACTTGCCCTCGATCTTCGGCGCCGAGA
>JANMHV010000230.1:0-2767 GCA_031375445.1 Burkholderiales bacterium | reverse complement strand
CCCCCCCGCGGGGGGGGGGGGGGGGGGGGCCCCCTCGTTCGCGTCGGACGCTTCCTCGACCACGACCGGCTCGTCCGCCGGCTCGCCGGGAT
Organism: Burkholderiales bacterium; assembly: GCA_031375445.1. GTDB lineage: Bacteria > Pseudomonadota > Gammaproteobacteria > Burkholderiales > Usitatibacteraceae > Usitatibacter. The sequence continues at coordinate 2,675 of JANMHV010000230.1, read as the reverse complement.
CATCACCCTCTCCCCGGCCCTCTCCCAACGGAGAGGGCGATTCGTTTTGGTCCGGCACGGCAGGTTGCGGCTTGGTCTGTTCTTCGTTCATGGTCAGGCGATGGTGAGGGTCGCGCGCTCGGACTTGAGCTTCACGTAGATCGGTTCGAAGGGGCTCTTCTGGGTGAGCTCGATCAGCGCCTCGCGCGCGAGCTCGAGCACGGCGAGGAAGCTCACCACCAGCAGCGGCACTCCCTTCTCGGGCTCGAAGAGCTGGGTGAATTCGACATAGTTGCCGGGGGCGAGGCCGCGCAGGATGCGGCTCATGTGCGAGCGCACCGAGAGCTCCTCGCGCGAGATGCGGTGGTGCTTGGTGAGCTTGGCGCGCGCGAGGATCGAGCGCCAGGCTTCCGACAGGTCGGGCACGCCCACGTCGGGCAGGCGCTCGGCGACCTCCTCGATGTAGACCTCCACCAGAGAGTAATCGCGTCCGGCCACCGGCGCCTCGCCGATCGACTGCGCGCCCTTCTTCATGCGCTCGTACTCGAGGAGGCGGCGCACCAGCTCCGCGCGCGGGTCCTCGGGCTCGGCCTCGTCCTGGCGCTTGGGCCGCGGCAGCAGCATGCGGCTCTTGATCTCGATCAGCACCGCGGCCATCAGCAGGTACTCGGCGGCGAGCTCGAGCTGGGTGGTGCGCATCATCTCGACGTATTCCATGTACTGGCGCGTCAAGTCCGCCATGGGAATATCGAGGATGTCGAGGGAATGGCGGCGGATGAGGTACAGGAGCAGGTCGAGCGGGCCCTCGAAGGCCTCAAGGAAGACCGAGAGCGCCTCGGGCGGGATGTAGAGGTCCGCCGGCATCTCGGTCATCGGCTCGCCGCGGATCTTCGCCATCGGCAAGGCGAGGTCGAGCATCGGCTGCTGGGCAGCTTCCATGAGGTCGTGGTGGGTATTCGCCATCATTGCCTAGCTGTAGTTGAGGCCCATGGCCTCGCGCACGTCGCGCATGGTGTCTTCGGCGATGTCGGAAGCCTTGTCGCAGCCGTCCTGGATGATGTTGCGGACCAGCGTCGGGTCCTCCTCGTACTGGGCGGCGCGCTCGCGGATGGGCTTCAACTCCGCGTTGATGGCGTCGATCACCGGCTGCTTGCATTCGAGGCAGCCGATGCCCGCGGTGCGGCAGCCCTGCAGCACCCACTCCTTCACCGGTTGCGACGAGTAGACCTGGTGCAGGTTCCACACCGGGCAGCGCTCGGGCTCCCCCGGGTCGGTGCGGCGTACGCGCGCGGGATCGGTCTGCATCTTGCGGATCTTCTGCGTCACCGACTCGGGCGGCTCGCGCAGCAGGATCGCGTTATCGTAGCTCTTCGACATCTTCTGGCCATCCAGGCCCAGCAGCTTCGGGGTCTCGGTAAGCAGCACCGCCGGCTCCGAGAGGATCATCCGCCCGCCGCCCTCGATGAAGCCGAAGAGCCGCTCCTTGTCGCCGAGCGCCAGGTTCTGAACGTCGTTCACCAGGGCCTGCGCCTCTTCCATCGCCTTCTGGTCGCCCTGCTCCTGGAAGCGGTTGCGCAGGCTGCGGTAGAGCTTGGCCTTCTTCGGCCCCATTTTCTTGATCGCGGCCTCGGCCTTCTCCTCGAAGCCCTTCTCGCGGCCGAACAAATGGTTGAAGCGCCGCCCGATCTCGCGCGTCAACTCGATGTGCGAGGTCTGGTCCTCGCCCACCGGCACCATCGTCGCGCGGTAGATGAGGATGTCGGCCGCCTGCATCAGCGGGTAGCCGAGGAAGCCGTAGGTGAGGATGTCGCGGCCCTGCTCGGCGTGCTTCTCCACCAGGTCCTTGTAGGTGGGCACGCGCTCCAGCCACGCGAGCGGCGTGAAGAACGACAGCAGGAGTGTGAGCTCCGCATGCTGCGGAACCTTGGACTGCGCGAACAAGGTGGACTTGGTCGGGTCGATGCCGCACGCGAGCCAGTCGACGAACATCTCCCACACCGTCTGCTCGATGACCCCCGGGTCCTCGTAGTGCGTGGTGAGGGCGTGCCAGTCGGCGGCGAAGAAATAGCACGGGTGCTCGTTCTGGAGCTTCACCCAGTTCTTGAGCGCTCCGTGGTAGTGGCCCAGGTGCAGCGCCCCCGTGGGGCGCATGCCGGAAAGAACGCGGTCTTCGAACATTGTTTTGGGTCGTTTCCTACGAGAGACCGATGAGCCGCAAGGTGAGGAAGTACATGCCGCTCAGCAGCGGGCTCAGCACCCAGCCGATGGCACCGGTGAACAGCAGCACCAGCAGGATGATCATGCCGAAGCGCTCCGTGCCCTGGTAGGCCATGGCCAGGCGCGGCGGCAGCACCGAGGTCACCATGCGCCCGCCATCCAGCGGCAGGATCGGAAGCAGGTTCAGCAGCGCGAACATGATGTTGACCCGGATGCCGGCATCGGCCACGGAAAGCCAGAACGGTCCCACCAGCCCCTTGGCGTCGACGGTCTGCGCGAGGACGAGCGCCACCAGCGCCCAGACGACCACCTGCGCCAGGTTCGACCCCGGGCCCGCAGCCGCCACCCAGAACATGCCGGGGCGCGGCGGCGTGAGGTTGTTGAAGTTCACCGGCACGGGCTTGGCCCAGCCGAACATGAAGGGCGACAGAGCAAGCGTCACGATCGGGATCACGACGGTGCCCAGCGGGTCGATGTGC
>JANMHV010000209.1:0-1954 GCA_031375445.1 Burkholderiales bacterium | reverse complement strand
GCACGTCGCAGCTTCAGGTCGCGACCTTGCGATATCGCCCGCAACACTCGCCGCCAACACTTTCACCCATCCGCGCTTATCTGCGAACCCATCTGCGGCAATCTGCGTCTCCCCCTTCGTCAGTGGCTCGAAGCGGAGGTCGGCATCGTCAGCCCCGGTCGCGCCTTCTGCAGCACCCGCGTGAAATCGTCGCGAATGCGATTCAGCGCGGCGTCCGTATCCCCCTCGAAGCGCAGCACGATCACCGGCGTCGTGTTGGAGGCGCGCATGAGCCCGAAGCCATCCGGATACTCCACCCGCAGGCCATCGATGGTGTTGACCTCGGTGGCGCCCTCGAACTTCGCATCCCGCTGCAACTCGGCGATGAGGGCATGGTTCTCGCCTTCCTTCGCGAGCGCGATGTTGAGCTCCGGGGTCGAGATCGAATCCGGCAGCGATTCGAGGAGCTTCGAGGCGTCGGCCACCCGCGACAGGATCTCCAGCAGCCGCGCGCCCGAGTAGAGCCCGTCGTCGAAGCCGTACCAACGGTCCTTGAAGAAGAGGTGCCCGCTCATCTCGCCCGCCAGCGGCGAGCCCGATTCCTTGAGCTTCGCCTTCATCAGCGAATGCCCGGTCTTCCATAACAACGGGCGGCCGCCATGCTTGCGGATCCAGGCGAAGAGGTTGCGCGTGCACTTCACGTCGAAGATGATCTCGGCGCCGGGGTTGCGCTTGAGGACATCCTCGGCGAAGAGCATCAGCTGCCGGTCGGGAAAGATGATGCGGCCGGACTTGGTGACGACCCCCAGGCGGTCGCCGTCGCCGTCGAAGGCGAGGCCCACTTCCGCGTCGCCTTTCGCCAGCGCCGCGATGAGGTCCTTCAGGTTCTCGGGCTTCGAGGGGTCCGGGTGGTGGTTGGGGAAGTTGCCGTCCACGTCGCAGAAGAGCTCCTCCACCTCGCAGCCCATGCGCCGGAAGAGCTCGGGCGCGAAGGCGCCGGGCGAGCCGTTGCCGCAATCGACCGCGATCTTCATCTTGCGCGCGAGCTTCACGTCGCCGGTGATGCGGTCGAGGTATTGCTGCGCCACGTCGGCGGTTTCCACCTTGCCGCTGCCGGACTCGTAGTCCCCCGCCTGGATCAACTTCAGCAGGTCGGTGATTTTCTCGGAAGCGAGCGTGTCGCCGCCCAGCATCATCTTCAGGCCGTTGTACTCGGGCGGGTTGTGGCTGCCGGTGACCATCACGCCGCTGCCGGTCTCGAAGAGGTGGGTGGCGAAATACACCATGGGGGTCGCCACCACACCGATGTCGATCACGTCGGCGCCGCTGGCGTTCAAGCCGCGCGCGAGGGCCTTGGAGAGGCGCGGGCCGGAGAGGCGCCCGTCGCGCCCGATCACGAAGCGCGTGAGGCCGCGGCGCTTGCCGGTGGTGGCCAGCGCGCGGCCGATGGCTTCGGCGGCTTCCTCGGTGAGGGTCTTGTCGACGATCCCACGAATGTCGTAGGCCTTGAAGATCTCGGGGGCGATGGTTTTCATGCCCGAATTTTACTCCGCGGGCCGACCCTCGCCGAAGAAGGCCATCATGCGTCGCGGAAGCCAACGGATGTTCCCGGGAAACGGCCCGCTCACGAACCCCACGTGCCCGCCCTTACCCGGTTGTTCCAGCGTGACCGAGCTCGAGACCCCCGCGGGCGTCGGCAACGCCTCGGCAGGCAGGAAGGGATCGTCCTTCGCGTTCAGGATCAGCGTGGGAACGCGGATCTTCGCGAGCCACGGCTTGGCGCTCGCCCGCGTCCAGTAGTCGTCGGTGTCGCGGAATCCGTGCAGGGGCGCGGTGACCACGTTGTCGAAATCGCGCAGCGTCCGCGCGCGCCGAACCGCCTCGCCATCGAAGAGCCCCGGGTGGACCGCGAGCTTGGCCAGCGCATTGCGCTTGAGCGACTTGAGGAAGTGGCGCGAGTAGTGGATCGCGATGC
>JANMHV010000157.1:0-3447 GCA_031375445.1 Burkholderiales bacterium | reverse complement strand
GGTCTTCTGGCCGTTTACCACGTAGTGATCGCCGCTGCGGACCGCGCGGGTCTTGAGCGACGCGAGGTCCGAGCCCGAGCCCGGCTCCGAATAGCCCTGGCACCAGAAGTCCTCGCCGTCGCGAATGCGCGGCAGGAAGTGGCGCTTCTGCGCCTCGCTACCGAAGCGGATCAGCACCGGGCCGCACATTGCGAGGCCGAAGGGCACCAGCGGGGGTGCCGCGGCATAACCGCATTCCTCCTCGAAGAGGTAGCGCTGCACCGGGCTCCAGTCGGTGCCGCCCCACTCGGCAGGCCACGCGGGCGCGATCCAGCCCTGGCGGGCGAGGATGCGATGCCACTCGAGGAGGTCTTCCTTGGTGAGGTGCGCATAGGCTTGCACCTTCTGGCGGAGCCGCTCCGGAAGGTTGGCGGCGAGCCACGTTCGCACCTCTTCTCGGAAGGCGATTTCCTGCGGGGAATAGCCGAGGTCCATCGGCGCAGTCTAATCCACTCGGTGTAAGCTGGCGCCACACTTGAAGGAGGGATCCATGCCCGGCTGGAAACGCTTCCTCGCGCTCGCTCTCGCGGCCCTGCCGATGACCGCGGCCGCCCAGGCTTCCGCCCCGTATCCGTCGAAGTCGATCCGCTGGGTCGTGCCCTATCCCCCGGGCGGCATCACCGACTCGGTCACGCGCTTCGTGACCCAGAAATTGCAGGAGAGCCTCGGCCAGCCGGTGGTAGTGGAGAACAAGCCGGGCGCCAACAGCATCGTGGGCGCCGACCTGGTGGCGAAGAGCCCGCCCGACGGGTACACCTTCGTCACCGTGATCGCGGCACATGCGGCAAATGCCACGCTCTACTCGGGTCGGCTGCCGTTCGACACGGTGAAAGCCTTCACGCCGGTGTCGCTGGCCGCCGTGGCGCCCCTGATCCTCACCGTGAACAACGACTTTCCCGCGAAGGACATGAAGGAGCTGATCGCCTACGCCAAGGCGAACCCGGGCAAGATCTCGTTCGGCTCCTCCGGCATCGGCTCGGCCGCGCACCTCACGACGGAGCTGCTGAAGCAGTCGGCCGGCATCGACATGGTCCACGTCCCCTACAAGGGCACGGCACCGGCGGCCACGGGGCTGATGGGCGGCGAGATCCAGGTGCTCGTCGACGTGCCCAGTTCGATGATGCCGCTGGTGCGCGGCGGCAAGGTCCGCGCGCTCGGGATGTTCTCCGCGAAGCGCGTGGCCGGCGCCCCCGAGGTCCCGACGGTCGCCGAATCCGGCGGCCCGATGGTCGAGGGCTCGACGTGGGTGCTGTTCCTCGCTCCCGCGGGAACTCCCAGGGAGATGGTGGCGCGCGTTTCCACCGAGGTCGCGAAGATCCTCGCCGCGCCGGAGATGCGCCAGCGCCTCGAGCAGCTCGGGATCGAAGCCGTCGGCGGCACGCCCGCCGAGGCCGGGCGCTTCCTCGAGGACGAGATTTCCAAGTGGTCGAAGGTCATCACCACCGCCGGCGTCAAGGCGGAACAATAACGGCACTCCAGGAGGAGCAATCCATGTCACCGAAGCACCCCATCGCGCTCGTCGCGATGACCGTCGTCGCACTCGCTTCCGGCGCGGCGCTCGCGCAGGGCTACCCCAGCCGCGCGATCACCCTGATCGTCCCCTGGCCCGCGGGAGGATCCACCGATACCCACATGCGCAAGCTCGCCGAGCTCGCCTCGAAGAACCTGGGGCAGACGATCATCGTCGAGAACAAGCCCGGCGCGGGTGGCATGCTCGGCCCCGCGGGAATGGCGGCGAACGCCAAGCCCGATGGCTACACGCTCTCGCAGCTCACCGTCGGCGCCTTCCGCCAACCGCACATGCAGAAGGTGGACTGGGACCCGCTCAGGGACTTCACCTACGTGATCGGCGTGAGCGGCTACACCTTCGGCGTGGTGGTGAAGAACGACTCGCCGATCAAGTCGTTCAACGAGTTCGTCGCCTACGCCAAGGCGAACCCGGGAAAACTCTCCTACGGATCGACCGGCACCGGCACTTCCCCGCACCTGCTGATGGAAGAGGTGGCGACGAAGGCCGGCGTGCAACTGCTGCACGTGCCCTTCAAGGGAAACGCCGACTCCACCCAGGCGCTGATGGGCGGGCACGTGATGGCGCAGTCCGATGCCACGGGCTGGGGCAAGTTCGTCGACTCGGGCACCTTCCGCCTGCTGGTCACGTTCGGCGGCGAGCGCGCGCGCTGGGGTGCGCCCACGGCGAAGGAGTTGGGCTACGACGTGGTCTCCTATTCGCCCTACGGCATCGTCGGTCCCAAGGGGATGGACCCGGCCGTGGTGAAGACCCTCCACGACGCCTTCAAGAAGGCGATCGACGATCCCGAACACCACAAGGTGCTGCAGCAGCTCGACCAGGTGTACTGGTACAAGTCGAGCCAGGACTACGCCAGATGGGCCGCGGAGCAGTATGTGAGCGAACGCGCGCTGATCGAGCGCCTCGGACTGCTGGCGAAGTAGGAGGGAGCAACCCCCGGAGCCCGGATTCCGGGGGTTGCAACGGTAAAAATCCCTTGGCCGATCAATGGGAAGCCGGGGCCAATGCGGGTATAATCCCTCCTCAGGTGTCGCGGGCGCTCATCCGGTTGCGCCTCCACCGATTCGCGGTTCAGTTCCGACCCTCGAATTACCCGTCGTCCAATAATTCATCTGCCTGAACCGGTTGCGAAGGTACCCAACCCTTTCGCGGGCCGATCCCCGTTCAGGAGATTCATCATAGTCACGTCCTTCGACAGCCTCGGGCTTCTGCCCGAGCTGCTCCGTGCCGTCACGGAGCAGGGCTACACCGAGCCCACCCCCATCCAGGCGCAAGCCATCCCCGTCGTCATCTCCGGCCGCGACCTGCTCGCCGCCGCCCAGACCGGCACCGGCAAGACCGCCGGCTTCGCCATTCCCGTGCTGCAGCGCCTGGCGCCGATGGCGACCAAGAGCTTCTCGCCCGCGCTGCACCCGGTGCGCTGCCTGATCCTCACGCCCACGCGCGAGCTCGCGATCCAGGTGCACGAGAGTGTCGCCACCTACGGCAAGCACCTGCCGCTGCGCTCGTTCTGCGTCTATGGCGGCGTCAACATCAACCCGCAGATCGATGCGCTGAAGAAGGGTGTCGAGATCCTGGTCGCAACCCCGGGGCGCCTGCTCGACCTGCTGCAGCAGAAGGCGCTCAACCTCGGCAAGGTGCAGGTGCTGATCCTGGACGAGGCCGATCGCATGCTCGACATGGGCTTCATCCCCGACATCAAACGCATCATCACGCTGCTGCCGAAACCGCCGATGCGCCAGACGCTGCTGTTCTCGGCCACCTTCTCCGACGAGATCCGCAAGCTCTCGGCGCAGTTCCTGAACGACCCGGCCACGATCGAGGTGGCGCGCCGCAACACGCCGGCCGAGCTGGTGACGCAGTACGCGCACATGATCGAC
>JANMHV010000142.1:0-2090 GCA_031375445.1 Burkholderiales bacterium | reverse complement strand
GCGGTGTCGCCGGGGGGCGAGGTCCAGGAGGGCGTGCTCGAGGCCGCGAGCAACCCCCCGGCCGGCGCGCGCCAGCAGGCGGTGGGCTTCAAACCGAACCCCCCCGAGGAGGCCGGCGCCGCGCGCTCGGTGCACGCCCCGGGCAAGCGCCGGCTCTTCGACCGGCGCGGCATCAACGAGAACGACATCGGCATCCTCACGCGCGAGCTCGCCACGCTCCTCAAGGCGGGCCTGCCGCTCGACCGCAGCTTCGAGATCCTGATCAACCTGGCCTCGAGTCCCCGGGTGGGCGAGTTGCTGGTGCGCCTGCGCAACGACGTGCGCGGTGGAGCGTCGCTCTCCAAGGCCCTCGAGGCGCAGCGCGGCGTGTTCTCGCGTTTCTTCATCAACATGATCCGCGCGGGGGAAGCGGGCGGCAGCTTGCCGGCGGTGCTGGTGCGGCTGGCCGAGTTCATGGAGCGCGCCAAGGCGATGCGCGCCACCGTCACCTCGGCGCTGATCTATCCCGCCATCCTCACCACGGTGGCGCTGGCCTCGGTGGTGATCCTGCTGATCGCCGTGGTGCCGAAATTCAAGCCGATCTTCGAGCAGTCGGGCAAGGCGCTGCCGTTCGTGACCCAGATGGTGGTGGGCGCGGCCGACCTCCTCAAGAATTACTGGTGGGCGATGATCATCGGCCTCGCGGTGCTCGCGTACCTCGCGATCAAGCGCTACCAGGATCCGGTGGCGCGCTTCAACTGGGACCGCCGCATGCTTTCGCTGCCGCTCGTGGGCGACCTCGCCGGCAAGATCGAGATGGCGCGCTTTTCGCGCACGCTCGGCACGCTGCTCGGCAACGGCGTGGCGCTGGTGGGCGCGCTCGCCATCGTTCGCGACACCATGGGCAACGGCTGGATGGCCGAGGCCGTCGGGCAGGTGGCGCGCGAGCTGAAGGAAGGCCGCGGCCTGGGCCGCCCGATGATGGAGACCGGGCGGTTCCCGATGCTCGCGGTGCACATGATCATGGTGGGAGAGGAAACCGGGCGCCTGGACGAGATGCTGATGCAGGTGGCCGAGACCTACGACGTCGAGGTCGACCAGGCGATCAAGAAGCTCCTCGCGGTGCTCGAGCCCGCGATGATCCTCATCATGGCGGTGATGGTGGGCGCGATCATCCTCTCGATGTTGACCGCGATGCTGACCATTTACGACCTGCCTTTCTAGGGCGGGCCTTTACGGAGAAACGATGAACGCAACCCATACCTCGCGGCGCAACCGCGGCTTTACCCTCCTCGAGTTGGTGATCGTGCTGATCATCCTCGGCACCATCATGGCGTTCCTGGCGCCGCGAATCTTCGGCAACGTCGAGCGCGCCAACCAGCAGCTCGCGAAGGCCAAGATGGAGCAGCTCTCCGGGCAGCTCGAGATCATGCGGCTGGAAGCGGGGCGCTACCCCAATTCGCAGGAGGGGCTGCGTGCCCTGGTGGAGAAGCCCGGCGGGATGGAGCGCTGGAACGGCCCCTACGTGAAGGACCTGGGCCAGCTGAAGGACCCGTGGGGCAACGACTTCAAGTACACCTCGCCCGGGGCCACCAAGCCCTTCGAGATCGTCTCGCTCGGCGCCGACGGGCGCGAGGGCGGCGAGGGCGAGAACAAGGACATCGCGTACTAGCTCCCCGCCATGGCGCGATCCCCCCGCGAGTCCGGCTTCACGATGCTGGAGATGATCCTGGTGCTGGTTCTCGGCGCCGGCATCCTCGCGATGGTGATCGGCTTCGCGCCGAAGGGTGCGTCGAGCGCGGACCTCAAGGCCTCGGCGCGCGCGCTGGCCTCGGCGCTGCGGCAGGCCCAGAGCACCGCCATGGCCACGCGCCGCGACACGACCCTCACCGTGGACATGGAAGCCCGCGAGTTCAACTTCACCGGCGGCAACCGGGCCCACGTCCTGCCCACCGGCATCGATCTCAAGCTCCTCACCGCGCAGACCGAGGTGGAGAGCGAGAGGAAGGGCGCCATCCGCTTCTACCCCGATGGCAGTTCCACGGGCGGGCGCATCACCGTGGCCGCGGGCGAGCGCCACTACTTCGTCGACGTCGACTGGCTCACCGGCC
>JANMHV010000139.1:0-46379 GCA_031375445.1 Burkholderiales bacterium | reverse complement strand
CGCCTGAATGGTCTTCACGATCGCGCCGATCTGCTTGGTCGCCTCCCCCGAGCGTTCGGCAAGGCGCTGGACCTCCTCGGCGACCACCGAGAAGCCGCGGCCCGCTTCACCGGCGGAAGCCGCCTGGATGGCGGCGTTCAGCGCGAGCACGTTGGTCTGCTCGGTGATGTCCGAGATCAGCTCCACGATCTCGCCGATCTCCTGGGACGATTCCCCGAGCCGCTTGATCCGCTTCGAGGTCTCCTGGATCTGCTCGCGGATGTCGTTCATGCCGGAAATCGAGTTCTGCACCGCGGCACGCCCCTTGTCGGCGGCGGTGAGCGAGCGTTGCGCGACGCGGGCTCCCTCCTCGGCGGTGGACGACACTTCCGAGATCGAGCGCGACACCTGCAGCACCTGCGCGGTCGTCTCCTCGATCTCGCGCGACTGCCGCTCCGCGGCGCCGAGGAGCTCGGCCGAGATCGACTGCGCCTGCGCCGTTTTCTGCGTCACCTGGATCGCGGCGCTGTTCACGCCGGCCACCAGGGTGCGCAGCTCGTCGATGGTGTAGTTCATCGAGTCGGCGATGGCGCCGGTGATGTCCTCGGTCACCTGGGCGCGGACGGTGAGGTCGCCATCGGCGAGGTCGCCCATCTCGTTCAGCAGCCGCAGGATCGCCTCCTGGTTGCGCTTGTTCTCGCTCTCGGCGCTCGCCGCCTGGCGGCGCGAGTCGGCGAGGAACACGATCGCCATCAGCGCCAGCACCAGCACCAGCAGGGTTCCAAACACCAGCACCGCGGCGAGCGTCGCGACCGGGCGCTCGGCCTGGATCGCCTCCTGGAGGCGGCCCACCGAGGACTGCAGCTGCTCCGAGCCGCTCACCAGCTGCGCGCCCGCCTGGCGCGCCGACACCAGCTTCTGCAGCTCGCGCAGGATCGGGCCCACGTTCTGCTCGAACTGGGCGAACTGCTTCTTCAGCTCGGCGAGCTTCGCGCGGGCCTCGCCATCGCGGATCGCGAGGATCCCGAGGGGCTCGGAGCCGCTTTCCAGCGCGCGGATCAGTTCACGCAGGTCGTTGGTGTCCTTGCCGATCAGGAACGGCACTTCCGGATCGATGATCTCGGAGCCCAGGATCTCGGCGGAGCCGCGGCCGAGCCGCTCGGCGAGGAAGGTGAGCCGGTTGGCGCGCAGGATCTGCTGCGGCGACGAGCCGGTCTGGGACATGAGGCCGGTGAGCTCCTGCGAGAAGGTCGCCATCTCCTCGGAGCCGACGCGGATCTGCGCGATGTTGCGCGCGAGTGCCACCAGGTCCTTCTGCGCGGCGAGGATCGCGGTGGCGGCGTTGGAGCTTTCCGGCCAGCGCTGGGAAAGCTCCGCGAGGCGGCTCTTCAGCTCCTCGCTTGTGGCGGCCGACGGCACGTCCACGCCGAACGCGAAGCCGCCGTTCTGCAGCACGTTCAGGTACTGGCCGAACTCGTCACGGCTGTCCTGCACCTGCGGAAAGGCGTTCTGCTGGCCGCGTGCCGCGATGCTGGCCGCCTTCGCGAGGCGCTGCGTGTGGTACTGCATCTGCGAGGCCACGGTCACGAACGTGGAGTTGAGCGTGCGCTCGCGCGTGTCCTGGAACACCATCAGCGCGGTCAGGGCGAAAAGCAGGCCCGCCAGCGTGCCGAGCACCTGCATCTGCTGGGTGATCGGGCGCGAGCCGATGAAGGGCAGCCGGAATCCGGCGAGCGAGGCACCGGACGGTTTCGCGGCCCTCTTCGGCAGCGCGGCGGTGGCGCTGGCCGCCTTCATCCGCGTGGAAGTGTTGCCCGGGGCGGGGACGTTGGTCATGGTCGAGGGCTGGGGCCGCGCCGCAGGCCGGGCCTTCGCCTTGCCCCTGAACAGGTCACCGAACCAGGATTTCTTCATTGCTTGTACTTTCGCCATTTCGCTCTCCGGCCGCTAAGCGCCAACTTCCAGGAAACGTTGCTCGCGGACGAGCAACGGCAAATCGAGTTCGAGCCAGCGGCTGCCGCCGGCATCGGTATACGCGGCCGCCAGCCACGCGGGCGCATCGGCAGGCTTGGCCGCGGGATTGAATTGCTCGGGGTTGCGCAGCCCCAGCATGCGCGAGACGATGAGCCCCGAGCCCGCGACCAGCCGGTCGGAGACCAGGATCACGCGCCGCTCCATTCCGGGGCCGATCGGTTCGCCGCCGCGGTACGCCGACAGGTCGACCATGCTGTACAGGTTGCCGCGAACGTTCGCCACGCCGCGGAACCACGAGTGCGTGAGGGGCACCTGCAACAGCACCGGGATCGGGATCACCTCGCTCACCTGGTGGAGCGCCACGAACCAGTTGTCCGCGCCCACCTGGAAGCCGAGCTTCGACGACAGCGAGGTGCGCGAGCTGGCCGTGCGCAGCCGTTCCGCGACGGAAAGCTGGAACTCGCGAAGCCCCGTGCGTCGCGCCATCGGCGGATCAGCCCAGCGCCTTGATCTTGTCGAGCAGCTCGCTCTCGACGACCGGCTTGGTCACGTAATCCTTGGCCCCCTGGCGCAGGCCCCAGATCTTGTCGGTCTCCTGGTCCTTGGTGGTGCAGATGATCACCGGGATGTGCTTGGTGCTCTCCTCGCGAGTGATGGCGCGGGTGGCCTGGAAGCCGTTGAGCCCCGGCATCACCACGTCCATCAGGATGAGGTCGGGCTTGTCGATCTTCGCGCGCTCGATGGCGGCCTCTCCGCTCTCGACCACGATCACCTCGTAGCCCTTGCGTTTGAGCAGCCCCTCCATGAACGCACGCTCGGTCGGGGAATCGTCGACGACGAGGATCTTCTTGATGGGCATGTGAGTGGCTTTCGTTATTCCTGGTTCTGGTCTTCAGGCGGGACTGCGGTGGGCGAGGTGGGATTCCACCGCCCGCAGCAGGCTCTCCTTGGTGAAGGGCTTGGTGAGGTACTCGTCGGAGCCGACCATGCGCCCTCGCGCGCGGTCGAAAAGGCTGTCCTTCGATGACAGCATGATCACGGGCGTGGCGCGGTGCTTGGCGCTCTTCTTGATCAGGGCGCACGTCTGGTAGCCGTCAAGGCGCGGCATCATGATGTCCACGAAGATCAGGTCGGGCTGGTGGTCGGCGATCTTGGCGAGGGCGTCGAAGCCGTTCTCCGCCAGGATGACCTGGCACCCCGCCTGCATGAGGAAGATCTCCGCGCTTCGCCGGATGGTGTTGCTGTCGTCGATCACCATCACGCGTACGCCCGTGAGGTTCTTTGTGTCCGCCACGATGTCCCCAACATAATCGGCCACGCGCCCGGACAAAGGATGAATTCGCCGAAATGTGGGTGGCGAATACACCGGGCCGGTGACGGGGGCAATAGGAAACGTCGCCGCCCGCAGCCGCGCTCTAATGGATCCTGAGGTTATTCCTTTTATTGTGCTGAAACAACCGTTAACCGCGCGCTCTTCAACCGCTTTGGAAGGTCGAGGAACGGGGGCTACCGGTGGCGCTAGAACTCCACCATCTCGAAATCGTCCTTGCGCGCGCCGCACTCCGGGCAGCACCAGCCGGCCGGAATGTCTTCCCAGCGTGTGCCCGGGGGAATCCCATCCTCCGGCCAGCCCTCGGCCTCATCGTAGATGTAGCCGCAGGCGAGGCACCGCCAGGTTTTATGCTCGACGGAGGCGCTCGCGCTCGAAGTCATGTTCGGATCGTGGGGACGTTGAGTAGAATGCGGGGGAGACGCGCGCGCTTCCTGCAAGGATGCTATGACCCCCGGTTGGCCCGCGCAACCGAGGCAGAATTTCAAGTGTAACCCCCCCGCCTCGCCGCACCTCCCATGAACGAATCCTCCCGCTCACTGCCCGCCGTCCTCACCTTCGCCGCGTCCGATCCCACCAGCGGCGCGGGCCTGCAAGCCGACATCCTCGCGCTCGCGAGCATGGGGTGCTACCCGCTCTCGGTGGTGACCGCGCTCACCGTGCAGGACACCGCCGGCGTGGAGGCCTTCCTCGCGATCGATCCCGACTGGGTCGCCGACCAGGCGAGGTGCATCCTCGAGGACATGCCGGTGGCGGCCTTCAAGATGGGAATGCTGGGGTCCACGGAGATCGTGACCGTGGTCGCGGAGGTGGTTTCGGACTACCCCGACGTGCCGCTGATCCTGGACCCGGTGCTCGCATCGGGCCGCGGCGACGTGTTCGCCAGCGAGGACATGATCTCGGCGATCCGCGAGCTGCTGGTGCCCCAGAGCACCATCGTCACGCCCAACATCCACGAGCTGCGCCGGCTGGCCGGGGAGGACGACGACGACGATTCGAGCCTCGCCGAATGCGCCCAACGCCTGCTCGATACCGGCTGCGAGTACGTGCTGGTTACCGGCACCCACGACTCGACCCCCGAGGTGATCAACACCCTCTACCAGCGCGGCAGCGTGCTGCGCACCGACTCGTGGAAGCGCCTGCCCGGCAGCTACCACGGCTCGGGCTGCACGCTCGCCTCGGCGCTTGCCGCCAACCTGGCCCGCGGCCTCGATATCGGAGACGCGGTGTACGAGGCCCAGGACTACACCTGGCATGCGCTCGCCAAGGCATTCCGCCCCGGCATGGGCCAGTACCTTCCAGACCGCCTCTTCTGGGCGCGGGAGGAAGGCGAGCCCGATGAACCGTGAGGCTCGCGCGCTGCGCGGCCTCTACGTGATCACGCCCGCGATCGCCGACACCGCGGCGCTGGCCCGCGGCGTGGAGGCGAGCCTCGCCGGGGGCGCCCGACTGGTGCAGTACCGCGCCAAGGACCTGGCCCCCGCGGCCGCGCTGGCCCAGGCACGGGCGCTGGCGGCCCTGTGCCGCGCGCACGGCGTCCCGCTGATCGTGAACGACTCGATCGAGCTGGCCCTCGGCTGCGGCGCCGACGGGGTGCACGTCGGCCGCGACGATGCGACGATCGCCGCGGCGCGCGCAGCACTCCCCCGGGGAATCGTGGGCGCCTCCTGCTACGCCGACCCCGCGCGGGCGCGCATCGCCGCGGACGCGGGCGCGGACTACGTGGCGATCGGCAGCGTGTTCGCCTCCCGCACCAAGCCTGGTGCCCCACGCGCGTCGCTCGAGGCGCTCGGGGAAGCATCCCGCGCCTCCGGGCTGCCGGTGGTCGCCATCGGCGGGATCGATGCAATCAATGCGCCGGCGGCGATCGCGGCCGGCGCCGACATGGTGGCGGTGATCTCCGCCATCTTCGACGCCCCGGATCCGCGCATCGCGGCCGCGTCGATCGCGCGACTCTTCGAAACCCGTGAAAGCGCATTCCATGCACGAACGTAGCCGGGCGCTCTTCGAGCGCTCCCAACGCCTCATCCCCGGGGGCGTGAACTCGCCGGTGCGCGCGTTCCGCGCGGTCGGGGGCACGCCGGTGTTCTTCCGCGAAGGCAAGGGTGCGTGGCTCACCGACGAGGACGGAAAACGTTACGTCGACTACGTGGGCTCCTGGGGCCCGATCATCCTCGGCCATGCGGATCCCGAGGTGGTGGCCGCGGTGTCGGCGGCGGCGGCGCGCGGGTTGTCGTTCGGCGCGCCCACGGCACTCGAGCTCGAGATGGCCGAGTTGCTCACCCAGGCGCTGCCCTCGATCGAGCAGGTGCGGTTGGTGAGCTCGGGCACCGAGGCGGTGATGAGCGCGCTACGCCTCGCGCGCGGCTTCACCGGCCGCTCGGTGATCGTGAAGTTCGAGGGCTGCTACCACGGGCACAGCGATTTCCTGCTGGTGAAGGCGGGCTCCGGCGCGCTCACCTTCGGCAACCCCACCTCCGCGGGCGTGCCTCCCGAGCTCACCACGCACACCCTGGTGCTCGACTACAACGACCCGCAGCAGCTCGCCGAGGCGTTCGCGCGCCACGGCGACACCATCGCGGCCGTGGTGCTGGAGCCGATCGCGGGGAACATGAACTTCGTTCGCCCTTCGGAGGAGTTCATGCGCACGCTGCGATCGCTCACCGAGCGGCACGGCGCGGTGCTGATCTACGACGAGGTGATGACCGGGTTCCGGGTCGGGCCGCAAGGCGCCCAGGGACTCTTCGGCATCCGCCCCGACTTGACGACGCTCGGCAAGGTGATCGGTGGCGGCATGCCGGTGGGCGCCTTCGGCGGTCGCGCCGACATCATGGCGTGCCTCGCCCCCGTGGGTCCGGTCTACCAGGCGGGGACGCTCTCGGGCAACCCGGTGGCGGTGAGCGCCGGGCTCACGACCTTGCGGCGCGTCCTGGCGCCGGGGTTCTTCGATCGCCTCGGCACCGTCACGGCGCAACTGGTGGCGGGGCTCGAGCGCGAGGCGCAACGCGCGGGCGTCCGATTCTGCGGCGCCTCCCAGGGCGGGATGTTCGGGATCTTCTTCCGCGACACGCCGCCGACCTCGTTCAACGAGGTGATGCAGTCCGACCGGGAAGCCTTCAACCGCTTCTTCCACGCGATGCTCGCCCGGGGCGTGTACCTCGCTCCGTCGGCCTACGAAGCGGGCTTCGTGTCGGCCTGCCACGGACCCGCCGAGCTCGACGCCACTTTCGCTGCCGCGCGCGAGGCGTTCGCCGCGCCGTGAAGCCAGGGCGCGCGCCCACCGGGCACGCGGGGCGCGTGGCCGCCGCTGGCCTCGCGATCGCCACGTTCCTGATCGTGACGCTCGGCTGGCTCACCATTTCGGACCTGCAGCGGGAGGCGGAGCTGCATCGCGAGACCCTGGGCGCGCAGCAGGCCAAGGACAGCCTGCAGGAGCTGCGCCTGCAGCTGCACGAGCTGCGCTATGCCGGCCACTGGGCGGCCGAGACCGGTGCCTCGACCGAGCTGCAGACGATCGAATGGCGCGCGGTGGAGATCGACGCGGAGCTGGACTATCTTTCGGCCGCCCTTGCCGACGTAGCGACCCTGCCGGGGTTCCAGGCCCTCAACGACGCCGCGCGCTTGATGGCGCTGCAGGCACGCTCGATCGCCGGCGCGCGCGCCGCCGGTGGCGTCGAGCGGGCGCGCGCCATCGCCCTGCAGATGGATGCGGTGTGGAGCGAGGCGCAGCGCGAGCACTCCCGCGCCCTCGATGCACAAAACCGCAGGATCTACGACCGCACCGTCACGAGGATCCGCATCGGCGAGAGCCTGCGCACCTACGTGCTGTGGCTGCTCGGCGGCGCGGGAGTGACGCTGATGGGACTCATCGCCGGTTTCCGCTTCGCCCGCGGCCGCGAGGCCGAGGCGCTGCGCAACATCGAGCGCCTGGCCCTCTGGGATGGCGTGACGGGACTGCCGAACCGCACCTTCCTCGCCGACAGGCTGGGCGAGGAGCTGTCACGCGCCGAACGCCATGGGCGCACTTTCGCGCTGCTGATGTTCGACCTCGATGGCTTCAAGGACGTGAACGATACCCACGGCCATGCCGCGGGGGACCGGGTGCTCGCGATGGTGGGCGCGCGCGCCTCACGCAGCATGCGCGCCTCCGACGTCGTGGCGCGCGTCGGCGGCGACGAGTTCGTGGCGCTGTTGCCGGAGGCGACGCGCGAAGGGGCGGCATCGGTCGCCGAGAAGCTGCGGGCCTCGCTCGCGCAGCCCTACGGTTTCGGACGCAGGACGGCGCGGCTCTCGGCCAGCATCGGGATCGCGTTCTACCCCGAGCACGGCCGCGACCTGGAAACGTTGCAGCGCTCGGCGGACGCAGCGCTCTACGCCGCCAAGCGCCAAGGCAAGAACCGCGCGGTAGTGGCGACCGTTCCCGAGGCCGCGCCTTCCGCGAGCTCCGAGCCCGCCGCCGTGGCGACGCGCGGCTAGCGCAGGCCCGCGATGTACTCCGAGACCGCCTTCATGTCGTTCTCGGAGAGCTTCGCGGCGACCGGGGTCATCACCGCATTGGGCCGTGCGCCTGTGGCATAGGCCTTGAGCCATCCCAGGCTCAGCTCCGAGAACTGCCCGGCAAGGCGCGGGAACTGCGCGGGAATGCCCTTGCCCGAGGCGCCGTGGCAGCCCGCGCAGGCCGGGACACCCACCGCCTTCACGCCGCCACGCCAGATCTCGCGCCCGCGATCGGCCAGCGCCTTGTCGCGAGCCACGCCCTCCACCGCCTTCTGGGTCTCGAAGTAAGCGCCGACGTTGCGCATGTCCTCCGGCGTGAGCGCCGCGGCCATGCCCTGCATGATCGCGCTCGGCCGCGCGCCGCTCTTGAAAGCCGCGAGCTGCGTGGCGATGTAGGCGCCGTGTTGTGCCGCGAGGTGCGGGTTCTCCTTCGCAGGGCTCCTGCCCTCGGCTCCATGGCAGGCCACGCAGACGGTGCCGGCGATCTGCTTGCCGCGCTCCAGGTCGGCCTTGGGGGCGGGCGCGGAGGCGGCCGCGGAGGCGATGCTTGCGTAGACTAGCGCCATGAGCCCGGCAAAACCCGTTAAGAAACGCATTCAGGAACCTCGCGAGAAATCTAGGAAGGGGAAGGGAGCGAAACCCGGCGATTTTACCGTAGCGCGAGCCCCTGCCGCCAGCCGTCCCACCCGCAGCCAGGTCTTTCCGCTCGCGAAAGCCGCCTACTCGATGTCGGTGCACGACCCGGCGAAGCTCCCGGCTCCGGGAGCGGCCGAGATCGCCTTCGCCGGCCGCTCCAACGCGGGCAAGTCGAGCGCCATCAATACCCTTGCAGGGCAGCGGCGCCTCGCCTTCGTCTCAAAGACTCCCGGGCGCACGCAACTCATCAACTTCTTCACCCTCGGCGGCACGTCGTTCCTCGTGGACCTGCCGGGCTACGGGTACGCGGACGCGCCCCACGCGGTGCGGGACCACTGGAAGCATCTCGTCGGCACGTACATCGCCGAGCGCACGTCGCTTGCCGCCGTGGTGGTGGTGATGGACTCGCGCCATCCGCTCACGGAGCTGGACAAGACGCTCCTCGGCTGGCTGAAGACCGCCGAGCGTCCGGCCCACGTCCTGCTTACCAAGGCGGACAAGCTTTCGAAGCAGGCCGCGCAACGCACGCTGACCCAGGTTCGCCGCGACCTCGCGCAGCTCTACCCCGGCGCCACGGCGCAGCTTTTCTCGAGCCTCAAGCGGGAAGGAATCGACGAGGCCGCCACCCAGCTTTCGCGATTGGTGGCCGACAAAAACAAAGCCCCGCCTAAAGGGGAGTAAAGGCGGGGCAAAAAAAGCCTTAATTGGGATTAAGGCACCCGCTCAGGGAGGAGAAGCGGGGAAGGGTGCGTACCCTTCAACGATTCAGAGCCTCCGCCCATGCTAAAGTTCCCGGCGTTTTGATGCAGGCCATCACCTTGAATATCGGACGTTTTCCCCAGCGGCGCATGCGCCGCACGCGGCGCGAGGAGTTCTCCCGGCGCCTGGTTCGCGAAGCCCGCCTCGCGCCGGCCGACCTGATCCTCCCGGTATTCGTCCGCGAGGGGACCGGAATCGTGGAGCCCGTGGCCTCGATGCCGGGAGTCGAGCGCTGCAGCCTCGATCGCCTGTTGCCAGTGGTAGAGCAAGCGCTCACCTTGGGCATTCCGGCCATCGCGTTATTTCCCGTGATCGACCCCTCGCTCAAGACACCCGGCGCGGAGGAAGCCTGGAACGCGAATGGCCTCGCCCCGCGCGTCGTCGCGGCGATCAAGCAGCGGTTCCCCGAGATGGGCGTGATCACGGACATCGCTCTCGATCCCTATACCAGCCACGGGCAGGACGGCCTGGTGGACGAGTCGGGTTACGTGGTGAACGACGCGACGCTCGAGGCGCTGGCGCGCCAGGCGCTATGCCACGCGCAGGCGGGAGTGGACATCGTGGCGCCCTCGGACATGATGGACGGGCGGATCGGCGCGATCCGCCAGGCGCTGGACGCGCACGGCGAGGATCGCGTGAGCATCCTCGCTTATGCTGCCAAGTACGCATCGGCTTTCTACGGCCCGTTCCGCGACGCGGTGGGGTCGGGCGCCAACCTGAAGGGCGGCAACAAGCACACCTACCAGATGGACCCGGGCAACGGGGCCGAGGCGCTGCACGAGGTGGCGCTGGACCTCGAAGAGGGCGCGGACTTCGTGATGGTGAAGCCCGGCATGCCCTACCTCGACATCGTCCGCCGCGTGAAGGAGCGCTTCCAGGTTCCCACCTTCGTCTACCAGGTGAGCGGCGAGTACGCGATGCTGAAGGCCGCGGGCGGCCACGGCTGGATCGATGGCGACGCCTGCATGATGGAGGCGCTGCTGTGCTTCCGGCGCGCTGGCGCGGACGCCATCCTCACCTACTTCGCCCTCGAGGCTGCCGCGCGGCTGCGCGAGCGCGGCGAGGGCTAGGCCCGCAGGAGCGCCTCGACCTCGGGGATGCGCGCCCGGATCGCCGCCTCGTCGTCGCGTGGCCTGGGCCCCGAACGCTCATCGTCACGGTCCAGCACCGTGAGGGTCACGTTGGCATCCGGCAGCTCGAGCGTGATCTGCGGCACCTCGTCGAGGCGATCGCCCCGGCGCACGCGCCGCGTGCCTTCCTCGAAGCGATAGCGGTGGTTCGCCAGGAAGATGGTGAGCAGCTTCGCGTCGTCGGCGAAGAGCTGCAGGTTCACGTCGGAGTGCTGGCCGGCGGTTCCGGTCAGCACCGAGCCGACCAGCACCGGGTTGAATTGCTCGAACTCGCGCATCACGCGCAGCGCCACCTCGCGCAGCCGCCGCAGGTGCAGCGGCTGCTCGTCGGACTGGAACAGCCCCTGGTACTCGCGCAACGCCTCCTCGATCTCGTGGTTGTCGGGGAGGAGGCTCATGTCGGCGAGCCCAGCCTGGCGTGCCGCCTTCATCTTCGCGGCGGCGAAGTCGGACATGCCGTCCTCGGCCATCATCCGGGCGGCGAGGTACGCGATGTGGCGGCGCAGGTTCAGGTCGCGCCGCGAGCGGGACTTGGCCACGGCGCTCCTAGAAGATCTGGTTGCGGACTTCTTCCTGCGGCCGGCCGTCCCGGGCGAAGGCGCCTTCCTCGCCCAACGGCGGCTGCGACTCCTGGTAGAAATATTCCATCGTGCGGCCGGCGCCGCCCGGCTCACGCAGTCCCGTCACCGGGTTGATGTTCACCGCCACCACGCCGGGGGGCGGCGGGAGCTCCGTCTCCGGGACTCCCTTCAGCACCCGCGAGGCGTAGGCCATCCAGATCGGGAGCGCCGCCTGGCCGCCGGTCTCGTTGGCGCCCATGTTGGAGGGCGTGTCGAAGCCGATCCAGGACACCGCCACCAGTCGGCCCATGAAGCCGGCGAACCAGGCATCGATATGGTCGTTGGTGGTTCCCGTCTTGCCGGCGAGGTCCTGCCGGCCGAGGGACATCAGCTTGGTCGCGGTGCCGGCACGCACGACTTCGCGCATGAGCTGGGTCATGAGGAAGGCATTGCGCTCGTCCAGCACGCGCTCCGCGTCGACGTTCGCAGTCTCGGGCTTGGCCGTATATAAAGTCTGGCCGCGGTTGTCCTCGATCCGGGCGATGAACCAGGGCTTCACCCGGAAGCCGCCGTTGGCGAACACCGCGTAGGCGGCGGCCATCTGCAACGGCGTGACCGATCCCGCCCCCAGCGCCATGGTGAGGTAGGCCGGATGCATCTTCGGGTCGAATCCGAAGCGCTGGATGTAGTCCTGGGCGTAATGCGGCCCGATCGCCTGCAGCAGGCGGATCGAGATCATGTTCTTGGACTTGGCGAGCGCGGTGCGAAGCCGCATCGGCCCTTCGAACTTGCCGTCGTAGTTCTTCGGCTCCCACAGCTGGCCGCCGGTCTTCGCCGCCTCGATCACGAACGGCGCATCGTTCAGCACCGTGGCCGGGGTGAAGCCCTTTTCCAGCGCCGCGGAATAGATGAAGGGCTTGAAGCTCGAGCCCGGCTGGCGCCATGCCTGGGTGGCGTGGTTGAACTTGTTGGCGTTGAAATCGAACCCGCCGCCCAGCCCCAGGATCGCGCCGTTGTTGGGATCGAGCGCCACGATCGCCGCCTCGACCTTGGGCAGCTGGACGATGCTCCAGGCACCCTTGTCGCCCGCCTGCAGCCGGATCACCGAGCCGCGGCGGATCGCCCGGTCGGGATTGCGGTCGGTCAGCGCCTTGGCCGCGAACTTGAGGCCCTCGCCGGTCACGGCGACTTCCTCCCCGCGCCGCAATACCGCCTTCACTTCCTTCGCCGAGGCCTCGAGGACGACGGCGGGCACCAGGTCACCGAGCGCCTCGCGCTCCAGCAGGGCCTCCTCGATCGCCTCGTCCATCTTCTCTCCGGCCGCGGGCAGGCTCGCCTGGGCCTCGGGCCCGCGATAGCCGTGGCGCCGGTCGTACTCCGAGATTCCCTGGCGCAGCGCCAGGTTGGCCGCCTCCTGGTCCTTGCGCCGGACTGTCGTGTAGACCCGCAGCCCCGTCACGTAGGCCGGCTCCCCGTACTGCTCGACTACCGCCACCCGCGCCATCTCAGAGACGTAGTCGGCCTTGAAGGCGAAGGTGTCGCGCTGGTTGGGATTCAGCTTGAGGGGCTCGGCGAGCGCCGCCTTGTAGTTCTCGTCGGAGAGCCAGCCCACGTCGTGCATCCGGCGCAAAACGTAGGCCTGGCGCTCCTTCGCGCGCTTGGGGTTGACGATCGGGTTCTGCCGCGACGGCGCCTGGGGAAGGCCCGCCAGCATCGCCGCCTCGGCTGCCGTGAGGTCGGCGAGGCTCTTGGCGAAGTAGACCTGGGCCGCGGAGCCGAAACCGTAGGCGCGCTGGCCGAGGAAGATCTGGTTGATGTAGAGCTCGAGGATCTGGTCCTTGGAAAGGTTGGCCTCGATCTTGAACGCGAGCAGCACCTCGGAGAGCTTGCGGGCGAAGGTCTTCTCCCGCGTGAGGAAGAAGGTGCGCGCGACCTGCATGGTGATGGTGCTGGCGCCCTCGCGCCGCCCCTGGAGGTTTGCGAGCGCCGCCCGCGCAACGCCTACGTAGTCGACGCCGCCGTGCTGGTAGAAGCGGTCGTCCTCCGCAGCCAGGATCGCCGTCTTCATCACTTGCGGGACGTCCTGGATCTTCACGACCGCCCGCTTCTCCTCGCCAAACTCGCCGATCAGCTCGCCCTCGGCGCTGTAGATGCGAAGCGGGATCTTCGGCCGGTAATCGGTAAGGACTTCGAGGCTGGGCAGGTTGGGCCACAGCAGCACCACCGTGAGCGCGGCGACCCCGGCCGCGACCAGCGCCAGGGAGACGGCCAGGAGGGCCGGATAGAACCACCAACGGGAAGTCATCGGGGAGGCTTTGACGCTGGCATCGGCACGTTGGTTCGCCGCTGCACTCGAGGGTTCAGTGGATCGAAGTCATTATAGTCGCGATGCTTCCCACGACCCCTTCCCGGAAATTGCTTTACAGGCCTAAGACTTGTTGCTAGCATCTAAAGTAGATTCTCCGTTTGGGTGCTAACCTTCCACCATGATTAAAGAAAAATTAGCCGCCCAGTTCGATTTCCTGAAAGCCAAAGCGCCGCCCCTCGTCGGGTGCGACATCAGCTCGTCTTCGGTCAAGATGGTGGAAATCGCGGAGGCCGGTCGTAACGTTTACCGGGTCGAGCGCTACGCCATCGAGCCGCTGCCGAAGGATACGGTGGTGGACGGGAACATCGCCAACATCGAGGCCGCGGGCGAGGCGATCAAGCGCGCCCACAAGAATCTCGGCTCCCGAATCCGCAACATCGCACTCGCCCTCCCCGGCGCCGCCGTGATCACCAAGAAGGTGATCCTTCCCGGCAACCAGCGGGAGGAGGACATGGAAGTCCAGGTCCAGGGCGAGGCCAACCAGTACATTCCCTTCTCCCTGGACGAGGTCAACCTCGACTTCCAGGTGCTGGGGCCCGCCCCGTCCGGCGAGGACGAGGTCGAGGTGCTCATCGCCGCCTCCCGCAAGGAAAAGATCGAGGACCGGGTCGCCGCCGCCGAGGCCGCGGGGTTGAAGACCGTGGTGATGGACGTGGAGTCCTACGCCTCCCAGACCGCCTTCGAACTGATCTGCGGCGGCAATTCCGGCATCAACGAGAGCGACGTCACGGTGATCGTCGACATCGGCGCCACCATCACCCGTGTCTCGGTGGTGCACAACATGCAACCGGTGTATTCCCGCGAGCAGCAGATCGGCGGCAACCTCCTCACCCAGGACATCGCCCGCCAGTTCGACATGCCGCCCGAGGAAGCCGAGGCCGCGAAGCGGGTCGGCAACCTGCCCGAGAACTTCGGGCCCGACGTGCTGCAGCCGTTCAACGAGAAGATCGTCCTCGAGATCCAGCGGGCACTCCAGTTCTTCTTCACCTCCACCCAGTTCAACAAGGTCGACCATATCCTCCTCACCGGCGGATGCGCGATGCTCGACGGGCTGGAGGAAATGGTCGCCCAGAGAACCCAGGTCCACACCGTGGTCGCGAACCCGTTCGCGAACATGGCGCTTTCCTCCAAGATCAAGCCCCGCCAGCTCACCATCGACGCGCCGTCCCTGATGGTCGCGTGCGGGCTGGCGATGCGGAGGTTCGACCCGTCATGATCCGCATCAACCTGCTTCCCCACCGCGAAGAGAAGCGCAAGCGCCGCCAGCAGCAGTTCGCGGGCCTCGCCGGCTTCGCCGCGGTCCTCGGCCTCGTGGCCGCGGGGGCCGTGTGGTTCTTCCTCGACACCCAGGTGAGCCAGCAGCAGGCGAACGTGGCCTACATGAAGGCCGAGATCGCCAAGTTGGACACCCAGATCGAGGAGATCAAGAAGATCCGAGAGGAAACGGCGTCGTTGCTGGCCAAGAAGCAGGTGGTCGAAGGCCTGCAGAGCAACCGCTCGGAGCCGGTGCAGCTCCTCGACCAGCTCCTGCGCCAGCTTCCCGAAGGCGTCTACCTGAAAGCCGTGAAGCAGGTGGGCCCGAAGGTCAATGTGATGGGGTACGCGCAGTCGAACGCGCGCGTCTCGACCCTGATGCGCAACCTGGGCGCCTCTCCCTACCTCGAGAATCCCGAGCTGGTGGAGATCAAGGCGGTGGCCAATCCGGACAAGTCGGGCACGCGCGTGAACGAGTTCAACATGAACATCTCGATCAAGCGCGCGCAGGTCGAGGCGGCCCGCTCCGGCGGCGCATCCAAGGCCGGCGCGCCGGCCAAGCCCGCGGGGGCTAAATGAACCTCCTCGAAGAACTCAGAACCCTGGATCCCAAGCAGCCGGGCAACTGGCCCTGGCCGATCAAGGCGGGCGCCTTCGTGCTCCTCTTCATCGCCATCCAGGTCGCCGCCTATTTCCTGTTCTGGCAGGCGCAGGCCGAATCCATCGAGAAGGGCCGCCTGGACGTGGCCAAGCAGAAGGACACGTTCCTCGAGAAGAAGAAGCTCGCGGTCAACCTGGACGCCTACAAGCAGCAGCGCGCCGAGATCGAGCAATCCTTCGGTGCCCTGTTGAAGCAGCTGCCGAACAAGAGCGAAATGGATGCCCTCCTGATCGACATCAACCAGGCGGGCCTCGGCCGCGGCCTCGCGTTCGAGCTGTTCAAGCCGTCGGAGAAGGAAAACATCACCGAGTTCTACGCGGAGCTGCCGGTCAACATCAAGGTGACCGGCACCTACCACGACCTCGGCGCCTTCGCGAGCGACGTGGCGAAGATGCCGCGCATCGTGCTGCTCACCGACCTCAAGCTCGATCCGCCGAAGGGCCAGACCATCGCGATGGAGGCGGTCGCCAAGACCTACCGCTACCTCGACGAGGAAGAGGTCGCCAAGCAGCGCAAGACGGTCAAGGACAAGGCAGCGGCGCCGAAGGGCGGCAAGGCCGGAGGCAAGTGATGAAGCGAATTCCTGTACTTCTCACGCTCGCCGCGCTGGGCGGCTGCAGCTCGGAGCTGGACGATCTGAAGAGCTTCGTGCGCGAGTCCGAAAAGGGCCTGCCGCGCAAGATCGAGCCGCTGCCGGCGGTGAAGCCCTTCGAGCCGTTCACCTACGAAGGCTTCGACCTGCCCGACCCGTTCCAGCCACGCAAGCTCTCCCCGCCCAAGGAAGGCGCGGGCGGAGGCATCGCCCCGGACCTGAACCGCCGCAAGGAGCCCCTCGAGGCCTTCCCGCTGGAGCAGCTGAAGATGGTGGGGACGCTGTCGCAAGCCAAGGAAATGTACGCCCTGGTACGAGCGGACAAGACGCTCTACAGGGTGAAGAAGGGCAATTACATGGGCCAGAACTTCGGACTGATCACCGAGGTGACGGAAACCGAGATCAAGCTGAAGGAAATCGTTCAAGACAGCGCCGGCGATTGGGCCGAGCGGCAGAGCGTTCTGCCGCTTCTGGAGGAAGCCGGCAAAGGGGACAAAAAGTGACGACGACGTTCCGTATCCCAACCACCGGCAAGCTGGGGGCCGCGCTCGGCGCGGTGATCCTGGCGCTCGCCGCGCCCCTCGCGATGGCCCAGGCCAGCGCGAGAAACGCGGTCGAGTCGATCAACTTCACGTCGATCGGAGGCGGGAAGATCCAGGTCAAGGTCGGGCTGAAGGAGGCGCTCACGAACGTGCCCCAGGGCTTCGCGGTGACCAACCCGCCGCGCATCGCGATCGACCTTCCCGATACCGTCAACGCCACCGGCCGCAGCCAGATCGAGGCCGGCGAGGGCGAGCTGCGCAGCGTCTCCGTGGTCCAGACCGCAAGCCGCACCCGGCTGGTGATGAACCTCTCGCGCAACCTCACCTATACGCAGGCGCTGGACGGCAAGCAGCTGGTGGTGACGATCGACGGCTCGCAAATCTCCTCGGGCAGCGCTCCGGTCACGACGGCCCCTTCGGCCACGCCCTCGGTATTCGCCGAGCCCTCGCCGGGCAACAACGTGCGCTTCAACCTGCGCGACGTCGATTTCCGCCGCGGCAACACGGGTGAGGGACGCGTGGTGGTGGACCTGTCCTCCGCCAACATCGGCATCGACATCCGCCAGCAGGGCCGCCAGGTGGTGGTCGACTTCATCTCCACCAACGTTCCCCGCAACCTCGTGCGCCGCCTCGACGTGGGCGACTTCGGCACGCCGGTGCGCTTCGTGGATACCTTCGAGCAGGCGGGCAACGCGCGCATGGTCGTCGAACCGCGCGGCCTGTGGGAGTACTCGGCCTACCAGACCGACACCCAGTTCATCCTCGAGGTGAAGCCGCTCAAGGAAGACCCGAACCGCCTGGTGCAGAGCTCCACGCCCGGGTACGCCGGCGAGAAGCTCTCCCTGAACTTCCAGAACGTGGAAGTGCGCGCCGTGCTCCAGGTCATCGCCGACTTCACGGGCCTGAACATCATCACCAGCGACACCGTGGGCGGCAACTTGACGCTGCGCCTGAAGGACGTGCCCTGGGACCAGGCGCTGGACATCATCCTGCAGGCGAAGGGGCTGTCGAAGCGCAAGAACGGCAACGTGGTGCTGATCGCGCCGACCGACGAGCTGGCCGCGAAGGAGAAGCTGGCCCTCGAGGCGACGGCCGCGATCTCCGACCTGGAGCCGGTTCGCACCGAGTCGTTCACCCTCTCGTACGCCAAGGCCGACGACCTGAAGAAGATGCTCTCGGACAAGGACCAGAAGATCCTGTCCAAGCGCGGCAGCGCCAACGTCGATGAGCGCACCAACACGCTGTTCGTGCAGGACAGCGGCGGGCGGCTGGAGGAAGTGCGCCGCCTGGTGCAGCAGCTCGATATCCCGGTGCGCCAGGTCCTGATCGAGGCGCGCATCGTGATCGCCGACGACAAGTGGGGCCGCCAGCTCGGCGCGCGCTTCGGCACGCAGTCGGCCTTCAACAGCAGCAACTACAACTTCGGCGTGTCGGGCACGGCGCTCGACACCTCGGTGCCGATCTCCAACAACCCGGTGTCGCGCGGCTCCGCCTCCCTCACCGTTCCGGGCGCCTCGCAGGGCCTGGGCGCCCCGCTGTGGGGTCCCGGCACGCAGGTCACGGGCCTCATCCCGACTGGCGCGCAGCCCGAGCAGCTCAACGTGAACCTCCCGGTGCTGGGCGCGGCCGGCAGCCTCGCGCTGTCGATCCTGAACCTGGGCAGCGGAAACCTGGTCAACGTCGAGCTTTCGGTGCTCGAGGCCGACAACCGCGGCAAGGTGGTCTCCAGCCCGCGCGTGATCACCGCCGACAAGAAGAAGGCGGTCATCTCGCAGGGCACGGAGATTCCCTACCTCACGGCGGCCGCGTCCGGCGCCACGACGGTTTCGTTCAAGCCGGCGGTGCTCGAGCTCGCGGTGACGCCGCGGATCACGCCCGATGACCGGATCATCATGGACCTCGAGGTGAAGAAGGACGCGGTCGGGGTGATCTTCTCCGGCGTGCCCTCGGTGGAGACCAAGAAAGTTTCGACCCAGGTGCTGGTCGACAACGGCGACACGATCGTGCTCGGCGGCATCTACGAGCAGACCACGCGCCAGACGGTCGACAAGGTGCCGTTCCTCGGCGACTTGCCGGTGATGGGTGCGCTTTTCCGTCGCACGGTGAAGCAGGACGACAAGACCGAGCTGCTGATCTTCGTCACCCCCAAGATCGTGAAGGAGAACCTGACGGTCCGCTGACCGCCGGGCGCTTCCCGAACCCAGAGCCCCGGTCCGCCGGGGCTTTTTTTTGCGATTGTCCCGGGGCCAGATTCCGGAGAACCCACCCGCTCGATGCGAGCTCAAACCCAATATGATGACCCCATGGGCAGCGCCAACATCTTCCTCGTCGGCATGATGGGGGCCGGCAAGACCACGATCGGCCGGGCCCTGGCGCAGCGCCTCGGGCGCGAGTTCGTCGACACCGACCGGGTCCTCGTCGAGCGCACGGGAGTGCCGGTGGCGACGATCTTCGAGATCGAAGGGGAGGAGGCGTTCCGCCGGCGCGAGTCCGCGGTGCTGGAGGAGTACGGCGCGCAGGGCGGGTGCGTGGTCTCCACCGGCGGCGGGGCCGTCCTCTCGGCCGAGAACCGCGCGCTCATGCGCCGCCACGGCACCGTGATCTACCTGCGCGCGCGCCTCGAGCACCTCTGGGAGCGAACCCGCCACGACACGTCGAGGCCCCTCCTGGCAACTCCGGACCCGCGAGGCACCCTGTCACGGCTCCTTCTCGAGCGCGATCCCCTGTACCGCGACGCCGCGCACCTCATCGTCGACACCGGGGCCCAGAGTGCCGCCACGCTTGTGGTGCGCGTGGCCGCGGCGCTCGAGGCCCACGAGGGCGTGGCGGGCCGGCAATGAGCCGCTTCGACCTGCGCGTGGAGCTGGGCGAGCGCGGCTACCCGATCCACATCGGCACCGGGCTCCTCGGTGACGCGACGCTCTATCGCCCGCACGTGGCCGGCCGCGGTGCGGCGCTGGTCACCAACGAGACCGTCGCGCCGCTGTACGCCTCCCGCGTGGAGGCGGCGCTGCGCGAAGCCGGCGCCAGGGTGCAGACCATCGTCCTTCCCGACGGGGAAGCCCACAAGTCCTGGCAGACCCTCGACCGGATCTTTTCCGCCCTGCTCGCCGCCCAAGCGGACCGCAAGACGGTGATCGTCGCGGTGGGCGGAGGCGTCGTGGGAGACATGGCGGGGTTCGCCGCGGCGACCTACCAGCGTGGCGTGCCGCACATCCAGGTGCCGACCACCCTGCTGGCGCAGGTGGACTCCTCGGTCGGGGGAAAGACCGCGATCAACCACGAGCTGGGGAAGAACATGGTGGGTGCATTCCACCAGCCCGCGGCGGTCATCGCCGATATCGAAGCGCTCGCCACGCTGCCCGCCCGCGAGTACGCGGCCGGCCTGGCGGAGGTGATCAAGTACGGCGCCATCCAGGACCTCGCCTTCCTCGCCTGGCTCGAGGAGCACGCCGAAGGGCTCGCGCGCCGGGAGCCCGCGCCGCTGGCCCATGCGATCCGGCGCTCGTGCGAGATCAAGGCGGAGGTTGTCGCCGCAGACGAGCGCGAATCCGGCGCCCGGGCGCTGCTCAACTTCGGGCACACCTTCGGACACGCGATCGAGTCGGCATCCGGGTACGGACGATGGCTGCATGGCGAGGCGGTGGCGATGGGAATGGCGCTCGCCTCCCGCTACTCGGTGCGCGAGGGGCGCCTCGCGGCAGCGGAAGCGGACCGCCTGGTGTCGCTCATGACGCGCCTCGGGCTTCCCACCGAATCGCCCGCCTATCCCATCGACACGTGGCTCGAGTACATGGGACGGGACAAGAAGAACGAGGGCGGCCGCATCACCCTGGTCCTCCTCGACGCGCTCGGGCGCGCCGTGGTCGCGCGCGACACGCCGGAGCGCACGCTGCGGGAGTTCCTCCCCGTCGCCTAGGTCGCGCCGGGATCACGCTCCAGGCGCTTCAGGAATACCGCCATCTCGCGCGCCGCCTGCTTGTCCCCGCGAGCGTCGGCAGCGGCGATGCCGGTGCGATAGGCGTCGGCGGCTTCGGTGCCCAGGCCCTGGTCGGCGAGTGCCTTGCCCAGCAACTTCCAAGCGGCGGAGTAACCCGGGTCCTGGACCACGGCCTGGCGCAGGTGCTCGGCGGCCCGCAGCGCGTTGCTTTCCTTCAGGTAGTGCATGCCGAGGCTGAAGCGCAGCAGTGCGCTGTCCTTGCCCGCGGCGAGCAGGGCCTCGAAGCGTTCGACGGCATTCATCGGGCCACGGTATCATGCCCCGGACCCTCGTCCAGGAGCCTTCCATGCTTCGTCTTCTCCAAGTCGTGGCGGCCGCGTCCATCCTCGCGCTCGCCCCTCCCACGTTCGCCCAGAAAGAGCGCGAGGTCGCGATCGGCTTGCAGGCGGCCATCACGTCCATCGACCCGCACTATCACAACCTCTCCCCCAACAACAGCCTGCTGCTGCACGTGTTCGAGCCGCTGATCAAGCGCGACTCGAACCAGAAGCTGGTGCCGGGCCTCGCCACCTCGTGGAAGGCGATCGACGACCTCACCTGGGAATTCAAGCTGCGCAAGAACGTGAAGTTCCACGACGGCTCGCCCTTCACCGCGGAGGACGTGGTGTTCACCTTGAAGCGCGTGCCCAACGTGCCCAATAGCCCGTCGTCGTTCGCCACCTTCACCAAGCCGATCGTCGACGTGAAGGCGACCGACCCGCACACCCTCGTCTTCAAGACCGCGACCCCCCACGTGCTGCTGCCGAGCGACCTGGCCTCGGTCTCGATCGTGTCGAAGCTGCATGGCGAGAAGGCCGCCACGGAGGACTACAACTCCGGCAAGGCCGCCATCGGCACGGGACCCTACAAGTTCGCGGAGTACGTCCCCAACCAGCGCGTGGTACTCAAGGCGAACTACGGCTACTGGGGCGGCGAGGAGCCCTGGGACAAGGTGACGTTCAAGATCCTGACCAACTCCGCGGCCCGCGTGGCGGCATTGCTGTCGAGCGACGTGCAGATGATCGAGACGGTCCCCACCTCGGACATCGCCAAGCTCTCGAAGGATCCCAAGTTCGCGCTCTCCGACAAGGTGTCGAACCGCGTGATCTACGTGCATTTGAACCAATGGAACGACGCCACGGTGCCGTTCGTCACCGCCAAGGACGGCAAGCCGCTCGCGAAGAACCCGTTCAAGGACGCCCGCGTGCGCAAGGCGCTTTCCATGGCGATCAATCGCGACGCGATCGCCGAGCGCATCATGGAGAAGAAGGCGGTTCCGGCGGCCCAGCTGCTGCCCGACTTCTTCTACGGCACGAGCAAGAAGTTGAAGCCCCCCAAGTACGATCCCGAGGGCGCGAAGAGGCTGCTCGCCGAGGCGGGCTACCCGAACGGCTTCACGCTCACCATCCACGGCCCGAACAACCGCTACATCAACGACGCCAACGTGGCCCAGGCGATCGCGCAGTTCTATTCCCGCGCGGGCATCGAGGCGAAAGTGGAGACGATGCCCTCGAGCGTCTACTTCACTCGCGCCACCAAGGGGGAGTTCGGCTACATGCTGCTGGGCTGGGGCACGGAGTCGGGCGAGCAGGGCTCGAGCCTGCGCTCGCTGCTCGCGACCTTCGATCCCGCCAAGGGAATGGGCGTCACCAACCGCGGCCGCTATTCCAACGCCGCGTTCGACCAGCAGGTGAACGAGGCGCTGGTCACGATGGACGACAAGAAGCGCGAGACGATGATCCAGGCCGCCGCCGAGACCGCGATGAACGACACCGCGCTGATCCCGATCCACTACGAGGTGAGTACGTGGGCCACGGCGAAGGGGTTCAATTACACCCCGCGTACCGACCAGTACACCCTCGCCACGGGGTTGAAGCCCGCGGCTCGTTAGTGTCTGGTCGTATCATGGCCTGAGGGCCGGAGCGAAGAAAAACGCTTCCAGGAACCCCGCTGCGGCGGGGTTTCTTCATGGAGGCTCGTGCGCCGCCCTGTGCGACAATCATCGATCCATGCTCGCCTTCGCCATCCGCCGCTTCGGCCAGAGCCTTTTCGTGCTCGTGGTGATGTCGTTCCTGGTGTTCCTCGGGGTCTACGCGATCGGCAATCCGATCGAACTGCTGGTGAATCCCCAGGCCGACGAGATCGAGCGCGCCCGCGCCACCGCCGCCCTGGGCCTCGACAAGCCGATCATGGAGCAGTACGGCACCTTCCTCGCTCGCGCCGCATCCGGCGACCTCGGCCGGTCCTTCGTCTTCAACGTGCCCGCCATCCAGCTGATCCTCGACAAGCTGCCGGCCACGCTCGAGCTCGCGTTCGTGGCGATGGTGGTGGCGATCGCCCTGGGAATTCCACTGGGGCTGGTCGCGGGCCTGCGGCCCCACTCGCTGCTCGGCCGCGGCATCATGGCGGGCTCGATCCTCGGCTTCAGCCTGCCGACCTTCTGGGTGGGGCTGGTGCTGATCATGGTGTTCTCGGTGCACCTGGGATGGCTGCCTCCCAATGGCCGTGGCGAGACGGTCGACGTCTTCGGAATTCCGGTCAGCTTCCTCACCCGTGACGGGCTGGCCCACATCGCGATGCCGGCGCTCAACCTGGCGCTGTTCAAGCTGTCGCTCCTGATCCGCCTCACCCGCGCCGGCACCCGCGAGGCGGTGCTGCAGGATTACGTGAAGTTCGCCCGCGCCAAGGGCCTGGGACCGCGGCGCGTGATCGGCGTGCACGTCCTGAAGAACATCCTGATCCCGATCGTCACCGTGATCGGGCTGGAGCTGGGGTCGGTGATCGCGTTCGCGATCATCACCGAGTCGATCTTCGCCTGGCCGGGCACGGGCAAGCTCCTGATCGACTCGATCAACCTCCTCGACCGGCCGGTGATCGTGGCTTACCTGCTGGTGATCGTGACGCTTTTCATCGCGATCAACTTCGTCGTGGACGTGCTCTACTCGCTGCTCGATCCGCGCGTGCGCCTGGGCGGCGCCGCGGCGGCGCACTGACGATGGGCATCGTCGCGGGCGAGCCCGAACCGGTGGCGCAGGAGGCTCCCGCTACTGCTCCCGAGGCGATCGCCGTCGAGTCGCCGTGGCGCCGCTTCGTCTCGGAGTTCGCCGAAAGCCGCCTCGCGCTTCTGGGCCTCGCTCTCCTCGCGATCGTGGTGCTGGTGGCCATCACCGCCCCGATCATCTCGCCGCAGAATCCCTACGACCTCGCGCAGCTGGACGTGATGGACTCCAAGCTCGCCCCGGGCGAGAAGTCGTCGACGACGGGCAAGCCCTACTGGCTCGGCACCGACGACC
Organism: Burkholderiales bacterium; assembly: GCA_031375445.1. Taxonomy (GTDB): domain Bacteria; phylum Pseudomonadota; class Gammaproteobacteria; order Burkholderiales; family Usitatibacteraceae; genus Usitatibacter. Next base: position 22,825 of record JANMHV010000139.1, on the reverse strand, counting down.
AGGGCCGCGACATGCTCTCGGCGATCTTCTACGGTTTGCGCATCTCGCTCTCCGTGGGCCTGTCGAGCGTCGTCTTCGCCCTCACGATCGGCCTGGCGCTGGGCCTGGCGGCGGCCTACTTCGGCGGCTGGACCGATACGGCGATCATGCGCATCGCCGACATCCAGCTGTCGTTCCCGGCGATCCTGATCGCCCTGATCCTCCTCGCGGCCCTGGGGCAGGGCGTGGACAAGATCATCATCGCGCTGGTGACGGTGCAGTGGGCCTACTACGCCCGAACCGTGCGCTCCTCCGCGCTGGTGGAGCGGCAGAAGGAATACATGGAGGCGGCCAAGGTGCTCGCCCTCTCGCAGCCGCGCATCGTGTTCCGCCACCTGCTGCCCAACTGCCTGCCGCCGCTCATCGTGGTCGCGACCGTGCAAGTCGCCCACGCCATCGCGCTCGAGGCGACGCTCTCCTTCCTCGGGCTGGGGCTGCCGATCACCGAGCCGTCCCTGGGACTGCTGATCTCCAACGGCTTCCAATACCTGCTGTCGGGCAAGTACTGGATCAGCTTCTACCCGGGCCTGGCGCTCCTCCTCACCATCGTGGGGATCAACCTGGTGGCCGACCAGCTGCGCGACGTCCTGAACCCGAGGCTCAAGCGATGACCGGGCCGGTGCTCGAGGTCGAAGGCCTGCGGATGCATTTCTTCACCAAGGCGGGCGTGGTGAGGGCCGTGGACGACGTGAGTTTCCGCGTCGCGCGGGGGCAGATCCTCGGCCTCGTGGGCGAGTCCGGCTCGGGCAAGTCGATGACCGGCTACTCGATCATGGGCCTCGTGGATGCGCCGGGGCGCATCGTGGCCGGTCGCATCCGGCTGAACGGGCGCGACATCACATCCCTGGGCGAGCGCGACTGGCGGTCGCTGCGCGGCAACCGCGTGGCGATGATCTTCCAGGACCCGATGATGACTTTGAACCCGGTGCTGCGCATCGACACGCAGATGGTGGAGGCGGTGCGCGCCCACCACGACGTATCCCGGGAGAGCGCGCTGGCGCGTTGCCGGGAAGCGCTCCAGCAGGTCGGCATCGCCGCGCCCGACGAGCGTCTGCGGTCCTATCCGCACCATTTTTCGGGCGGCATGCGGCAACGCGTGGCGATCGCGATCGCCCTCGTGAACAAGCCGGACCTCATCATCGCCGACGAGCCCACCACCGCGCTCGACGTGACGATCCAGGGGCAGATCCTGTTCGAGATGCAGAAGCTCTGCCGCGAGACCGGCGCGGGGCTGATCTGGATCACCCACGACCTGTCGGTGATTTCGGGCCTCGCCGACCACGTGAGCGTGATGTACGCCGGGCGCATCGTCGAGTCGGGGACCGTCGAGGAAGTGCTGGAGCGGCCCATGCACCCCTACACGCGCGGCCTCCTCGACTCGGTGCCGAGCCGCAACACTCCCGGCCGGCCGCTGTCGCAGATCGCCGGGATGACGCCGTCACTGCTGCGCCTGGGCGAGGCCTGCGCCTTCCGCGAGCGCTGCGGCCGCGCGATCGCCGCGTGCGCCATCGCGCCTGCGTCCCGGGCGATCGATGCCCGCGTGCTTCGCTGCGTGAATCCGGTGGCATGAGCGCCGTGGCCCCCCCCATGGTGGAGCTGAAAGGCGTCTCCAAGCGCTTCGTGAAGCGTCTCGACCTCGCCGGGAAGATCGCGCGCAAGCTCGGCGCCAACCTCACCGAATCCACGGTGCACGCCCTAGACCACGTCGATCTCGCGATCCGCGAGCGCGAGGTCGTGGGATTGGTCGGCGAATCGGGCTGCGGCAAATCGACGCTGGGACGCATCGTCTCGCGCATCCTGCCGCCCACCGAGGGGGAGCGCCTGTGGAACGGCCGTCCCTACCGCGAGTTCGAGACCGCCGCCACGCGCCCGGATCGCCTCGCGGTGCAGATGATCTTCCAGGATCCCTACGCGTCGCTCAACCCGCGGATGCGCATCCTCGACATCGTGGGCGAGGCCCCGGTAGTCCACGGCCTGGTGCCCGCGAGCCAACGCGAGGCGTACGTGGCCGAGATCCTGGCGCGCGTGGGCATGGACGCGAGCCTCATGCGCCGCTTCCCCCACCAGTTCTCCGGCGGGCAGAGAAGCCGCATCGGCATCGCGCGCGCGCTGGCGGTGAAGCCGCGCTTCCTGGTGTGCGACGAAGCAGTCGCGGCGCTCGACGTGTCGATCCAGGCCCAGGTGCTGAACCTCTTCATCCGCCTGCGCGAGGAGCTCGCCCTCACCTACCTCTTCATCAGCCACGATCTGGGCGTGATCCGCCACGTCTCCGACCGCGTCGTGGTGATGTACCTGGGGCGCGTGGTGGAGAGCGCGCCCACGGCCGAGCTCTACGCAAGCCCCAACCATCCCTACACCGTGGCACTCATCGAGGAGGTGCCCCGGGTCGACTCGCGCCGGCGCGCCTACGTCCCGATCCGCGGCGAGATTCCATCGCCGCTCTCGCCTCCCCCCGGCTGCCACTTCCACCCACGCTGCCCCCATGCCTTCGACCGCTGCCGCGCCGAAGTGCCGGCGCTGCGCGAGATCGCTCCCGGCCGCATGTCCGCCTGCCACCTCAACGACCCGCCTTCGCGATGAACTCCCCCTTCACGATCGTCCTCCCCACCGACAAGCGCGTGCCCCTGGTGCTCGACTCGCCGCACAGCGGCATCGAGTACCCGGACGACTTCCGCCATGCCGTCGCGCCGAAGGACCTGCGCAAGGCCGAAGACAGCTTCGTGGACCACCTCTACGGCGCGGGGCCGGAGTTGGGCGCGGTGCTTATCGCCGCCAGGTTCCCGCGCAGCTACATCGACCCTAACCGCTCGCTCCTCGACGTCGATGCCTCGCTCCTCGATGCCGCCTGGCCGGGCCCGGCGATGAGAAGCCGCAAGACCGAACTCGGCATCGGCCTCATCTGGCGCCTGCTCGACTCCGGGCAACCGATCTACGACCGCAAGCTCTCGGTAGAGGAGGTGAAGCAGCGCATCGTGCGCTACCACCAGCCCTACCAGCGTGCGGTGAAGAACGCGATGGACGAGGCCCATGGCCACTTCGGCGCAGTGTGGCACCTCAACCTGCATTCGATGCCGGCGGTGAGCAGCTCCGTTTCCGAGGAGGGACCAGGCAAGCCGCGCGCGGACTTCGTTCTCGGGGATCGCGACGGAACCACCTGCGAGGGCGAGTTCACCGCGCTGGTGGGCGCCACGCTGCGCGCCATGGGCTACGAGGTGAAGGTCAACGACCCCTACAAGGGCGTGGAGCTGGTGCGCGCGTTCTCCGACCCCGCCGCCGGCCGCCATAGCCTGCAGATCGAGGTGAACCGGCGCCTGTACATGGACGAGGAGAGCCGGGAGCGCAACGCGGGCTACGAGGCGTTGCGCGCCAACCTCACCCGGCTCCTCGAGGCGGTGAGCGCCTACGCGAGCGAGCGCGGCTCGCACGCCTGCAAGGCGGACCACACCCACGACCACGGTCATGACCACCACCACGGGCACGACCATGCGCATCACGAGCACGGCCACGCTCACGGCCACGACCATGCTCACGGCCACGACCATGGCGACCACGGGCATTCCCATGTTCCCCATCCCCACGAACCCCCACACGACAAGCACTGACATGGCCCACGTACCGATCGAACTCGCCGCCCCCGACATCGAACCCCATCGCCGCTCCGGCACCGGCACCGAGTTCGTCCACAGCTTCGACAGCGGCAAGCCCGGACCGCACGTGATGGTGAACGCGCTCACCCACGGCAACGAGATCTGCGGCGCCATCGTCGTCGACCGGCTGTTGCGCCAGGGCCTGCGCCCGTTGAAGGGCACGCTCACGCTCGCCTTCGCCAACGTCGCCGCGTTCCAGCGCTTCGACACCCGCAATCCTTATGCGTCGCGGTTTGTCGACGAGGACTTCAACCGCGTCTGGACCCCCGCTACCCTCGACGGCAAGGCCGACAGCGTCGAGCTGCGCCGTGCCCGCGAGCTGCGTCCCCACATCGACCGCGCCGACTTCCTGCTCGACATCCACTCGATGCTCGAGCCCAGCCCGCCGGTGATGATCTGCGGCCCGCTCGACAAGGGGATCCGGTTCTCCTTCGAGGTCGGGGTGCCGGTCGACGTGGTGAGCGACACCGGGCACTCCAACGGCACGCGGATGCGCGACTATGGCGGCTTCGGCGACGCCGCGAGCCCGAAGAACGCGTTGCTGGTGGAATGCGGACAGCATTGGGAGAAGGCCGCCGAGCAGGTCGCCTGGCAGACCACGTGGCGGTTCCTCTCGGTCCTGGGGGTCGTGGATCCTGCCGCCAGCGCCCGGGAAATCGTCGCGGGCGTTCCACCCCAACGGCTGATCCGCGTGACCGATGCGGTGGTGGCTCGCACACCGGCCTTCCGGTTCGCCAAACCGTTCGCGGGGCTCGAGGTGATCCCGCGCCAGGGTGACGTGATCGCCTGGGACGGCGAGGAAGCGGTGCGCGCCCCCTACGACAACTGCGTGCTGGTGATGCCGGTGCCGAACAACGTGAAGACCGGGCTCACGGCGGTACGGCTGGGACGCATCGAGACGCCCTGAGGCCTCAGGTGCTGGAGGCGTCCTCGCCCTTGCCACCCGGGCGGATGCCGAGCTGCTTCAGCTTCCGGTAGAGGTGGGTACGCTCGAGGCCCACCCGGTCCGCGACGCGCGACATGTTGCCTTCCTCGCGGCGGATGTGGTGCAGGAAATACTGCTTCTCGAATTGTTCCCGCGCGTCGCGCAGCGGCAAGTCGAGGGACACGCCGACCTCGGTGGTCGCCTGTTCGCGCGGTCCCAGGTTGAACTCCCGCGCCACCCGGTTCACGTCGTCGCCGGTGATGTCATTGGCGAGCGCAGTGAGCGCAAGGGTCTTCACCACGTTCTGCAGCACCGGCAGGTTTCCCGGCCACTCGAGATTCCGCATCACGTTGAGCGCGCCCACCGTGAGCGTACGCAGCGGCACCTCGTTGGCGTCCACGAGCTGCGTGAGTAGCGTCGCCGCGAGGTCGGGGATGTCCTCGGCGTGGTCGGCGATCGACGGAACCCGGATGGTGAGGCCCGAGAGCTGGTTGTAGAGGCCCGCGTCGAGGCGCCCGTCCTCGGCCATCGCGGGCAGCGGGCCCGTGGCGGCACAGATCAGTCGCACGTTGAACTTGTCGAGCTTGCCCAGCAGCTGGGCCAGGCCCTTCTGCTCGGCCTTGTTCAGGCCGGAGATCTCGGGCAGGAACAGCGTGCCTTCGCGGGCCTCGGTCAACGGCTCGAACGGATTGCTCGCCAGCCACTCGGTCTCCTCCGAGCAGACCCAGGGCGTGTTCGCAAGGTGCAGGTGACGCGCGCAGACCTCGAACCCGCTACCGGGCTCGCCGATCAGCAGCACCGGCGTTCGCAGCCGGCTCACCTGCTCGAGGCGCTGGCGCAGCTCCTGGATCACTCGCGCGCGGCCCAGGTTCACCAGGGCGAGGCCGGTCTTCGGCAGCACCTTGCCGCCGGCGAGAGCCTTGCCTACCGTGGCGAGAAGCTTGGGAAGGCTGATGGGCTTTTCGAGGAAGTCGAAGGCGCCGATGCGGGTCGCCTCGACCGCCGAATCGATGGTGCCGTGCCCGGACATCATCACCACCGGCATGGTGAGGAGCCCGCTGCCGGCCCACTCCTTTAGGAGCGTGATGCCATCGGTGTCGGGCATCCAGATGTCGAGCAGCACCAGGTCGGGGCGCATCTCCTTCCTCGCGGAGCGCGCGGTCTGGGCGTTCTCGGCCAGGCGCACGCCGTAGCCTTCGTCCCGGAGGATCTCGAACAGGAGCTCGCGGATACCTACTTCGTCGTCGACGACGAGGATCTGGTTGGTGGACATCGAAACCTCAGGCCGCGGCCTTGAATGGGAGCACGATGCTCACGTTGGCACCGTGCGGCTTCACATTCTCCACCAGGATGCGGCCGTGATGTTCGTCGACGTTCTTCTTCACGATCGCGAGGCCCAGGCCCGTGCCCTTCGGCTTGGTGGTGACGTAAGGCTCGAAGATGCGTCCCATCACGCCCTCCGCGATGCCGGTTCCGTTATCGCGCACCGTGAGCAGGACCCCGCCCGTGCCGAGGGTCGTCGAGATGAGGATGCGGGGGCTATCGACACCGGTCAACGCATCGATCGCGTTCTGGAACAGGTTGTGGAGCACCTGCCGCAACATCGCCGGATCGGCGTAGATCTGGGGCAGGTCTTCGGCCAGGCGCGGCTCGATCGCGACACCCATCGACTCGTACAGGACCAGCACCTCGCGAACCAGGTCGTTCAGCGTGAGGGCGCGTGCGTTCATCCGCGAGGCGTGGGCGTACTGGGTGAAGTCGTCAACCATGCCCTTGAGCGCCGCCACGTGGCTCACGATCGTGCCGGTGGCGCGTTTCAGCATGTCCGCCTCGTGCGGGGGAAGCTTGTCGTGGAGCTTGTGCTGCAGGCGCTCGGCGGAAAGCTGGATCGGCGTGAGGGGATTCTTGATTTCGTGCGCGAGGCGCCGGGCCACCTCGCCCCACGCGGCGTCGCGCTGCGCCTGGATCAGGTGGGTGATGTCGTCGAACACCACGACATACCCGTTCTCGCCGCGCTGGCCCAGTCGCGTGCCGCGTAGCAGCAGCGTGCGCTGCCCGTCGGCGCGGCGGTAATCCATCTGCTCCTCCCACTGGCGCATCCCGGACGAGGCGAACTGCCGCAGCGCGATCTCGGCGAAGGGCGCCACCGACTGGACATGGCGCGGCCACTCCGAGAGCTTGAGGCCGTGGAATGCGCCCGAGGGCACCGCGAGGATGCCGGTGGCCGCCGCGTTCATCGTCTTCACGTAGAGGCGCTCGTCGAACGTGAGGACGCCGGAGGTGAGGTTGGAAAGGATGCTCTCGAGGTAGGTCTTGGAATTCTCCAGCTGCTGCTGGTTTCGCTCCATCGCTTCGGTGGCGTCGGCGATCTGGCGCGTCATGGTGTTGAAGCTCTGGGTGAGCACGCCGAACTCGTCCCGGCTCTTCACCGGGTTCAGCTTGGAATAATCCCCCTTGGCGATCGCGCGCGTGGCCTCGGCGAGCGCCGAGAGCGGCGCCGAGAGCTTTTCCGACAGCACGAACGCGAGGGCGAGGGCGGAGAAGAGGGTGAGGAGCATCGCCAGGGTGAGGGTGAGTCCGAAAATGCTCTTCAGGCCGTTGCGGGCGAGGAGCAGCTCCTGGTAGTCCTTGTAGCCGGCCTCGACCAGCTTGGCATCGCGCGCGATTGCCGGCGGCACCCGCTGCAGCACTTGCAGCACCCGGATATCGTCGGCGATGGTGAGCACGTTGACCGGCACCAGGACGCGCAGGAAGAGCCCGCGCTCCGGGATGTCCTCGATCATCGGCACCCTCTGCTGGGCGCGTACCTGGCGCAGCAGGTTGGGGCCCGGCAGGTCGGGCAGCAGCATCACGGGCTCGGAGCCCGCCTGGGCGATCACGCGCCCGCGCGAAGTAAGGAGGGTGGCTTCCTCGACCGAGTGCAGCTCGCGCAGGCGGTTCAGCGTCGCCGCCTCCACCGCCTGCGATGTCGCGAGCGTCACCGCCATTGTGTCGGCCTTGTCGCCCAGCTCGCGAAGCGAGTTCTGCATCGCCCCGTAGGCGAGGTTGATCCCGCCCTTCAGCGACTCGTCGATGCGCACGTCGAACCACGACTCGATCGAGCGCTGCAGGAACTGGAAGGAAATGGCGTACACCATGCCGCCCGGGATCAGCGCCATCAGCGCGAACACGACCATCAGGCGCAGCGTGAGCTTCGAGCCGAACACCCGCTCGCGAAGCTTGCGGCGCAGAACCCACAGCTGGTAGCCGATCAGCGCCATGAGGCCGAGAGCGAGGCCGCCGCCCAGGCCCAGCAGCAGGGTGTAGTTCTGCGCGAACAGGGTCGAGTTCGACGATGCCTGGGACATCAGGTACACCAGCGCGATGCCGGTGACCACGCACAGGAAAATCAGGGGTTTCACGGAGTGAGGGTCCAGCGTTGCCAATCGGACGCAAGCGTCCAGTCGCGCGAGGCGATTGCGTTCACTTGGAACGGCTTTGGCAGCTGGGCGGGGTCCAGGCGCATGCGAAGGCTGGCCTGGTATGCGACATCTTTCCTGAGCGCGCCCTTGTCGGCGACATGCCACCCGCGCAGGCGCGAAAGAACGCGGGTCACTTCCTCGAATCGGGTGAAGTTCTGGTAGCCGTTGCCCATGGACAGCCGGTATTGGCGCAACAGCGGGGTGTAGCTGATCTTGTAGGTCTGGGTGAGCTGGATCGGCTTCTCGTCGAACCAGTACCAGCGGGGACGGGCGATTTCGAACTCCACCACGAAGTAGAGCGGAACGCCGCGGTTGACGGCTTCCTCGAGGCGGGGACTGAAGTTGATGTCGAACTCGGCCTGGAGCTGCCAGCCCTCATCGACCGCTTCGATCGCTGCGGAGCGCACCTCGATGCCTTCCGCGGCGCGAGTGGGGAGCGCAAACGCGAAGATCGCGAGCGCCATGACTCCCCACGCCAGCAGGCGTGCCGACCACGCGGAATGCGCGCGCGCGGTAGGGATGGGGAACGAGGCGAGTCGCATCGGTCGGGGGCGTCGTGGGAGAGGTTGCTCGTTGCTCAGCTGCGAGGCGTTTGTGGTAAAGACGCCACAGGTGAGGCAGCGAAAGTCAATTTACCACTAATCTCAAGGACTTGCCAGCGATTATGCGTCGTTCCATGGCATGTAACCTCCTTCAAAAACAGAGATTTAGGCTTGGCAGGCCTCCACTTGGGTTCCACGGACGACAGGGTTGCCACGCAAAAACTCTTCCACTCGCATGCGGCGCGCACCCGCCCGCTGCAGTTCGGTGATTCGAAGCGCTCCCGTACCGCAGCCGATGACGATCGCCGACGCTTCCGCCGACTCCACCATCCCTGGCCTGGATGCTAAAGCCACGGGAGTGGCCGCCCAGACTTTCACCACATAGCCGCCCATCGCGGTTTCGGCACCGGGAGATGGGTTGAACGCGCGGACCTGGCGGTCGATGACATGACTGTCCAGGGACCAGTCGATGCGCGCCTCGGATTTCGCGACCTTGGCGGCGTAGGTCGCGAGCGCCGGATCCTGCGCGACCGCCTCGAACTCGCCGAGGCGTCGCAACGCTTCGACGATCGCCTCGCTCCCAAGGCGCGCGAGGCGCACGGTGAGGCTTCCGGTGGTGTCGTCGCCGGCGATCGGAGTCTCGCGTGCCAGGAGCACGGGCCCTGTATCCAGGCCCGCTTCCATTCGCATGATGCAGATGCCGGTACGCGTGTCTCCCGTGAGGATGGCGCGCTGGATCGGCGCCGCGCCGCGCCACCGGGGCAACAGGGAGGCGTGGATGTTGAGGCAGCCCTGGGCCGGGATGTCGAGGATAGCCTGGGGGAGGATGACCCCGTAGGCCGCCACGACCATCACGTCGGGGCGAGCCCCGGCGATGAGGGAGTGGGCCTCGGCGGTCTTCAGGCCCGGTGGCTTGGCGACCTCGATTCGCAGCTCCTCGGCCGCGCGCGCCACCGCGCTGGGGGTGAGGCGAAGGCCTCGGCCCGCCGGGCGATCCGGCTGAGTGAGGACCAGGGGAATGGTGAAACCGGAGGCTGCCAGCGCTTGGAGCGCTCCCGCAGCGAATGACGGAGTTCCAGCGAAAACGACGCGCAATGGCGTCGCGGCCAGGCTCAGGCCGCCTTCTTCTGGCGCTTCTTCAGCTTGGCCCGGATCCGGTTCTGCTTGAGGTCCGAGAGGTGCTCCACGAAGACGCGGCCGTGCAGGTGGTCGAACTCGTGCTGGATGCAGGTGGCGAGCAGGCCCGAGGCGTTGAGGGTGAACCGGGAGCCGTTTCGGTCGAGCGCAGTGACCGTGACGCTGTCGGCGCGCTCGACGTTCTCGTAGACGCCCGGGACCGACAGGCACCCCTCCTGATTGACCGCCATGCCTTCACGCCGCGTGACTTCGGGGTTGATGAAGACCCGGAGGTCGCTGCGATCCTCGCTCACGTCGATCACGATGATCTGGAGGTGGTGGTCGACCTGGGTCGCGGCCAGTCCTACACCGGGCGCGGCGTACATGGTCTCGGTCATGTCGTCGATCAGCCTGCGGGTCGACGCATCGATCTTCTCGACCCGTTCAGCCGGGGTATTGAGGCGCGAGTCGGGGTACTGGAGGATCTCGAGGATGGCCATAAATGCTTGCTAATTGAATAAATTATGTGCAGAATTTACTGCACTACATGAAATAGGGCTCGTAACCCGCCCTTTTTCTGAATATGGGTCCCGAGCTCCATATCCACAAGTGAGCATCGCCATGCGAAAGACAATTATATCTTTAGTCGTCGCCTCGGCCACTTTGGTTCCGGGGTGGTTGATGGCCGACGGCATGCCGTCCGACGGCAAGAAAAGCTCCACCTCCGCCCGGTCCGAAAACCCATCCGGCCCCGTCACCATGGCCGACCTGGCGCCCGACGCGCCGGCCGAGTACACGGTGGTCAAGGGCGACACGCTTTGGGGTATTGCCGGCAAGTTCCTCAAAGATCCGTGGAGATGGCCGCAGATCTGGCAAATGAACCAGGACCAGATCAAGGATCCCCATTGGATCTATCCCGGTGACGTGATCCGCCTCGACCGCTCCGGCGCCTACCCGAGCCTGTCGATGGGCGGCGCCTCCGGCGGCGGTGCCGCGGCGGCAGCCGGCAACGTGGTCCGTCTCGACCCGCGCATCCGGATCGAGACCCTCGCCACCGCTGTTCCCAGCATTCCGGCGTCGGCCATCGGCCCGTTCCTGACGCAGCCGCTGGTCATCGAAGCCGATGGCCTGGACAACGCCCCCTCCATCATCGCCACGGAGGAAAGCCGCGTCGTCCTCAGCACCGGGGACCTGGCCTACGTGGACCGCATTGGCAGCCGCGACCCCCTCAACTGGCAGGTATTCCGTGCCGGCACGCCGCTTCGCGACCCCGAGACCAACGAGATCCTCGGCTACGAGGCCAAGTATGTCGGCGACGCGCGAGTGCGCCGATTCGGCGACCCGACCACCCTCGAGATCACCAAGGCCAAGCAGGAGATCAATCGCGGCGACCGCCTCACCCCGGCGCGCGAGATGTCCCTCCCCAACTTCATGCCCCGGGCGCCCTCGAAAGCGATCCGCGGCTCGATCATGGCGGTCGATGGCGGCGTCTCGGAGCTGGGCCAGCACCAGATCGTCTCGCTCAACCGCGGCTCCCGTGACGGCCTCGAAGTGGGGCACGTGCTCGCCAGTTACCGCAAGGGGGGTGTGGTCGGCGGTCGGCGGTCCACGACCATCGACACCACCATCTTCGATCCCCGTGGCTGGTTCAGGGGCATCGGCGTCGACATGCGGCCCAACCCGGTGGTGACGGATCCGGCGCGTACCCAGCCGGCCGATCCCACTGTAGGGGTGGTCCACACCGGCGGCCCGGTAAAGCTGCCGGACGAGCGCAACGGTCTGATCATCGTATTCCGCGTGTTCGAGAAGATGTCGTACGGCATGGTGATGCGCGCGACTCGCCCGATCCACCTGGGCGACGTGGTGCAAACGCCCTGACCGCCCTCCCGGCCGACCGCGAATCGGGGGCTTCGGCCCCCTTTTCACGTTCGCCTCGATCGCGTCAGCGCCGCGTGACCCCGCGTCGTTTATCGGGCATCCTCCCGATCCCGCCACGCGCATACCCTCGTGCCCCTCGACTACCTGAATCCCGGTGAAGCCCGCGATTGGCTTCGCGTCTCTCTCGTGCCCCACCTCGGGCCGGCCACCCTGTGCCAGTTGCTGGTTCGTTTCGGCACTCCGCAGGGCCTCCTCGCGACACCCATTGCGCAGATCGAGGCCCGGTTCGGAGCCCGAGTCGCCGCCGCGCTTCGGGCCGGGGCCGATGCCGGCGCGGTGGCCAAGGCGCTCGAATGGCTCGAGCACCCTCGCCACCACCTCATTACCCTCGGAGATAGCCGGTATCCCCAGTGCCTGCTCGAGCTCTCCGACCCGCCCGCAGCGCTCTATGCCCGCGGCGATCCGCAGCTGCTGGCCTCCTCGTTCATCGCCATCGTCGGCAGCCGCAATGCCACGCCCCAGGGAGCGCGCGACGCCGAGGCGTTCGCGCGAGCGCTTGCCGCCACGGGGCTGTGCGTTGCCAGCGGCCTCGCGCTGGGCATCGACGCGGCGGCCCATCGGGGCGGCCTCGCCGCCACGGGCTCCAGTGTCGCAGTGGTCGGCACCGGGGCGGACCAGCTCTATCCCCGCGACAACCGCGCGCTTGCCGCAGCGCTGGAGGAGCGTGGCTGCATCGTCTCGGAGTTTCCCCTCGGCACGCACCCGGATGCGCGCAACTTCCCGCGGAGGAATCGCCTGATCAGCGGCATTTCGCGCGGGGTCCTCGTGGTGGAAGCGGCGGCGCGCAGCGGCTCGCTGATCACGGCACGGTATGCTCTCGAACAGGGACGAGACGTTTTCGCCATTCCCGGGTCGATCCACTCCCCGCTTTCCCGGGGCTGCCACAAGCTGATCCGCGACGGCGCGAAGCTCGTCGAGTGCGCGGAAGACGTGCTTTGCGAATGGTCGGAGGGCGTGTCGCCCGCGGCCGCACCACAGTTGCCGTTGGAGGCCGACCCGTTCCTCGCCGCGCTGGGACACGGGCCGATATCGATCGACCGGGTCGTTGAGCTCACGGGCCTCCAGGCCGCCGCCATCGCGGCGCGACTTGCGCGCCTGCAGCTCGAAGGACGCGTGACCGCGCTGGCGGGCGGCCTGTACCAGCAGAAGGCCTGAACCCTCGCGGGTAGCTGCCGCGAGCCGCGCTAAAATCGCACCACGACAGAAACCAAGAATTCAATGGCCTCGCACCTGCTCAACGTCGAGTCGCCCTCCAAGGCGAAGACGCTCAAGAAGTACCTCGGCAAGGATTACGAGATCCTCGCTTCCTACGGCCACGTGCGCGACCTCGTTCCCAAGACGGGCGCCGTGGACCCGGATGACGACTTCCGCATGAAGTACGAGATCATCGACCGCAACGCGAAGCACGTGGACGCCATCGCAAAGGCGGTGAAGGACGCCGACATCATCCTGCTCGCGACCGACCCGGACCGCGAGGGCGAGGCCATCGCGTGGCACCTGTCGGAGATCCTCAAGTCCCGCAAGGCGCTCAAGGACAAGACCATGAAGCGGGTCGTGTTCTACGAGATCACCGAGGGCGCCGTGCTCGAGGCGGTGAGGAACCCGCGCGCCATTTCGATGGACCTCGTGAACGCGCAGCAGGCGCGCCGCGCGCTCGACTACCTGGTGGGCTTCAACCTCTCGCCGCTGCTGTGGAAGAAGATCCGCCGCGGCCTGTCGGCGGGAAGGGTGCAGAGCCCGGCGCTGCGCCTGATCGTCGAGCGCGAGCTCGAGATCGAGGCGTTCAAGAGCCAGGAATACTGGTCGATGCACTTCGACAGCCACAAGGAGCGCATCCCGTTCACCGCCAAGCTCACCCATTTCAAGGGCGAAAAGCTGGACCAGTTCGCCATCGGCAACGCCGAGCGCGAGGCGGAAGTGCGCACGTTCCTCGAGCGCAATGCCAAGGGTTCCGCGCAGGTGAAGGAGATCGAGCGCAAGAGCAAGACGCGCTCGCCCGCGGCCCCCTTCACCACCTCCACCATGCAGCAGGAGGCAGTGCGCAAGCTCGGTTTCTCCACCGATCGCGCGATGAAGGTTGCCCAGAGCCTCTACGAGGGTGTGGCGGTCGGCAGCGCGGTCACCGGCCTCATCACGTACATGAGGACCGACTCGGTCACGCTCTCCAAGGAAGCGCTCACCGAGATGCGGGGCTTCATCACCAAGAACTACGGGCCCGACTACCTTCCCAGGGCGCCGATCCAGTATCGCAGCACCGCCAAGAACGCCCAGGAGGCGCACGAGGCCATCCGTCCCACCTCCATCGCCCGCACGCCGGAGTCGGTCGCACGCTACCTGAGCGACGAGCAGCGCAAGCTCTACGAGATGATCTGGAAGCGCGCCATCGCCTCCCAGATGACGCCCGCCCGGTTCGACACCGTCGCGGTGGACTTCACCGTCGGTGGCGCGGACAACCTCTTCCGCGCCACCGGCCAGACGATGGTGTTCGCCGGCTTCTATGCCGTGTACCACGAGGACCAGGACGACGCCGTCGAGGAGGAGGACAAGCGCCTGCCCGCCTTCGAGAAGGGCGACGTGGTCGTCCTCGAGAAGCTCTACGGCGAGCAGCACTTCACGCAACCGCCGCCGCGCTATTCCGAGGCGAGCCTGGTGAAGGCGCTCGAGCAGTACGGCATCGGCCGGCCGTCCACTTACGCCTCGATCATCTCCACCCTGCAGAACCGCGAGTACGTGCTGCTGGACAAGAAGCGCTTCACTCCCACCGACGTGGGCCGCGTGGTGAACAAGTTCCTCACCGACCACTTCGGCCACTGGGTCGACTACGAGTTCACCGCGAAGCTCGAGAACGAGCTCGACGACATCTCCAACGGCAAGGAGGAGTGGGTGCCGGTGCTGGCGCGTTTCTGGAAGGATTTCTCGGCGCAGATCATCGAGAAGGAAGGTGTCTCCCGCAAGGACGTCACCCAGGAGGCACTCGACGAAACCTGTCCCAAGTGCGGCAAGCACCAGCTCGCCATCCGCCTCGGGCGCCGCGGCCGATTCATCGGCTGCGGCGGCTTTCCGGAGTGCGACTACACGCGCAACCTCGATGGGGCCGAGAGCGGCGAGACAGCCAAACGCGAGATCGGCATCGACGCCGAGACCGGCAAGTTGATCCAGCTGCTGCAGGGACCGTTCGGCCCCTACGTGCAGCTGGGCGAGATGGAAGGCAACAAGAAGCCCAAGCGCGTCTCGGTGCCGAAGAACGTGCTTCCCGACAGCGTCGACATGGCCATCGCCCAGCAACTTCTGGCGCTTCCGCGCGACCTCGGCGCCCACCCCGAAGGCGGCAAGAAGGTG
This sequence comes from Burkholderiales bacterium, assembly GCA_031375445.1. Classification (GTDB taxonomy): domain Bacteria; phylum Pseudomonadota; class Gammaproteobacteria; order Burkholderiales; family Usitatibacteraceae; genus Usitatibacter. The sequence continues at coordinate 7,818 of JANMHV010000139.1, read as the reverse complement.
GTGGCCGCGATCGGGCGCTTCGGCCCCTACGTGAGCCACGATGGCCAGTTCAAGTCGATCCCGAAGGAGGAGAGCGTCTTCGACATCGATCTCGAGCGTGCCGTGGCGCTCCTCAAGGAGCCGAAGGTTTTCGGTGGCCGCGGCGCCCTCAAGGTGCTCGGCAAGCATCCGGCCGACGGCCAGGCGGTCTCGCTCTACTCCGGCCGCTACGGTCCCTACGTGAAGCACGGCAAGGTGAACGCGACGCTTCCCGACAAGGACATGATCGACACCGTGACACTCGACGAAGCGCTGGAGCTCATCGCGGCGAAGGGCGGCAAGGGCGCCAAGCCGAAGGCGAAGCCCAAGGCGAAGCCCAAGGCGAAAGCCAAGCCGGTGGCGGCATCGAAGACGACGGCGAAAGCAACGCCGAAGGCCAGGGCAGCACCCAAGGCAAAGGCGGCGAAAGCCGAATAGCAGCCACCCGCGCTTGCGGGCCGGAAAACGTGAAGGGCCGCTTTTCGCGGCCCTTCGTTTCTTGCTTCTCGACCCTAGACGTCGAGGTTGGTCGCGCCCAGCGCGTTCTTCTCGATGAACTGGCGCCGCGGCTCGACTTCATCACCCATCAAGGTGGAAAAGATCTCGCCAGCACTGATCGCGTCCTCGATCTGGACCCTGAGGAGGATGCGCTTGGTGGGGTCCATGGTGGTCTCCCAGAGCTGCTCGGGATTCATCTCGCCCAGCCCCTTATAGCGCTGGATCGCCATCGAGCCCTTGGCCTCGGAAAGGAGCCAGTCGAGGCCCTCCTTGAACGAGCGGATGGAGCGCGTGGTCTCGCCGCGTTTCACCTGCGCGTCGGCCTGGATCAAGCCCGACAGGGTCTCGGCCGTGGCCACGATCTGCGCGTAGTCCCCGCTTTCGAGGAAGGCATGGTCGATGACCGTCTCCACCTTGTTGCCGTGCACCACCTTTTCCAGGCGCAGGCGCCAGCCGTCCGAGGTGGGATCGCGCTCGATGTGGGTCTTGGGCGGCAGCGGCCGCAGCGCCTCGTGGAACGACCTGGCGGCGGCCGTGGCCCCATCCTTGTCCGCGAGCGCGATGCGCGACATCGTGAGCATCGAATGCAGCACCGCCGAGTCCATGCCCATCGACAGGCGGTCGATGACCGCCTCGGTCATCAGGTATTCCGAGGCGATGCGCTCGAGGGCATCTCCCGACAGCGGGGATGCGGTGCCGCCCGGGATGAGCGAGGCCCCGTCGAGGGCGCGCTTCAATTGGTGCTGCTTCAGCTCGTGCTCGTCCTTGAGGTAGCGCTCCTGCTTGCCGCTCTTCACCTTGTAGAGCGGCGGCTGCGCCACGTAGATATAGCCCTTCTCGAGCAGCATCGGCATCTGACGATAGAAGAACGTGAGCAGCAGCGTACGGATGTGCGCGCCGTCGACATCCGCGTCCGTCATGATGATGATGCGGTGGTAGCGCAACTTTTCGAGGTTGAACTCCTCGCCGATGCCGGCGCCCAGCGCGGTGATGAGGGTGGCCACTTCGGTGGAGGTGATGATCTTGTCGATGCGGGCGCGCTCGACGTTGAGAATCTTGCCCTTCAGCGGCAGGATCGCCTGGTTCTTGCGGTCGCGGCCCTGTTTGGCCGAGCCGCCGGCGGAGTCTCCCTCCACCAGGTAGAGCTCGCAAAGCGCCGGATCGCGCTCCTGGCAATCGGCGAGCTTGCCCGGGAGGCCCACGCCGTCGAAGATGCCCTTTCGCCGCGTGAGCTCGCGCGCCTTGCGCGCGGCCTCGCGGGCGCGGGCGGCTTCCACGATCTTGGTGCAGATGATCTTCGCGTCCTGGGGCTTCTCCATCAGGAACTCGGAGAGCTTCTGGCCGATGATCTCCTGCACCACCGGCTGCACTTCGGACGACACCAGCTTGTCCTTGGTCTGGGAGGAGAACTTGGGCTCCGGAACCTTTACGGAGAGCACGCACGTGAGGCCTTCGCGCATGTCGTCGCCGGTGGTCTCGACCTTCGCCTTCTTGGCGATCTCTTCGCGCTCGATGTAATTGTTGATGGTGCGCGTCATGGCGCCCCGCAGCGCGGTGAGGTGGGTGCCGCCGTCGCGTTGCGGAATGTTGTTGGTGAAGCATTGCACCGACTCGCCGTAGGAGTCGTTCCACTGCATCGAGACCTCGACGGTGATGCCTTCCTTCTCGCCGATCGCGTAGAAGATGGTGTTGTGCAGGACGTTCTTCGAGCGGTTCATGTACTCGACGAAACCCTTCACGCCGCCGGCGTGGGCGAAGTTCTCGCTTTTTCCCGTGCGCTGGTCGATCAGCTCGATGGCGCAACCGTTGTTCAGGAACGAGAGCTCGCGCAGCCGCTTGGCGAGGATCTCGTAGTGGAACTCGACCTGGCCGAAAGTCTCCGTGGCGGCGAGGAAATGCACCTCGGTGCCGCGCTTGTCGGTTTCGCCCGTGACCTCGAGTGGCTTCACCAGGGCACCATGGCGGAACTCGAGGTAGTGCGCGCGCCCGCCGCGCCAGATGCGCAGCTTGAGCCACTCCGACAATGCGTTCACCACCGAGACGCCGACGCCGTGCAGGCCACCCGACACCTTGTACGAGTTCTGATCGAACTTGCCGCCCGCGTGGAGCTCCGTCATCACGATCTCGGCGGCGGAGCGCTTGAGGTCGTCGTCGTCCTTGATGTCGGTGGGAATGCCGCGGCCGTTGTCGACCACCGAGATCGAGTTGTCGGTGTGGATCACGACCTTGATGTCGTCGCAGTGGCCGGCGAGCGCCTCGTCGATGGCGTTGTCCACGACCTCGAACACCATGTGGTGCAGGCCGGTGCCGTCGGAAGTGTCGCCGATGTACATGCCGGGACGCTTGCGGACGGCCTCGAGTCCCTTGAGGATCTTGATGCTGCTGGAATCGTATTCGGCCGCGGGGCGGCTGGCGGGTTGGGTCACTTGCGGAAGCGTTGCCATTGAGTTCCTGGGTTGCTGGTTTGCATGGAGCGCGCCGCTAGATCCGCATCGGCATCACGACGTACTTGAAGTCCTCGCGGCCGGGCAACTGCACGAGGGCGCTCGAGTTCGAGTCTCCCATCGTGACGGTGACGGTCGGGGAGTCGACGTGGTTCAGGACGTCGAGCAGGTACGAGATGTTGAAGCCGATGTCGAGCGGGTCGCCGTCGTACTCGACGGCCAGGCCTTCCTCGGCCTCTTCCTGCTCGTTGTTGGTGCAGATGATCGAGAGCGCATCCTTCGTGAACACCAGGCGCACGCCGCGGATCTTCTCGTTCGACAGGATCGCCGCGCGGTTGAGCGACTGGGCTAGGGTCGGGCGATCGAGCGACACGCGATTCTTGAGCGTGGTCGGGATGACCTTCTGGTAATCGGGGAACTTGCCCTCGACGATCTTCGAGACGATCTCGATGCCGCCGAAGCGGAAGCGCGCCTGGTTGGTTCCGATCGCGAGCGACACCGGCTCGTCGGTGTCGCCGAGCAGTTTGATCAGCTCGAGCACTGTCTTCCTCGGAAGGATCGCCTCCACCTGCCCGTGGTCGCCCTCCAGCTGCTGGCTGGCGAACGAGAGCCGGTGGCCGTCGGTGGCCACCACCCTCAGCACGTCCTTCTCCACCGAGAACAGCACGCCGTTCAGGTAATAGCGGATGTCCTGCACCGCCATGGCGAACTGCACCAGCCGCAGCGCACTCTTCAACGCTTTCTGGGGGATGGTGAGGGTCTTGGAGGCGTCCTTGGCCTCGACCATGCGCGGGAAGTCGGCCGCCGCCAGGGTCTGCAGGTTGAAGCGGCTCTTGCCCGCCTTCACCGTCATGCGGTTTTCCTTCGCCTCCAGGGAGACCTCGGCGTCCTCCGGCAGCGATCGCAGGATGTCGTAGAGCTTGCGTGCCCCGGCCGTGACCGCGCCCTCGGCATTGCCGTCGAGCGTGGCAGTGGAGGTGATCTGTACCTCCAGGTCGGTGGCGAGGAAGTCGAGCTTTCCCTCCGCGGCGGTGATCAGCACGTTGGAGAGGATCGGCAGGGTATGGCGCCGCTCGACGATGCCGGTGACCTGCTGGAGCGGGCCCAGAAGCTTGTCGTTCGTTGTCCTGATCTTAAGCATGATCTTTTATATATTGAGTAGTTAATAGCTAATAGGAGGCGCCCCGGAGCGGGATAACTCCGGAATGGCCAGCGAGATCAGTGCGTTGACAGCGGTTTTCTGTGGGGATGGAAACGCCGGTACTCAAGGGCGAAATGTGGATAACTCGCCTCTTCTGGGATTCGGCCGAAACAGTCCACAGGTTCTTCATGGGTTCAGGCGGCCTTTCATCCGAGGAGGATCTGCTGCAGTTGCGCATAGTCGCGGGCGAACTCCTGGTCGCTCTCGCGCAGCTCGACGGTCTTGCGGCAGGCATGCAGGACCGTGGTGTGGTCGCGGCCGCCGAAAGCCTCGCCGATCTCGGGCAGGCTTTGCTGGGTGAGCTCCTTCGCGAGCGCCATCGCGACCTGGCGGGGACGCGCAACCGAGCGGAAACGCTTCTTTGAGTACATCTCCGAGACCTTGATCTTGAAATAGTCGGCGACGGTCTTCTGGATGTTCTCGATGGATACCTGGCGGTTGAGGACCGCCAGCAGGTCCTTCAACGCTTCCCGCGCCGTGGTGACCGAGACGGTCTGGTTGTTGAAGCGCGCGTAGGCGAGGACGCGCTTCAACGCGCCTTCCAGTTCGCGTACGTTCGATCGGATGTGCTTGGCGATGAAGAACGCGACGGCCTCGTCCAGGTGCACGCCGTCGTTCTCCGCCTTCTTCAGCAGGATCGCCACGCGCATCTCGAGCTCCGGGGGTTCCACCGCGACCGTGAGGCCCCAGCCGAACCGGGAGATCAGGCGCTCCTCGATGCCGGTCATCTCCTTCGGGAAGCAGTCGCTGGTGATGGCGACCTGCTTGTGGGCCTCGAAGAGGGCGTTGAAGGTGTAGAAGAACTCTTCCTGGGAGCGCGACTTGCCGACGAAGAACTGCACGTCGTCGATGAGGAAGAGGTCGAGCGAGCGGTAGTAGCGCTTGAGGGAATCGAAGCTCTTGTGCTGGTAGGCGCGCACCACGTCGGCCACGAACTGCTCCGCATGGCTGTAGCGCACCTTCGCCTTGGGGTTGCGCTTCAGCACCTCGGTGCCAATGGCCTGCAGCAGGTGGGTCTTTCCCAGGCCGGTGCCGCCATAGATGAAGAGGGGGTTGTACGCGGTGCCGGGATTCTCCGCGACCTGGATCGCCGCGGCGCGCGCGATCTGGTTCGCCTTGCCGTTCACGAAGTTGGTGAAGGTGAAGCCGGGGTTAAGTCGATGCTCGTCACGTCCCGTGCGCTCCACGATCGCCGGCGCGGAGACGGAGACCGGCATCGACTCGGGCAGCACGATCTCGCTTTCCTCGCGCTTCTCGTCCAGGACCAGGTTCACCACGAGGCGATTGCCCGCGACGCGCTCGGCCCGCGATTCGATCTTGGTGAGCAGATTGGAGCGCACCCAGCGCAGCACGTGGTGGTTGGGGGCCACGAGGGTGAGCTGCTCGCCATGGCGTTCGGCCCGCAAGGGCTTGATCCAGGTGTCGAACTGCTGCGCCGGCAGCTCCTTCTTGAGCTCAGCGGCGAGCGACGGCCAAAGCGAATCCATGGGAGAGAACGGGGCCTTGCGAGGGAGCGGGACAGGAAGGGAAATCGAACCCCAATTTTACTCTGATCGAGGCGGGTTATCCACAGGCGCGAGGGGGTGGGGTGGAGATGATTCGATGGCGTTCGGGGCTTGAATCCACTATAATTTCGGGTTTCCCGCAGTGCCCCACCTTTTCAAGAGCCATCAACCATGAAACGCACCTACCAGCCGTCGAATGCCCACCGCCAGAAGACCCACGGGTTTCGCGTGCGCATGAAGACCGCCGCCGGACGCGCCGTGATCAACGCGCGCCGCGCCAAGGGCCGCAAGCGCGTCGCCGTCTAAGGCCGGTGAGATGCCGCGCAGTGCCCGCATCGAGGGGTTCTCGCGGCGCCACCGGTTCTCGGGGCCCGGATCGTTCGCGGCCCCGCTTCGCTCGGGCCGCAAGTTGCGCGGTCGCCTTGCGATCCTCCATGTCGCTCCCGTGCCCGGTGCCTCGCGGCTGGGCATCGCGCTCACGCGTCGCCTGGTCCGGTCGGCGTTGCACCGCAATCGCGTGAAGCGCGGCATCCGCGAAGCGTTTCGCGTGCACGCGGTAAAGGCGTTGTGCCTCGATTGCGTCGTGACCCTGCGCGAGAAGGTGGATGAGCGGTCGATCGCCTCCGTCGTGCAGGATGTCCGCGAGCTGCTGGACCAACTGGCCCGGAGCCCCGCGAAGTGACTCGGGTGCTGCTGGGCTTGATCCGTTTTTATCGGCTGGCACTGAGCCCCTGGTGGGGGCGCCAGTGCCGCTTTACTCCCACCTGCTCCGAATTCGCCATGGAAGCTCTCGAGCGCCACGGTAGCCTGCGCGGCTCCTGGCTCGCGCTGCGCCGGATCTCGCGTTGCCATCCGTGGCACGCGGGTGGATTCGACCCCGTACCGTGAGATCGCCGCACCCATGATGGATACCCAACGCCTCATCGCACTCGTCGTGTTCTCCTTCTCCGCGATGCTCCTCTGGGACGCGTGGCAGAAACACAATGCCCCCAAGGCGCCTCTGGTGCCCCCGGCGGCCAGCACCGCAGCGGGAGTGCCCGCGGCGCCGGCCAAGCTGGGCGAGACAGCGGTTCCAGCGGCCGGCCGTCCGCCGGCCGCCGCTTCCCCGGGTGCGCCGCCCGTTGCCGCAGCTCCTTCCGCTGCCGTGGCCCCGGCCGGTACTCCGATTTTGGTAAAGACCGATGTCTTCGAGATCGAGCTCAACACCCAAGGCGGTGACATCCGACGGGTGACGATGCAGAAGGTCTACTCGGCGAAGGATCGCTCGAGGCCGCTCACGCTGCTCGAGCCGAGTGCCAGTCACTACTTCGTCGCGCAGTCGGGCCTCCTCGGCGAGGGCCTCCCGACGCACCTTTCGCCCTACGAGGCGGCGCAGCGTGAGTACGTGCTGGGCCCGCAGGCCGACAGCCTCGACGTGGTCCTCAGATCGCGCGATGCGGGAGGCGCCGAGGTCCAGAAGAAGTACACGTTCCGGCGCGGCAGCTATGCGATCGATGTTTCCTACGAGGTGAAGAACGCCTCGGACAAGCCGTTGGCTCCCGTGGCGTACTTCCAGTTCATGCGCGACGCGAACTCGCCCACCGAGGAGGCGGCTCAGACCAATGCCTTCGCCGGCGTGACCACGTTTACCGGTCCCGCCGTCTACACCTCGCAGGGCAAGTTCGAGAAAGTCGATTTCAAGGACATCGAGAAGGCCAAGCAGGTCCACGCGAAGCGCGCGCCCGATGGCTGGATCGGCATGATCCAGCACTACTTCGTTTCGGCGTGGCTGCCGCGAGATGGCGTCGAGCGCGAGTTCTACACCAGCAAGGTGGCCGAGAACCGGTACACGGCCGGCGTCAAGGTTCCGGTGGGCACGATCGCCCCGGGCGCCGCGGGCAGCATCACGGTTCCCGTGTACATCGGGCCGCAGGAAACCGACAAGCTGGAGAAGCTCGCTCCCGGCCTGGACCTCGTCGTCGACTACGGCTGGCTCACGATCATCGCGGCACCCCTCTTCTGGCTCCTCAAGTGGATCCACGCGCTGGTGGGCAACTGGGGCTGGTCGATCGTGATCCTCACGGTGATGATCAAGGGCGTCTTCTACCCGCTGAATGCCAAGGCGGGCCGCTCGATGGCGCAGATGAAGGTCCTCGCGCCGAAGATGGAGAAG
>JANMHV010000123.1:0-14397 GCA_031375445.1 Burkholderiales bacterium | reverse complement strand
TTGCAATTTCTAGCGCCGCGTTTCACAGCCATGCGCGATACGCTGCGGGCACTGCCGGGCGTGACGATCGTGGCCGACATTTCGCCCGCCACGGTCGACAAGGAGGGCGGATATCGCACGATGAAGACGATCCTGCTGGCGCAACCGAATATCGATGTGGTGCTCGGTGCCGACACGGTCGTGCTGGGAGCCCTGGTGGCATTGCGCGAAGCGGGCAAGGCGCGTGCGGATCAGTTTCTGGGCGGTATCGACGGCGAGCAGGAAGCGGTCGTCGAAATCAAAAAAGGCGACAGCCCCTACAAGGCGAGCATCAGCCTTGCCTCGTCCATATTCGGTTATGCGATGGGCCAGCAGGCCGCTGATTGGCTGGACGGCATATCCGTTCCACAGGCAATGGACATTTTGCCCAAGGCGCTCACCAGCACCAACATCGCGGACTATGAAAGGGATACGGCGAACCCCGGCGCGGTGTATGCGGATCCGTCGCGGCGCGCGTTGTATCTGAAGATGTACGGCAACATCTGTTTCGATACGCGCGAAAACTATATCAATTTCCCTTGGTCATCAGAAGCCAAATAGTTCCGCCGCAGTGGCCGGCTTTGGTTGCGCACAATGTTTCGCGAGCGTGTCGAGCGAGAGCTCAATGGCGGAAGGCAGCGCCTCGCCCCACCTGCGGGATCGCACAGAATCGAACAGCCCGCCAGCCATGACCGCCGACCCTTTCGCCATCCTCTACGTCGAAGACAACGCCGCCATCCGCGAGTCGTTCGCCGAGTTGCTCGCCACTGCCGAGCGCCGGATCGTGTGCGTGTCTGACGGCGCCGGCGCGCGCGAGGCGCTGCGCGAGCAGGACGTGAACCTCCTGCTGACCGACATCAACCTGCCCGACGGCTCGGGCCTCGACGTGGCGCGCGAGGCCCTTCGGCAGAACCCGAGGCTGCCGGTGATCGTCTGCTCCGGGCATGACTTGAGCGACGTCACCCGGACGCTGGGCCCTACCGCTCATCCGCTGAGGAAACCCGTCGACCTGGACGAACTCGAGGCGCTGGTCGAGCGGCTCGCGCGAGGCGCGACTTGACTGCGGCGGCTGCCGGGCGGCGGCGCGGTTTTTGATGGCTGTCGCTTCCCCGTTGTATCCACCCCCCATGGGGTAGGCAGAAAAGTGATTCCACGTCTGAGGGGGTTTGGCCTGATTTCTGCGCGACTGTCGACCGCTCGCTCCCGTTGACGTTGCTTCTCGAAGCCTTCGAGAGCACGCCACCGAACGCGGCGATGTTCGAACTTGCCGCGAGCCTGCGAATTCAATGCCGTGCGCGATTCATTTTCGAGCATGCCTTGGCGCTCGTGGGGCCAGGAGCGGATCTGGCGGGACTGGTAGTCGCGCCCCAGGGTGCGGCATCGAAATCGGCATCAAGTGATGCTAATATTGATGCCTGATCGAAACAGGGACAAGCCTATGCGAACCACAATCAACATTGATGATGACTTGCTGGCCAAGGCTGCCAAACTTGCCGGGCCTCTTGATCGTTCTGCTGTCGTGCATGAAGGCCTGAAAGCATTGATCGAGCGTGAAAGTGCGCGGCGCCTGACCCGACTGGGTGGTACGGAACCCGCATTGAAAGCAGCCCCGCGTCGCCGGCAGTCGCCGAAGTCTTGATCCTCGTCGATACCTCCGTTTGGGTAGACCATCTTCGCCGCGGCGACGCTCGACTGCGCGCTCTGCTCGAAAGCTCCAGTGTGCTTACCCATCCCTTCGTCATCGGCGAGCTCGCCTGCGGCAGCCTTGCAGATCGGTCTGTGGTACTGGAACTGCTAGGCAATCTCCCAATGGCTGCAGCTGCCGATGCCGAAGAGGCTCTGGCGTTCATAGAGCGCCATCGACTTCATGGAAAGGGGCTGGGGTACGTGGACGTGCATCTCCTTGCGGCCGTTGCTCTGACGCCCGGCGTAAGACTATGGACGCGCGACAAGCGACTGCATGCGACCGGGCAGGCTCTCGGGTACGCGCACGTCGAGGAAAGCGCGCACTGATATTTCGCCGTCTGCTTCCGGCCAGGAGCAGATTAAGCTGCGGCGGCACCGCCGTGGCGGCTATCCACTTTACAGGCGCTCTGGGTCGCCACATACTCCCGCCCACCAAGCCGCCTTGGGAGGCGCCGACAGCATTTTGACCGCGAACGACGCATCGTTCGTAGGATCAGGCAAGCGAGGTCTCACGAATCATGCTTTCAACCCTAACTGATTGGAGGATGCCCATGATTCGCTTCGTCAGAATGGCCCTGTGCTGGATGGCCACAGCAGCTGCGTTGGCGATCGGTGCGACCGCAAGTGCCGATTATTCCATTGTCCCGTTCACGTATCCGGGGGCGGTTGGAATCCAGGCTTTCAGCATCAATCGGCAACTTCAGATTCCGGGCAACGCCGGCTCGGAGAGCTTTGCAGTCGGATTCGTCTATGACTTCGCACGCAATAGCTTCACCACGCTGCCTCCCGGACCTGGCGATACCGTTGCCAGCCCGATGGGATTGAATGATCTGGGGCTCGCGACCGGAACGTTTCAGGACGTAAACACTGGGGCTGCGCTGGCGGGATTTCTGTTTGACGGATCGTCCTATTACGCGACCTTCAATCATCCCGGCGTGTCGAGCATGTGGGCACGCGGAATCAACAACGCAGGCACTGTGGCTGGTTATTCCGATAATGCCGATGGCTCCACGATCGCGTGGCTCTACAATCCTGCGACAAGCGCGTTCACCGACCTTGCGATCCCCGGCTTTTTCAAGATCATTCAGGGCATCAATTCGACAGGCGACGTCGTAGGCAGCACTGCCGCGGGACCAAACGGGCTTTTCGCAGGCTCCGTCAATGGTCCCTACGGCTTCGTGCGAAGTGCCTCGGGTGTCATGACGCTGTTCCGAATCAACGGCATGCGCACGCGCGCACGGGGCATCAACGACGCTGGCGTTGTTGTTGGACATTTCATCGATACCACCGATGGAATAACCAAAGGGTTCGTAACCACCATTCCGCAAACCGGTGGCTACTCGAACGTGTCCCTCTCCGCACCGGAATATCTTGTCGTTCCGGGCGCTTCGTCCACCCAACCCAATGGCATCAATAACGCGGGCTTCGTCTCCGGGTACGTGTTTGATGCGGTGGGGCGGCCTTATTCTGGGTTCGTCGCGATGCCTCCGGCGGGCAACCAGGTGACCGACCTGGCATCGACGATCGGCGACTTCGGTCTGCCGCAGGGCACGGCCGCCAGCTTCACTTCAAGACTGGATGCGGTGCAGTCTGCGCTGGCGGCTGGAAATACAACCGCGGCCTGCGGAGCTTCAGAGGCGCTGATCAACCACGCACAGGCACAGTCCGGGAAGAAGCTCACGCCGGCACAGGCTTCCGCGATCATCGATGACGCCACGGCGATCCGCGTAACGCTCGGCTGCTAGGAGGTAAAACCTTCATTTTGGTTTGGGAAGCGCCCACCCTTGCGGTGGGCGCTTGTGTTTCCGGGCCTGTCAACTGGCTTCGGGTCGAGGCTGTGTGGAAACGTGATTATGTCGGGGCTGCGTGAGGTACAACGACCATTGCGCGACAGAAGTTTCTGCGTACCAGCTTGGGCCTTGCGAGCCCCACGTAATCTGGCTAACATAGCCAGATGGAAAAAGCCACAATATCCGAACTGAAGAACAGCCTGAGTGCCTATCTGAAAAAGGTGCGGGCCGGCCAAAGCATCCTCATCCTGGACCGGAACCACCCCGTCGCGCGCCTCGAGCGCGTCGTGGCAGGCGAGCGCGGAGACGAGCGGCTCGATAGGCTGGAACGCGCCGGCCTCGTCCGGCGCCCTTCGACTCCCCTCTCCCTGAAGGAATTGCGCCCCCCGGCGCCCAAGCCGCGGCGCAGCGTCACGCAGGCCCTGGTCGATGAGCGGCGCGAGGGTAGATGAAATTCTGGGATGCTTCGGCGATCGTCCCGTTGCTCCTCGCGGAAGCCCGGCGCGAAGCGCTCCTGGAGCTGCTTCAGGCCGATGCGGCGATGGTGGTGTGGTGGGGAACCCCGGTCGAGTGCGGCTCTGCGATCGCGTGTCGCGAGCGCGAGGGTGCCCTGGGTCTGGCGGAAGCGACGGGGGCCCTGTCACGATTGCGCTCGCTGTCGAAATCGTGGAGTGAGGTGGTCGCCTCGGACCCTGTGAAAACCGCGGCACTGCGGCTCCTCAGAACGCATCCGCTCCGGGCGGCCGACAGCCTGCAGTTGGCGGCCGCCATCGTCGCGGCGGAGGGCGATCCGGCCAGCCTCCAGTTCGTATGCCTGGACGAGCGACTACGAGAAGCCGCGGACCGCGAGGGATTTTCCACGCTTCCCGGTTGAGGGCGGGCCGACCGGTCGAGGTCTGGGCGCTCACCTCGCAAGTCCTTGAAAGCAATTGCCTTCGCAACCTCCCCTTGACCGAGGCGCCTTGGATACGCCTTAGCAATTTGGGTGCCAAAGATGGTACAATGGTTGCTTGGGTTTTTGGCCTAACTCCTTGATTTTTTGCGCCATTTCGTCCGTGGCTTGAATTCCGCCCGCGCTACCCGACCTACTGACTATCACTCTCGAGGATCCAGCAATGACCGAAACCCTTCAGTACCTGAAAAAGCACGGCCAGCGCCTGGATCTCGAGATCGCCAGGGAGATGCGCATGCCTCTCGCAACCGTGAGGCAGCACCTCACTGCCCTGGCTGCAAGCCGCGAGGCGATCGTGTGCAAGACCATCCAGTTCGACAAGGGTCGGCAGTTCGAGGCCTGGCAAGGCCGCGTTTCGGGGTTCGTCCCACCGGCAGCGCCCGGCCGTAAGCCTGGCAAGCCGAAGGCGTAATCCTTCGCGCAGCATGTCCTCGAGGGTCGCCTTCAGTTCCCCCCGAACACGAAGGCGAGCCCCTCCCTGATCCCGGGCCACAGCACCGTGGCGTGGTTGAGCGAGTAGGTCACTTGGCGCAACCGGAAACCGGTGTAGCCGCGGGCCTCCAGGCGCTCCCGGTAGGGCGTGATCGAGGCCCGGTTGTCTGCAGCCGCGTGGTACATCGACACCGGCAGGAAGTGCGAGGCGTTGTACATCGCCTCCTCGAGCGCGTAGATCTGCTCGGTCTGGTTCCAGTACGACCCGTCGATCGCGATGATTCCGGAAAAATTCCTCGCGGTCGGGTCGTCGAGGGACATGGCAACCCCGGCGAACGAGCCCGATAGCGAGTAGCCGATCAACGTGCGCCGTGTGCGGTCCACCCGGTACTGCGTCTCGATGAAGGGCATCAGCTGCCGCGTGAGGAAGCGGTGGTACGCCGTCCAGCCGGGAGCGACATAGTCGATGAAGCGCCGCGCGCTGCCGCCATTGCCGACCGCGACCACGATCGCGTTGAGGTTCTGCAGGCGCACCTCGTCCATGATCACCATGAACTGCAGCTCGGAGTCGGGGGCGTAGATCACCGGGTGCGGCCCGCTGCCGGCCGTGTAGCCCGTGGGGAAGTAGATCGTGACCGGGTAGACGAACTCGGTGTCCGGCGAGGTGAGGCTGGTGGTGCTGGTCGTGTCGGGTTGCGGGTCGGGCTCGAAGGCCTTGTTGATGCAACCGAGCCCCGTGAGCGGCCCGACCAGGCGCGTGAGCCCATGCGTGAACGACTGCGTGCCCGTGTACGCGAGCGTGAGCCCTTCGCACGCCGTGAAGGCGAGGGTGACGGTGCCCGCGGCTTGGGTGCGCACGTCGCCGGGGCGAAAGCCCGCGCCAAAGCGCGCGCCGCTGCCGGTGATGAGGGGAATCGCCACACTCCGCGCGCCGGCCGGGATGTCGGCGTTTCCGACCAGCCAGGTCGCGGTTCCATCGGCCGCATAGGTGAAGTACGCGACGGAGGCCACGTTGCGCGAGCCGATGGCCTCGAAGGTGACGAACTGGCCCTCCCCCGAGCGCGTGGCGTTCCACCAGGAGCCCGACACCACCCCCGTGAGGGATGCCGCGGCCGGCGGCATGTCGCCGCAGCCCGCGCCCGCGAGCGGACCCACGAGCCGCGTGAGGTTCAGCGTCACGCCCTCCATGGCCGAATGCCGCATGCGCATCTGCTTGCAGCTCACGAACTCCAGCGTGGCCGTGCCCGTCGATGCGACCCGGACGTCGCCGGCATTGAACGCGTTGCCAAACCGCGCGCCGGAGCCACTCATGAGGGGAATCGAGATGCTGGTCGCGCCAGCGTTGTAATCCACGTTGCCCACGTGCCAGGTGGCCCGCCCGTCCGCGGTGTACGTGAAGTAGGCGAGGTACACCACGTTGCGCGTGCCCACCGATTCGAAGGTGACGAACTGGCCTTCCCCTCCACGCGAGGCGTCCCACCAGGATCCGGACATCGCCCCCGTGAACGTCTGGGCGATGGCGGGCAGGCTGGTTGCGAAGAGAAGAACGGCGGCGAGGAAGAAGCGCATGGATACATCCCTGGATGTGCCTCGAATGGTAGCGACAAAGCCCGCTTCGCGCGGGCTTGGTCGTTCGGGGCTGTTCCCGCCTACTCCCTCGCCACCACCACCGGCTTCGGCACCACCGCCTGGACCGGCACGAAGATCCAGAGAAGGATGTACATGAGCAGTCCGAGGCCATGAAGGAACGCTGTCAGCACGAACAGGATTCGCCATGACCAGGCAGGAATCCCGGTGAGCTCATCCAGGCCTCCGCATACCCCGCCGAACCAGCGCTCGGTGGGAGAGCGGTGCAAGCGGCTGAGCTCCGACGCTGTCTCGGGAAGGGTCTTTGCGGTCGACTTCACCGCATCAGGCGCGGCTTCCAGCAGGCGCTTCTTCGCCAGGGCGAATTCCTCATCGGTGAGCGCACCGCGCTCATGCAGCGCGTTCAGCTGTTCAAGCTCGTCCGGCAGGGGCATGGGGTTCTCCTGTTGCATCCACCGCCAGGCGGCGGCACGTGAACAAGGTAAGGGCGGCGGGGGAGCGTGGAAAGGCCCAGGCGACGAAATACAGAAAGCGGGCGCCGAAATGCCGACGATGAATCGCAACAGCGAAGGCGCCACCCAAGGGTGGCGCCTTCGATGAACGCTACCGCCTTAGAACGACTTCCGCAGCGTCACGCCAATCGTGCGAGGCTGGTTGGTCGCAAATCCCAGCCGTGCACGGCCACCGCGCTCCCGGTCGAAGGACAGCAGCGCCTTCTCGTCGGTCAGGTTGTTCACGTAGACGACCGCCGAAAACCCGCGCGAGAACTCCATCCCCATGCTCAGGTTCACGAGGTTGTACTTCGGCAGCTCGAGGTCGAGCGTCGTCGCCGCGGTCGCCGGAGCGCCCAGGAAGGGCAGGTTGTGCCTGAAGGTGCGCGGGTTGTTCTCCTGGTCCGAGGGCTGCGTGAAGCGGCTGCCCACATGTTGATACGAAGCGGTGACATAAGACTCGCGTGCGGCCAGCTTGAAGAAGTAGGTGGCGCTGGCCGTGAACTGGAGCTTCGGAACCGAGGGCAGGCGGTTGCCTTCGCGAATGCCACCGAGCACGTTCCCGGTGCCATCCCGGACGGTCGAATCGAACTCCGCATTCACCGCGGCACCCGCAAAGCCCAGCTCCAGGTTGTCGCTCGGCTTCAACGTCATCTCCAGCTCGACGCCGGTCGAGTGCGCCTTGGGCACGTTGAACACCACCCGCGACGAGCAGGACCCGGCGTCCAGCGTGACCTGCAGGTCCTTCATCTGCGTATGGAACACGGCCGCGTTGAGGCGCATTCCCGGCTGCTGCACCTTGATGCCGGCCTCGTAGTTCCACAGCGACTCGTCGACGAAGCGCTGGTAGCCCCCGAAGATGGCGCGGTCCTCGGCCGTGCACAGCGGCACGTTCAGGGGGTCGTTCACGCCGCCGAGGCGGAAGCCCTTCGAAGCCTGGGCATTCCAGGTGACGGTCGGGGACATCTTGTACGCCAGCAGCACGCGAGGGGTGTAGCCATCCGATTTCGTCTTGTCCGACTGGTTGTTGCCGTCGGAGAACAAGCCGCCCGACTTGAAGGTGCGCTCTTCCTTGTAGTCGTAGTAGCGCAGCCCCGCCGTTCCCGTCAACTGGTTGGTCAAGTCATAGCTCACCTCGCCGAAGAGCGCCTTCTGCTTCAGGTTGTAGGGAAGGTCCGCGTTGTAGGGCGAATCCGGACCGTAGCCATTGGCCACCGCCGTCGACGTCCCCGCGCCGAGCGTCGCGTTGGTGAAGGCGTCGTAGCCCGGGGTCGGCAGGCGCTGGGCATACTTGCGGTCGGTGTCTGCATAGAAGGCGCCGGCGAGCCACTGCAGCGGGCCCGCGCCACTGGAGCTCAAGCGCAATTCCTGCGTGAAGCCCTTGAATGCGGTGGTGTCGTTGAGGCGCGAGGGCAGCAGGACGCCGGCGGTCGGGTACTTGAGATCAACCGATACGGAGCCGGTCAAGGCGCTGGCATCGCGACTGACGAGGATGTCGCGATCGGTATAGGTGGTCACCGAGGTCAGGTCGAAGGCGGCGAAGCCTACCTTGGCCGTCAGGTCGGCGATCGTCGTCTTGTCCTCGAACTTCTCGCGCTGCAGGAGGTACTGCTGGCGATCCTGGAAGGTCACCGGCGATACCGTGGTCGTGTAGGGGTTGGCATACAGGTTGAAGGACTCCTGGCGGTTGAACCCGTCGGCCGTCACCTTCTGGTAAACCACCCGCGGCATGATCGTCACGTCCCGGGTGGGCTTGAAGGTAAAGCTCAAGCGGCCGCCCGTGCGCTCGCCTTCATTGACGTCCTTGCCGCCGCCGGGTCCCAGGGCGTCGATCCAGCCGCCGAAGCGCGTGGCATAACCGACCACTCGCATGGCCGCGGCATCTCCCATGGGAATGTTCATCGCCGCCTTCACGCCGCCACCCGTGCCGCCGTCGGAAATCTTGCTCACGTTGGCTTCGACAATGCCCTCCGTGACGCCCAGCTTCGCTTCATTGGTGATGTACCGTATCGTGCCGCCGATGTTGCCCGCCCCGAAGAGCGTGCCTTGCGGGCCGCGCAGGGTCTCAACACGTGCCAGGTCGAAGAGATCGAGGTCGGGCGTGAAGAGCGACATCGAGATCGCCGTTTCGTCGAGGTAGACACCGACCTGCTCCTTGACGCCCGGCTGGTCGCGGACGATCTGCCCCGAGGAGACGCCGCGGATCGATATCTGGCTCTGCCCCGGCCCGAGGTTCTGGATGGCGAGGCCCGCGACATTTCGCGACAGGTCCTCGAGCGTGACCGCCCCGGATCGCTTGATGTCCTCCTCGGTCTGCGCGTTGATCGAGAAGGGCACATCCACGAGGGAAGCCTCGCGTTTGGTCGCGGTGACGGTGATGCTTTCCAGCTTTGTCGTCGCAGCTTCGGCCTTGGGGGGCGGCTGCGTTTGCTGGGCGCTGGCGATGCCCGCCGCGCCTATTGCCAGACTGGAGGGGAAAGCGAGCAGTACCGCCTTTGCCATTGGACGCAGTTTCATAACGACGTGTCTCCCGGGTAGTTGTTGGATTTGTTCAGCACGCGAGCGCAATCCTACTACTTGGGAGACCTTTCGGCTCCGGAAAAGCACGGCGACGGGCAGCAGCGCCCGCCACGGTTGTGGCAATCTGCACCCCTCGACTCGATTCACGCATCGATGACCGCTTCCATCCGCCTGGGCTTCCTTGTCCCGCCCGGCAACCCGACGACAGAGCCCGAGGTCTACCGCCTCACTCCACCCGGCGTGGCCGTGCACTTCCACCGCATGTTCGTGGGCGACAGCGTGCCCGGGTCCCATGACGGGCAGGAAGAGCGCAATCGCCAGCACGTGGAGCACATGGACGAGTCCGTGCGCCTGCTCGCAATGGTGAAGCCGGCCGTCATCGTGATGGCGCACACCGCCACGAGCTACACGCTCGGCAAGGAGGGCGAGGCGGCGCTGGTGGCCAAGATGGAGCGCGCCACCGGCATTCCGTTCGTCACCGCCTTCGGCAGCGTGGTCGCGGCATTCGCGCACCTGAAAGCGAAAAGCGTGGCGCTCGCCACGCCCTACGCCCGCGAGTGGACGCTGCGCGGGAAAGGCCATCTGGAATTGCACGGCATCGAGGTCGCGAGCTGGGGGCACCTCGACGACGTCTCCAACATCTACGATGAGACGCCCGAGCGGGCGTATGCCCTCGCATGCCGCATCGACGTGCCCAGCGCTCAGGCGGTGTTCCTGTCGGGGGTCGGCATGCCGACCATCGACGTGCTGGCGCGCCTGGAGCGCGACCTCGGCAAGCCCGCCATCTCGAGCTGCTCGGCGATGGTATGGAACGCGCTGCGCATCGCCGGATCGAGGGACGCGGTGACCGGTTACGGCAAGATATTCGAAGAGTGAGGAGAAACGCAGTGAAGCGAGCATTCGCAGTCGCGCTCCTTGGAGCGCTCGTCACTACCACGGGCGCATTCGCCCAGGCCTGGCCCGATAGGCCGATTCGCCTCGTCGTGCCGTTCACGCCCGGGGGCAACGTCGACGTCGTCGCCCGCATCGTGGCGCTCGGAATGGCCGAGGAGCTGAGGCAGAGCGTGATCGTCGAGAACAAGGCCGGTGCCAACGCGGCGATCGGCGCGGAGGCGGTTGCGCGCTCGAAAGCCGACGGCTACACCGCGCTTTTCGCGACCGCGGAGACGCATGCCCTCAATCCCTATCTCCGGAAGAGCCTTCCCTACGATCCGATGAAGGATCTTCCGGCGGTCGGCATCGTCGATCGCTTCCCGTTTTCGCTCGTGATTTCGCCGGCCCTGGGCGCCAACGACCTGCAGCAATTCATCGCGCATGCGAAGGGCAACCCGGGGAAGTTGAACTTCGGCTCCTGGGGCAACGGCAGCACCTCCCAGATCGCCTTCGAGCAGGTGAAGCAGGTTACCGGCACCGACCTCATGCACGTGCCGTTCAACGGTGCGGCGGCGGCTATCACCGCGGTTGCCGCGGGCGACGTGCAAGCTTTCGTCGTTCCGCTTTCCGTGGCGCAGCCGCAGGCCGCCAGCGGTCGGGTGAAGCTGCTAGCCGTCACGAGCGACCAGCGCGAGGCGACCGCCCCCGACGTACCCACCGCGAAAGAGCAGGGCGTGCCCGTCGTCATCAGTGGCTGGCACGTGCTCGCCGTGCCCGCCGGCACGCCACCGGAGGTCATGCAGCGCCTGAACCGCGCGCTCAATGCCGCGAATTCGAATCCGGATATAAAAGAGCGGTTGCGCAAGGCAGGAGTGCAGCCGGTCTCCTCGACCATCGAGGAATCGCAGGCGATGGTGAAGGAGGAGTATCGGCGTTGGGGCGAGGTGGCGAAAAAGGCGGGTCTGGAGCCGCAGTAAAACGTCCGTTTTCACAAAAAGGGCAAAGAGATGGAAGGTCTGAAAGTCTCCACCGACGTCCTGTTCATCCTGCTGGGCGCGATCATGGTCCTCGCGATGCATGCCGGCTTCGCTTTCCTCGAGCTCGGCACCGTGCGGCGCAAGAACCAGGTCAACGCGCTGATGAAGATCCTGGTGGATTTCTCGGTCTCCACCGTCGCCTACTTCTTCATCGGCTACGGCGTGGCCTATGGCGTGCACTTTTTCTCCGGCGCGGAGACGCTCGCGCAGAAGAGCGGGTATGACCTGGTCAAGTTCTTCTTCCTCCTCACCTTCGCCGCGGCGATTCCGGCGATCGTTTCGGGCGGCATCGCCGAGCGCGCAAGATTCCATCCGCAAATCGCCGCGACCTTCCTCCTGGTGGGCTTCGTTTATCCCTTTTTCGAAGGCATTGCGTGGAACCAGGCCTTCGGCTTCCAGGCCTGGACCAAGTCCCACTTCGGCGAGGAGTTCCACGATTTCGCGGGCTCCGTGGTGGTGCACGCCATGGGCGGATGGATCGCCTTGGCGGCCGTGGTGCTGCTCGGCGCGCGACGCGGCCGCTATACCAAGGACGGGCACGTGGTCGCGATGCCCCCGTCGAGCATTCCCTTCCTGGCGCTCGGCGCTTGGGTGCTTTGCGTCGGCTGGTTCGGCTTCAACGTGATGAGCGCCCAGACCATCGACAAGATCACCGGGCTCGTCGCGGCGAATTCGCTCATGGCGATGGCCGGTGGGACGCTCGCGGGGCTCATCGTCGGGCGTAACGACCCGGGATTCGTGCATAACGGGCCGCTCGCCGGACTGGTGGCCATATGCGCCGGCTCCGACGTGATGCACCCCATCGGGGCCCTTGCAACGGGGGCGGTAGCGGGCGCGCTCTTCGTGTGGATGTTCAATGCGACGCAGAACAAGTGGAAGATCGACGACGTGCTCGGCGTGTGGCCGCTGCACGGGTTGTGCGGCACGTGGGGCGGGCTCGCCTGCGGCATCTTCGGTACCAAGGCCCTCGGCGGCATGGGCGGCGTGTCGTTCATGAGCCAGCTCGCCGGGACCGTCCTCGGTGTCGCGATCGCGCTTGTCGGGGGCTTCGCGGTGTACGGCGCACTCCGCGTGCTGGTCGGCATACGGCTGGATGAGGAGCAGGAGTTCAACGGTGCGGACTTGTCGATCCATCACACCAGCGCCACGCCGGAAGAGGAGAGGATGTAGTCGACCGCCGCAAACGCCGAACCCGCATGCCAACCCCCTCCATAGCTTTGCTCTATCCCGGCGATCGGGCAGCCCGCGATCGTTCGGAGCCAGCGGAAAGCCGCTTCGCGTCGTTGTTCGACGCGTTCAAGCGCGCCGGCATGCTTGCCTTGCCGGCCGTCTACCACGACGACTTCGCCGACGAGGTCGAAGCGCAGCTGCGCGACTGTCGCGTGGTCCTGGCGTGGTGCAATCCGATCGAGGGCGGCCGGCGAAGGAACCGCCTGGATGCGATGCTGCGGCGACTTGCCGAAGCCGGGGTAGTGGTGAGTGCGCATCCGGATGCCATCCTCAAGCTCGGCACGAAAGACGTGCTCTTCGATACCCGCGACCTTCCCTTTGGCAGCGATGTCCGGCGGATCGAGAGCCTTCGGGAGCTCGAAGCGGAGTTGCCCGCGCGATTACAGTCCGGCGCCCGCGTTTTGAAGCAGCACCGGGGCCAGAGCGGAAACGGCGTGTGGCGAGTGGAGCTTGCGGGCCCGGATTCTCCGCCCATGGCGATGCGGGTGCGACACGCGCAACGCGGCAGCGCGGAAGAGCTGCTGGATATGCGAGCCCTGCGCCAGAAGCTGGAACCCTACTTCGAGGACGCGAATGGCGGGTACATGATCGACCAGGCATGGCAGCCCCGCCTCTCCGAAGGGATGATCCGCGCCTACCTGGTGGACGACCGGGTGGCGGGGTTCGGGCACCAGGTCATCAATGCCCTTCATCCCGCCGCGCCCGGTGAAGCTGCGCCGCAACCCGGTCCGCGGCTCTATCACGGCCCGGACCTCGAGCCTTTCCAGGACCTGAGGCAGCGACTCGAGAACGGCTGGGTCGAAATGCTTCGCGTCCGGGTCGGGCTTGCCCGCGATCGCCTGCCGACCCTGTGTGACTGCGATTTCATGTTCGGCGAGCGCGGCGCCGGGGAGGCAGAACGCTACGTGCTGTGCGAGATCAATGTGAGCAGCGTGGCGCCCTTTCCGCCTTCGGCGATCGCGCCCATCGTGGCGGCCGTGCAAGCCAGGCTCGGCCAAGGCGGCGGGGAATGACCGGTTAACATACCGCCATGACCCCACGCCTCCTTGCCGCAGCCCTCGCTCTCTTCCCAGCGCTTTCCCACGCCGAGGTCACCCGCCTCGACATCACCTCCAAGCGGACCTTCGGCCAGTTCGCCACGGGGGAGTACGTCCTGTGGGAGGGCCGCGCCCACGGCGACCTCGCGCCGGCCGAGCCGATCCCCGGCCTCGACAAGGCCGCGCGCAACGAGCGCGGTCGCGTCGAATACTCCGCCAAGGTCACGTTGATCTTCCCGAAGGACACGCGCCGTGGCAACGGCACATTGCTCGTCGACGTCCCCAATCGCGGCAAGGCGTACGCCATGGCGCTCTACAACTCGCCGCGCGCCGAGCCGTTCCAGTCCGGCATGCTCGAGCAGGGCACCGGGTTCCTGCAGGACCGTGGCTTCAGCGTCGCCGAGGTCACGTGGGAGCTGGGCCAGGGCGCGGAGTTGCCTTCCTTCGTCGACGCCGAAGGCAAGAAGCGCTTCGTGGAGGGCGCCGGGTTCGCGATTTTCCGCGACGCCGCGGCCTTCCTCGCTCGCAGCGATGCCGAGGCCAACCCGCTGCGCGGATCCGTGAAGCACCTTATCGCGACGGGCAAGTCCCAGAGCGGCCGCTTCCTCAAGTCCTTCCTCACGCACGGATTCAACCGGGTCGATGGCCGGCCCCTCTTCGGGGGAATGCACATCTTCGTCTCTGCGGCGGGGCAACTCCCGATCATGGCCACGGGCACCGGGCCCGAATCGAGCAGCAACGCGA
>JANMHV010000115.1:0-14645 GCA_031375445.1 Burkholderiales bacterium | reverse complement strand
TGTGCTCGAGCTTCTCGTAGACGGCGAGCGCGTGGATCAGCCGGAGGATGTCGGCGACATCGGCGGGGGTGGCGATGCGGATCGTGGGTTCGGCCATCAGAACTGGTTCTTCCATTCTCGTAGGGTGGCGAAGACCTCGACCGGGCCGGCGAGGCGCCTGCCCGCGCGGCGCTCGGCCGAGGCGACCACCTCGGGCTCGGCGCAGCGCAGGAACGGGTTGGTGGCGAGCTCCTCGGCGATGGAGGAGGGCACGGTGGGCTCGGAGCGCTCGCGCCGCGCGGCATCGCGCTCGCGCCTGGTTTCCAGCGCCGCGTTGCCGGGCTCCACCGCCTGGGCGAAGCGGATGTTCGCCATCGTGTATTCGTGGGCGCAGTAGGCGCGGGTTTCCCCCGGCAGCGCGGTCAGCTTGGCGAGCGAGGCGGACATCTGCGCGGGCGTGCCCTCGAACAGCCGGCCGCAGCCGCAGGCGAAGAGCGTGTCGCCGCAGAACACGACGCCCTCGCCGGCGTAGGCGATGTGCCCCGCGGTATGCCCCGGCACGTCGAGCACCTCGAAGCGCGCGCCGATGCCGGGAACCTCGATGCGGTCTCCCTCCGCGAGCCGGGTGTCCAGCCCCGCGATCGCCTCGCCCGCCGGGCCGAAGGTGGGGCACTTCCAGCGCGACTTGAGCGCCATCAGCCCGCCCACGTGGTCGCCGTGGTGATGGGTGGCGAGGATCGCGGTAAGGGTGAGGCCGTTCGCGGCGAGGAAGTGCTCGACGGGTGCCGCGTCCCCCGGGTCGACCACCGCGGCCGAACGGCCGTTGGCGGCGACCCAGAGATAGTTATCGTTGAACGCGGGAACCGCGTGGATCGCCAGCATGCAGTCGAGTCTATTAGAATTGCGCCATGCCGACCAACACGCTCCAGGAGTGGTTCGAGAACCCGCTCGGGCAGTACCTGCTCGAACGCGAGCGCGCCTACCTGGACCAGGTCACCCCGGACATCTTCGGCTTCCACGCGCTGCAGCTGGGCCTTCCCGGCACCGACCTGCTGCGCGAAAACCGCATCACCCACCGCATGCGGGTGGACAGCGTGGGCCCGGTAGACGTGTTCGCCCGCTGCCATGAGCTGCCGTTCGCCACCCAGTCCCTGGACCTCGTATTGCTGCCCCACGTGCTGGAATTCGCCACCGAGCCCCACGCGATCCTGCGCGAGGTCGACCGCATCATGCGGCCGGAGGGGCGCCTGGTGATCGTGGGCTTCAACCCGTGGAGCCTGTGGGGCCTGCGCAGCGTCGTCGGCTCGTCGCGCGACAGCGTTCCCTGGAACGGCCGCTTCCTGTCGCTGCCGCGGGTGAAGGACTGGCTGGCACTCCTGGGCTTCGAGGTCTCCGCGGGGCAGCTCACCGGCTACGTGCCGCCGATCGACGGCGAGAAATGGCGCAAGCGCTTCGGCTTCATGGAGCCCGCGGGCGACCGCTGGTGGGCCGTGGGCGGCGCCGTGTACATGCTGCAGGCGATCAAGCGCGTGCGCGGCATGACCCTCATCACCCCCGCCTGGCAGGAGAAGGCGGTGCGCGAGAAGCCCCTCGTGGCCTCCGCGGCCAAGCGGCAGGGCGCGGGCGACCACCTCAGGATCGTCAAGTAATCGAAACGATCAACATCTACACGGACGGCGCATGCAAGGGCAATCCGGGCCCCGGCGGCTGGGGTGCCGTGCTCGAGTGCGAGGGCCGGGAGCGCGAACTCTTCGGCGGCGAGGCGGCCACCACCAACAACCGCATGGAGATGATGGCCGTGATCGAGGCCCTCACGGCGCTGAAGCGCCCATGCCGTATCGTGCTGCACACCGACTCGACCTACGTGATGAAGGGCATGACCGAGTGGATCAAGGGGTGGAAGGCCCGGGGATGGCGCACCGCCTCGAAGGAGCCGGTGAAGAACGTCGACTTGTGGAAGCGGCTGGACGAGGCGGTCTCGCAGCACGAGGTGAAGTGGGTGTGGGTAAAGGGGCATGCGGGGCACGTGGGCAACGAGCGCGCGGACCTGCTCGCCAACAAGGGCGTGGAGTCACTCGCATAACGGTCCTCCCTCTCCCTCGGGCACCCAATGAGTGGAACGTGGTGTGGGAGAGGGTCGGGGAGAGGGTCAATCACTTTTCCCTCTCCCGTGGAGAGGGGCGGGGAGAGGGTAAGCGACGCATGAGAAGAATCGTCCTCGATACCGAGACCACGGGCCTGGAGCCCGAGAACGGCCATCGCATCATCGAGGTGGCGTGCCTGGAGATGTTCGACCGCCGCTCCACCGGGCGCCATTTCCACCGCTTCCTCAACCCGGAGCGCGCGATCGACATCGGCGCCACCCAGGTGCACGGCCTCACGCTCGACGACCTCCTCGACAAGCCGCGCTTCTGCGACGTGGCCGACGAGCTCCTCGAGTTCGTCGAGGGCGCGGAGCTGCTGATCCACAACGCCGCCTTCGACGTGGCGTTCCTCAACGCGGAGCTGGCGCGCGTCGGCAAGCCGCCGCTCGAGCACGTGTGCAGCGTCGCCTGCACGCTCGCCATGGCGCGCGAGATGCACCCGGGCAAGAAGAATTCGCTGGACGCGCTGTGCGAGCGCTATGCCGTGGACCACTCGGGGCGCACGCTGCACGGAGCGCTCCTCGACGCGCAGCTGCTGGCCGACGTGTGGCTCGCGATGACGCGCGGCCAGGAGACGCTCGATATCACCATGGCGGCAGCCGTGGCGAGCGTCCTCACCCCCGCGGAGGCGCTGGCCGCCGCCGCTCGCGTGATCGTGGCGCGTGCAAGCGACGCCGAGCGCGCCGCCCACCGCGCCATGTGCGAGCGCATCGCGAAGGAAAGCAAGGGCAAGTGCCTGTGGCTGGAGCTGGAGGCGGTTGCCGCCTGATGCCATGAGCGACGCCTCCAAACCCGCCGCCGCCAGGATGCTTTCGGCCCGTATGGTGGCCCTGGGCGCCATTCCCATCGCCGTGTTCTGCGCCGTGGCGGTGCTGATGCGCGCGATCGTGGGGTTCGGCACGCCGACGGCCATCGGCTGGGTCATCACCGTGGGCCTCGTGGCCGCGCTGGGAAGCCTCTTCCTGCTGGCCTCGCTCGCCTCGCGTGCCGTGGTGGGCGAGATCGAGGCGGTGCGGGAAGCGGTTCGCAACGTGAAGTCCGGCGCGGGACAACCCGATTTCCCGGAGCTCACCCCGCCGCTCGAGGACCTGAAGAACGACGTGCTCGGCCTCGCCTCGGAGATGCAGGCGCAGCAGAACCGCACCCAGGAGCGGCTGGACACCGCGCGCCAGCAGATCTTCTTCCTCACCAACCACGATCCCCTCACCAGCCTGCCGAACCGCCGCGCGCTCGAGGAGCGCCTCGAGAGCGCCATCGCCACGGCCAAGAGCCAGGGCAGCACCCACGCGCTGCTCTACATCGACCTCGACTACTTCCACCGCATCAACGATTCCTTCGGCCACCTCGCCGGCGACGAGCTGCTGCGGCGCATCGTGCCGATCCTGCAGTCGAGCCTGCGCGAGGGCGAGACGCTGGCGCGCATCGGCGGCGACGAGTTCGGCGTCCTGCTGGAGAATTGCAGCGCGGAGTTCGCCCATGCCGCCGCCACCCAGCTGCGCGATGCGGTGCAGGCCTGGCAATTCGAGTGGGGCGAGAAGGCGTTCCAGGTCGGGGTCTCGGTCGGCGTGGTGGCGATCACGCGGCTCGCCCCGGGCCTGTCCGCGGTGCTGTCCGAGGCCGACACCGCCTGCTTCACCGCCAAGGAGCAGGGGCGCAACCGCGTGTTCGCCTTCCACGATTCCAGCACCTCGCAGTACATGCGCCAGACCTCCCGCGGGTGGTTGAAGCGCATCAACGATGCCCTCACCGAAGGCGCCTTCACGCTCCTGTACCAGCCGATCATGCCGCTCGACGTGACGCAACCGGCGGGCACGGCGCGAGTAGAAGCGCTGCTGCGCATGAGCGAGACCGGCGGCGAGCTGATCCTGCCGATGAACTTCATCCCGGTGGCGGAGCGCTACGACCTCATGCGCACCATCGACCGCTGGGTGGTGGACCGCGCCTTCGCCGACTTCCGGCGCCTGTCGAAAGCGCGCGACAACCCGACCCCGGCGGAATTCTCGCTCAACCTCTCCGGGCACACGCTTTCAAGCCCCGACTTCGCCGAGTACATGCAGGAGAAGTTCGCCCAGTACGGCGTGCCGCCCCATTGCCTGTACCTGGAGATCACGGAGACCGCCGCGATCGCCAACGTGGAGCGGGCGAGGGGGCTCATCGAGTCGCTGCGCTCGCTGGGCGTGCGCTTCCTGCTGGACGATTTCGGCAGCGGGCTTTCCTCGTTCAATTACCTGAAGCACTTCCCGGTCGACGGCATCAAGATCGACGGGCTCTTCGTGAAGGGTGTCGCCAAGAACTACCTCGATTACGCCCTGGTGGAATCGATCCACAAGATCGGCGTGAGCCTCGGGCTGCAGACCATCGCCGAATACGTCGAGAACGAGGACATCGCCAGGAAGCTGATCCAGATCGGCATCACCACCGGGCAGGGTTTCTGGCTCTCCCCGCCCAAGCCCTGGGAAAGCCTGTTCGAGCAGGGGTGACCTGCTATAATTTCGCAGTTTTCAAGCACCCCGCCACAATAAAAAGCGCCCCATGTCACTCCTGCGAATCGTCGTAGCCGCCGTCGCCGCCTCGGCCGTTTTTTCCGCGCACGCCGCGGGCAACGCCTCCGTCGGCAAGAACAAGGTTTACCAGTGCCAGGGCTGCCACGGCATCCCGGGCTGGAAGACCGCCTTCCCCGAGGTCTACATGGTGCCGAAGCTCGGCGGCCAGCGCGCCGAGTACATCGTCGCGGCACTCAAGGCCTACAAGAGCGGCGAGCGTGATTTCGCCACCATGCGCGCCATGGTCGCCGACCTCTCCGAGCAGGACATGGCGGACATCGCGGCCTATTACGCCGCTGCCCCCGGTGCCACCACCGCCGCGCCGGCTCCCGCCGCGCCGAAGAAGTGATCGCCACCATGACCCGCACCCGCATCCTCGCCGCTTCCCTCTTCCTCACGCTTGCCGCACCCGCCTTCGCCTCCGGCGATGCCGATGCCGGCCGCAAGAAGTCCGTTCCCTGCCAGGCCTGCCACGGTCCCGCCGGCATCAGCGTGAGCCCGGAATTCCCGATCCTCGCCGGCCAGAACGCAGACTACCTCGCGGCCGCGCTCTCGCATTACAAGAATGGCAAGCGCAAGAACGCGATCATGCAGAGCCAGGTCACCAACTTGACGCCCAAGGACATGGCGGACCTCGCGGCCTTCTTCGCCAAGCAGCCGGGCCTCGCTCCCAACAAGTACTGATATACCGGTCGTCCACGGGAAGCCCGGCTCCGGCCGGGCTTTTTCGTTTTCGCCATGCCTGAATCCACGGACAGCGCGCCGCGCGCCCTCGGCCTCGACTTCGGCACCACCAATACGGTGGTGGCGTGGGCGGGCGCGGAGGCGGCGGCTGAGCCGGTGGAGTTCCGCCATCACGGCGCGCCGGTGCCGTCCTTCCGCTCGGCGCTGTGCTTCTGGAACGAGGGCGACGACGACCTCCCCCAGGTGCGATCGGACGCGGGCCCCTGGGCGATCGAGCGCTTCCTCGAGCACGCGCCCGACTGCCGCTTCATCCAGTCGCTCAAGACCTTCGCCGCGAGCCCGCTCTTCGAGCAGACCTACGTCTACGGCGCGGCGTGGCGCTTCGAGCAGCTGTTCGAGTCGTTCTTCGCGCGGCTGCGCTCCCATGGCGCCGGTCAACTCGACGACATGCCTCGCGAGGTGGTCGTCGGCCGCCCGGTGGAGTACGCGGGCAGCCGCCCCGACGCGTCGCTCGCGATGGAGCGCTACCGCAAGGCGCTCGAGCCCTTCGGCTTCACGAAAATTCGCGCGGTGTACGAACCCGTGGCGGCGGCGTTCTTCCATGCCCGCACGCTGCAGCGGTCAGCGACGGTATTGGTGGCCGACTTCGGCGGCGGCACCACCGACTTCTCGTTGATCCACTTCGACGTGGGGCCCGCGGGCTTGCGCGCCCAGGCCCTCGGCCACTCAGGCGTCGGCGTCGCGGGCGACCGCTTCGACTACCGGCTGATGGAGAACGTGGTGCTCCCCGAACTGGGCCGCGGAACCACTTATCGCTGCATGGGCAAGACGCTCGAGATGCCGCGCTCGTGTTTCGCGAGCTTCGCCAGCTGGCACGAGCTCTCGGTCATGCGCGCCTCGCGCGACTTCCGCGATTTCCGCGAGGTGGCACGCTTCAGCAACGCACCGGAGCTGGTGGAGCGGCTGGTGAAGCTGGTGGAGTCGGAGCAGGGCTACGCGCTGTACCGGTCGGTGTCGCAGGCCAAGGAAGCGTTGTCCCGCGAGACCGATGCGCCGTTCCACTTCGCCGGGCCCGGGTTCGAGATCCGCGCCACGGTCACGCGCGCGCAGTTCGAATCGTGGATCACGCCTGAGTTGGAGGCGATCGAGGGGGCGCTCGAGCGCGTGATTGCGAGTGCGGGCATCGGCAATTCGGAAGTGGATCGCGTGTTCCTCACCGGCGGCACCTCGTTCGTGCCCGCGGTGCGGCGCATGTTCGTGGACCGCTTCGGCGCCGGCAAGGTGGAGGCCGGGAACGAGTTCGTGTCGATCGCGAATGGGCTCGCGACTATCGGGCTTCGCGAGGACCTCGATGCCTGGGTGGTGGCGGCTTGAGGCGGTGTTGCGCCCGGGCGAGGGCCGCGGGCCTTGATCGAGCCGGCCGTCTCTCCAGCACAGGGCGGGATCAGATAGCTACTCGAGCGGCGATCCTGCGAGCGACGCTCCACGGCCTCTCGATCAGGTCCGGCGGCCTTCGCCCGGGCGCAAAATTGAACAGCTACTTCTTGAGGCAATCAAGGTACCGCTGGTTGTCGAAAGCCACGCCATTGCGCTGCGACTGCCAGATGACCTCCCCCAGGCACTCGAGGGCGACGTGGAAGGCATCGTGGCGCGAGCCGGTGCGCCGAGCTAGCGCCTCGATGGCGGCGCGGATCCCCGGCGGCTGGTCGATCGACAGCTGCTCCTCGATGGCGAGGTGCATCTGCAGGTGCAGGAACGGGTTGGTCTCGCCGCCTTCGGGGCGCCAGTCGCGCTCGAGGTAGCGCGCGCGGTCCTCGAGGTAGGAGTGGTACTCGGGGTGTTCCATCACGATCCCGAGCGCCATCGACTCCAGCGGCGTCAACGGCAACCCCGCGCGATCCTTCTCCCACAGGTCGAAGAGGAACGCGCGCGCCTGGTCGCGGCTCGGGTTGAACATCAGCGCGGCAGCGCCGTCTCGGCCATCTCGGCCGCGATCGCTCGCTTCTCCTTGAAGCCGCACTGCTCGTAGATCGGGCACTTGCCGCAGAGGGGCTTCCTCGCCAGGCAGGTGTAGCGGCCGTGGAGGATCAGGTAATGGTGCGCATCGCGCAAGTGCTTTTTCGGCGTGACCTTCATCAGCTTGGCCTCCACCTCCAGCGGATCCTTGCCGGGTGCCAGGCCCGTGCGGTTCGCGACGCGGAAGACATGGGTGTCGACAGCGATGGTGAGCTCGCCGAAGGCCACGTTGAGAACCACGTTCGCGGTCTTGCGCCCGACGCCCGGCAGGGCCTCCAGCGCCTCGCGGGTGCGCGGCACTTCGCCGCCGTGCTGCTCGAGCAAGATCTTGGAGAGTGCCACCACGTTCTTCGCCTTGCCGCGGTAGAGCCCGATGGTGCGGATGTACTGCTCCAGGCCCTCCACGCCGAGGGCGGCCAGTTTCCTGGGCGTGTTGGCGACCTTGTAGAGCTTCGCGGTGGCGAGGTTGACGCTCTTGTCGGTGGCCTGGGCCGACAGCGCCACCGCCACCAGCAACTCGAAGGGCGTGGTGTGCTCGAGCTCGGTCTTGGGGTCCGGCATCGCCCGGGCGAGGTTGTCGAACAGGGCTTCGCGTTTCGCGGGGGTCATTCCCAGGCTTCCAGCCGTGCGGCGCGTTCGCTCTCGTCGCGGGCCATTCGCAAGTCCCGGAGCTCGTGGCGGGTGCGCGAGAGTGCGGGCTCGGGGAGTTCCGCTACCGGTTCCAGCGCGATGCAATCCACGGGGCAGGGCGGGATGCACAGCTCGCAGCCGGTGCACCATGAGGCGATCACGGTGTGCATGAGCTTCGAGGCCCCGACGATCGCGTCCACCGGGCAGGCCTGGATGCACTTGGTGCAGCCGATACAGGTCGCCTCGTCGATAATCGCGACCTGGGGCGGCCGGTACGCGCCGTTGTCCGGGTTGAGTGGCTTGAGGGCGCGCCCGGTGAGGTTCGCGAGGCTCGCGACCACCGGCTCGCCGCCGGGGGGGCACTGGTTGATGTCGGCCTCGTTCGCGGCGATCGCCTCGGCATAGGGGCGGCAGCCGTCGTAGCCGCATTTCGTGCATTGCGTCTGGGGCAGGAGGGCGTCGATGTCTCGAACGGTGGGGATCATTCGGCGAGGTCCGTGGCGGTCACGGGAGTGTAGGGCAGCCCGGCCTCGGCGGCGATGGCCGGGTGCGCCGCGCGCCCCTGCCACAGCAGCAGCCCGGAGCGCAGCTCGGGCACCCGGCCGAGTGCGGCGCCCACGCCTTCGCCCGCCATGTCGAGCACGTAGGGCAGGGCCGCTTCCGAGAGCGCCCTGGAGGCTTCCTCGGGACGTGCGGCCGGCATGTTCCCGACGCAGTAATGGATGACGCCTTCCTCGACGTAGGCCGGGTTCCCATGGGACGTGGGGCGCGAAGTCTCGGCGATCCCCCCTTCCTCGATGGCGATGTCGACGATGAGGGAGCCCGGCCGCATGCGGCGCACCAGCGTTCGCGGGAGCAGCTTGGGCGTGGGCTCGCCCGGCGTGAATGCCGCGCCGACCACCACGTTGGCCTCGAGGGCGAGCGCCTCGACGGCCGCCGGCGAGGCGACTTCCGCCGCGATGCCCATGGCGCGTACCGCGTCGCGTGTCTTTTCCGAGCGCGTGAGCACCGTGACGTCGGCCGCGTGGGCCCTCGCGGCGCGAGCAGCGGCGAGCCCGGCATGGCCCGCACCCAGCACCAGCACCTTCGCGGGGAGCTTGCCCTGCAGTTGCTCGGCGACGTCGATCGCCATGTGGCCGGCGATGGCGGACATGGGTGCCAGGAGGGGATAGCGCCCGTGGGCGTCGCGCATCATCTCCCACGCGATGGCGGTGAGCCCGCGTTTGGCCAGCGCACGGGTTCGCACGGGCTCGCCCACCAGGTGATGGAAGGAGAAGATCGCCACACCCCGAGGCGCGAGTGCGAGGTCGCCCGGCAGCATTTCCTTCACCTTCACCACCAGGTCAGCGTCCCACGCATCGCGCGCGGCGACGAGGGTGGCGCCGGCCTCGCGGTAGGCGTCGTCGCCGATCTCCACGCCGCGCCCCGCCTGGGTCTCCACCAGCACGTCGTGGCCCTGCGCGGTGAGCTCTTGCACCGCCGCCGGCAGCAGCGCCACGCGGCGTTCCCCCTCCTTCGTCTCGCGCGGTACCGCGACGATCACCGCAGCGCCTTGCGAGCCTGCAGGATGAGGTCCGGGCCGCGGTAGATGAAGCCGGTGTAGACCTGCACGAGTGAGGCGCCGGCATCGATCTTGGCGCGCGCGTCCGCCCCCGAGAGGATGCCGCCCACGCCGATGAGCGGGATGCGGCCCGCAAGCTTCTTCGCGAGCTTGGCCAGCACCGCGGTGGAGGGCTTGAAGACGGGCCGCCCCGAGAGTCCCCCCGCCTGCAGCTCGTGGCGGTGGCCCTTCACCGCGGTGCGGGCGATGGTGGTGTTGGTGGCGATGAGGCCGTCGACGCCATGCTTCACGGCGAGGGTTGCGATGGCATCGATCTGCTCGTCGTCCAGGTCCGGCGCCACCTTCACCAGCAGCGGCTTGGCGCGCCCGTGGCGCTGCGCGAGGGCGCTTCGCTTTCCCATCACCGCGCCCAGCAGTGCATCGAGCGCTTCGGCCGACTGCAGGTCGCGCAGGTTCTTCGTGTTGGGCGAGGAGATGTTGACGGTGATGTAGGTTGCGGGCGCGTACACCGCCTCCATGCACTCGAGGTAGTCATCGGCGGCGCGCTCGTTGGGCGTGTCGAAGTTCTTGCCGATGTTGATGCCGAGCACGCCGCGGAAGCTCGCGCGCTCGACGTTGCGCACCAACTTGCCCACGCCGTGGTTGTTGAAGCCGAGGCGGTTGATGAGGGCCTCGTGCTCCTCGAGCCGGAACATGCGCGGCTTCGGGTTGCCGGGCTGCGGGCGCGGGGTGACGGTGCCGATCTCGAGGAAGCCGAAGCCGAGTGCCCCGAGGGCGTCGATGTACTCGCCATTCTTGTCGAGCCCCGCCGCGAGGCCGACGGGGTTGGGGAAATCGATGCCGAAGACACGCCTGGCTTCCTTGCCGTCGGCGCCGGCGCCCAGCAGCGCCGCCCCCGGGCCCAGGGCCGAAAGCGATTTCAGCGTGAGGTCGTGGGCGACTTCGGGGTCGAGCTTGAAGAGCGCTGCGCGCGCTAGGGAGTACAGCATTTGCGGTGGTGGCTGGCGACGGGCAGTAGTGAATATTCGGGCGTGGGTTTCAACACGAAGGACACGAAGGTCCACAAAGGTTCACGAAGGAAAACAGGAGAGCGGGAGTTGAAGCTCGAATCAGCTCCGTTGAGTTCGCGCAGATCGTTCCATGAGCGTTGAACCCTTCGATTTCCTTTGTGGACCTTTGTGGACCTTCGTGTCCTTCGTGTTGAAACCCACGCCCGCACATCCACCGCCGCCCATCGCCAGCCATCATCACGTCATGCCAGCCGCTTCCACTCCCCGCGGGACAAACCCTCGATGGGCCGGAACTGGTTCTTGTAGCTCATCTTCCGGCTCTGCCCGATCCAGTAACCGAGGTACACGTACTGCAGGCCGCGCCGGCGAGCCTCCTCGATCTGCCACAGGATGTTGTAGGTGCCGTAGCTCGCGCGCTCGACCGTGGGATCGAAGAACGTGTACACCGAGGAGAGGCCATCGGAGAGCTCGTCCACGATCGACACCATGCGCAGCTCGCCGCCCTCGCGGAACTCGACCAGCCTTGTCGCGACGTTGGACTGCAGCAGGAAGTGGGCGTACTGCTCGCGGCTGTCGTGGTCCATGCCGCCGCCGCGGTGGCGCTCGCTCTGGTACAGGCGATACAGCGCGTAGTGCTCGGCATTGAACTTGAGCTCGCCGTAGCGTGGCTCGAGCGCCTCATGGCGCGCGGTGGCGCGGCGCTGGGCGCGGTTGGCCTCGAACTCGGCCGCCACCACGCGCACCGGCACGCAGGCGTGGCAATGGTCGCAATAGGGGCGATAGGTGAAGGCGCCACTGCGGCGAAAGCCCGCCGAGACGAGCGCGCTGTAGGTGTCGGTGTCGATCAGGTAGCTGGGGGTGGCCACCTGCGAACGCGCGAGCTTTCCCGGCAGGTAGCTGCAGGGGTACGGGGCCGTCGCGTAGAACTGCAGGTTCGCGATCGGGAGGTCGTTGAGCTTCGCCATTCGATAGGGTCAATACCAGCGCTCGCCGGATGGGGGATATTGTATCGACTCCTGTACCAGCTGCGCGAATGCCGTCCGGGGGATCTCCCGGGCTCCCAGGGAGGCCAGGTGGCCGGTGGCCTGCTGGCAATCGATCAGCCGGAAGCCGGCCCCCGCGACCCGTTCCACCAGCTTCACCAGCGCCACCTTGGAGGCGTCGGTCGCGCGGGAGAACATCGACTCGCCGAAGAACACCCGTCCCATGGCGATGCCGTAGAGCCCGCCCGCGAGCTCGCCCTCGTGCCACGACTCCACCGAATGGGCGTGTCCCATCTCGTGGAGCTTCACGTAGGCCTCGACCATCTCCGGCACGATCCAGGTGCCGCCCTGGGCATCCCGGGGCGCGGCGCACGCCTCCATCACCGCGCGGAACGACGTGTCCCAGCGCGTCTCGTAGGCCCCGCGCGCCACGGCCTTGCGCAGCGACCTCGAGACCTTGAGCTCCTCCGGGAACAGCACCATGCGCGGATCCGGCGACCACCACAGGATCGGGTCGCCCTCGGAGAACCACGGAAAGATGCCGCGGCTATAAGCCTCGAGGATGCGCTTTGGCGTGAGCTCGCCGCCCGCGCACAGCAAGCCGTTGGGTGAGGTGAGGGCCTTCGAGATCGGGGGGAAGGGCGCGTTGCCGCGCAGCCAGGGGATCATGTCGGGGTCAGGTTACATTTCGATCCGCCGGCCACGTGGCCGGCGATGGACCGAAATGTAACCTGACCCCATTATTTGCTAACGCAAAGAATATCCGACGCTGGGAGTCTGACCCCTAAGGGCCCTGGATCCAGGGCAGCCCAGCGTTGCGCCAACCCTGACCGGGCTGGCCGCCTTCGAAACCTTCGAGGATGTTGTAGGCGCGCTCGAACCCGGCGTGGGTGAGGAGGTGCGCCGCGCTGTGGGAGCGAGCACCACTGCGGCACAGGAGCAGCAGTGGGGCGCCCGGCTCGAACTGTTCGGCGACCTGGTCGACGAACGACTGGTACTCCGCGTCGCCGCCGTTGCGCGGCCAGACCACGAGCGGCGTCTGCGGCACGTGGCCCACCTGCTCGTACTCGGGGGGCGTGCGCACGTCCAGGATCTTCGCGGCGCCGGCTTGCGACAGCGCCTGCGCCTCGGCGGGTGTCACCGCCCCGGCGTAGGGCAGGGCCATGCGCCGTGCGCGCTCCGCCGCTCGCGCGAATATCGCCTCGGGGGTGTCGCCGGACAGCGTCTCGTTCGTCATTACCAGTAATTCTCCACCGCGAGGTGGCCGGGCTCGCCACGCCGCGAGACGCGATAGCCGCGATCCACCAGGATCTTGCGCGAGTCCTCGACCATCTCGGGATTGCCGCACAGCATGACGCGGGAGCGGTCGTGGTCGAGCTTCAACCCCACGTTCTCCTCCAGCACGCCGCTGGCAAGCAGCT
The DNA here is from genome assembly GCA_031375445.1 of Burkholderiales bacterium. GTDB lineage: Bacteria > Pseudomonadota > Gammaproteobacteria > Burkholderiales > Usitatibacteraceae > Usitatibacter. The sequence continues at coordinate 1,674 of JANMHV010000115.1, read as the reverse complement.
TCGTGACCCGGTCGCGCAGGGTGCCGGGCACGGGCTCACGGGTGACGATACGCGCATAGCGCAGCTTGTGCGCGTACTCGGCGTAGTACTCGCTGTTCTCGAAACCGCGGATCACGTCCTCGTAGGCGAGCTCCTGCTGGGTGCGCACACTCTGCACCAGCACCAGGTTGTCGTAGGACTCCCAGGTCTCGAAGTCGTGGAGGATCGACAGGAACGGGGCGAGCCCGGTCCCGGTGGCGAGCATCCACAGGTCGCGCCCGGCCTCGAAGCGGTCGGTGGTGAGGAAGCCATAGCTCTTCCTCTCGACGAACACCTCGTCGCCTTCCCTGAGTCGCGACAGCCGGCTGGTGAACTGCCCGCCGGGCACCACGACCGAGAAGAACTCGAGGTGCTCGTCGTGGGCGGCGGATGCGATCGAGTAGGCGCGCCAGACGATGGCTTCCTCGCCCTCGGCACGCACCCCCAGGCGCGCGAACTGGCCCGGGACGAAGCGGTAGCCGCGGTCGCGCGTGGTGCGGAAGGAAAACAGCGAGTCGGTCCAGGGGCGAACGCCGGTGATGGTCTCGGTGGTGTACTTGTCGGTCGTGTTCATGCGGCTTTGCATCGTGGAGTGGAAGGGAAATGGAACGCGCAGGGGGAGTGACGTGACGCGAGCTCGGTGAAGCGGTGCGATGCAGTCAGGCCGTGCGGCATCGCTCCAGCACTTCGGCGACCGAGGGCCGGTCGCGGAACACTTCGCCCACGCACATGACGACGGGGCCGTGGGCCCGCGGCGTTGCTTCTGCGGCCAGCGCCGCCAGCGTGGTGAAGACTTGCTTCTCATCCGGCAGCGTGGCGCTTTCCACCAGCGCCACTGGCGTCGCGCGCGCCTTGCCCCCCGCGATCAGCTGCTCCGCGATCGCCTGCGAGGCGCCGGCCGCCATGTACAGCACCACCGAGTCCGCGCCGAGGGCGGCGGGAAGCCATTCCGAAGCGGTCTCGTCGCGGCCGACCCGGGGCGTGAGGAACGCCACCGTACGCGCGACACCCCTGCGCGTGAGCGACACGCCGAGCGTCGATGCGGCCGCGAGCGCGGCGGTGATGCCGGGCACCACCTCCACCTCGATGCCCGCCTCGCGCAGTGCATCGATCTCCTCCTGCGCGCGCCCGAACAGCATCGGGTCGCCGCCTTTCAGGCGCACCACGCTTGCGTGGGTGCGTGCCGCCTCGATGAGCGAGCGGTTGATGAAGCGCTGCTCGGTCGAGATCTTGCCGTAGCGCTTGCCCACGTCGATGTGGCGCGCGCGAGCGGCGAGCGCCAGCGTGTCGGGGTGCACCAGCGCGTCGTGGAACACGATGTCCGCGGCCTCGAGCAGCCGCGCGGCTCGCAGTGTGAGGAGGTCCGGGGCGCCCGGGCCCGCGCCGACGAGATACACCTTAGCCATGATTCAGCGCCGAGAGCCGACTTGCCTTACCGGGATCAGGTGCAGCCCGCATTCCTTGCCGTTCTCGGGTCTCGAGGGGCAGGCGCTCCGAGGTGAACACCGCCGGGGCGTGGTTCTTCTCCACGCCCGCGAGCAAGCGCCGCGCGCGCAGGATCTGTTCGGCGGCACTCATGCGAGGCCGGCCGGGCCGCGGCGGAGGAAGAGCGGCCGCGGCTCGTCGATGGAGCCCTGGTAGGGGTTGGAGAAGTCG
>JANMHV010000106.1:0-3125 GCA_031375445.1 Burkholderiales bacterium | reverse complement strand
GTTCTCCCTCTCCCTTGGGAGAGGGCCGGGGAGAGGGTGCCCTTCAATGGTTGTCCCTGGGCACGAACGAACCGCTCTTGCCGACCAGGAAATCAAGGTCCGCGCCCTCGCTCGCCTGGTTCACGGTGTCGACGTAGAGCTTCCAGTAGCCGCGAGCCAGGGGCGGCTTGGGCGGCTTCCACGCCAGGCGGCGCTCGGCGAGCTCGGCATCGGACACGTGCAGGTGCAGCTTGCGCTTGGCGACATCCAGCTCGACCAGGTCGCCATTCCTCACGAGGGCCAGCGGCCCGCCGGCCGCCGCCTCGGGTGCGGCGTGCAGCACCACCGTCCCATAGGCGGTGCCGCTCATGCGTGCATCCGAGATGCGCACCATGTCGGTGATGCCCTTCCGCAGCAGTTGCTCGGGCAGCGGCATGTTGCCCACCTCCGCCATGCCGGGGTAACCCTTCGGGCCGCAGTTTTTCAGCACCATCACCGAGCCCGCGTCGATCGCGAGCTTCGGGTCGTCGATGCGGGCGTGGAAATCCTCGATGCTCTCGAATACCACCGCCGGGCCCTTGTGCTTCATGAGTTTCGGCGTGGCGGCGGAAGGCTTGATGATCGCGCCGTCGGGACACAGGTTGCCGCGCAGCACCGCGATGCCGGTGTTCTTCTTGAAGGGCTTGGCGAACGGCATGATCACTTGCGGCCCGTCGTTGCGCGCCGCCTTGCAGTTCTCCCAGATGGTCTTGCCGTTGGCGGTGAGGGCATCGCGGTTGAGCAGGCCCTGCTCGCCCAGCTCGCGGATCACCACCGGCAGCCCGCCCGCGTAGCAGAAGTCCTCCATCAGGAACTTGCCGCTCGGCATCAGGTTCACCAGGGTGTGGACGCCGCGGCCGAACTCGTCCCAGTCCTCCAGGTTGAGCTCCACGCCGATGCGGCGTGCGATGGCGGTGAGGTGGATCACGGCGTTGGTGGAACCGCCGATCGCGGCGTTCACGCGGATCGCGTTCTCGAACGCCGGGCGCGTCATGATGTGGGAGAGCTTCACGTCCTTCTTCACCATCTCGACGATGCGACGCCCCGCCATCCGCGCGAGCTCGTAGCGGCGCGCATCGACCGCGGGGAAGGCGGCATTGCCCGGCAGTCCCACGCCGAGAGCCTCCACCATCGAGGCCATGGTCGAGGCTGTTCCCATCACCATGCAGGTGCCGTGGGAGCGGTGCATGCAGCTCTCGGCCTCGTGGAACTCGTCGCGCGTGATCTTGCCGGCGCGCAGGTCCTCGGAGAGCGACCAGGTGTTGGTGCCGCTGCCGATGCGCTCGCCGCGGTAATAGCCGTTCAGCATCGGGCCGCCCGACACTCCGATGGTGGGGAGGTCGACGCTGGAAGCACCCATCAGCAGCGCGGGCGTGGTCTTGTCGCAGCCCATCAGCAGCACCACGCCGTCGATCGGGTTGCCGCGGATCGATTCCTCGACGTCCATGCTGGCGAGGTTGCGGTAGAGCATCGCGGTCGGGCGCAGCAACGTCTCGCCGAGCGACATCACCGGGAACTCGAGCGGGAAGCCGCCCGCCTCCCACACACCCGTCTTCACGTGTTCCGCGATGGTGCGGAAGTGCGAGTTGCAGGGCGTGAGCTCGGAATAGGTATTGCAGATGCCGATGACCGGACGGCCATCGAACTGGTCGTGGGGAATGCCGCGGTTCTTCACCCACGAGCGATAGATGAAACCCATCTTCCCGTCGCGGCCGAACCACTGCGCGCTCCGGCGTTTCTTGGACGACGCCATCGGGTTCTCCTCTTCGCGGCGAGGTTATCATATGGTCAAGTGGTCAGGCCAATTGACTCCAAAGGGACATCGATGAACAAGCTGGACATGGGCGGCAAGGGCGCGGTCGTGACTGGCGGCGCCGCGGGAATCGGGCTCGCCATCGCCCACCGTCTCGCCGCCTCCGGCGCCCGAGTAAGCCTGTGGGACCGCGATCCCGCAGCGCTCGCCGCCGCCGCGAAGGCCGTCGGCGGCAACACCCACACCGCGCAGCTCGACGTGAGCGACGAGGCCCAGGTGATCGCGGCACGCGACTCGACCGTCGCCGCCCTCGGCAAGGTCGACGCCCTGGTGTGCAGCGCGGGCATCACCGGCCCCAACGCAACGGTGGCCGAATACCCGCTCGCCGACTGGAAGCAGGTGCTCGACATCAACCTGACCGGCGTCTTCCTCTGCAACCGCGTCCTCGTCGGCCACATGACGAAGAACGAATACGGGCGGATCGTGAACATCGCCTCGGTCGCGGGCAAGGAAGGCAACCCCAACGCCAGCGCCTACAGCGCCTCCAAGGCGGGTGTCATCTCGCTCACCAAGTCGCTCGGCAAGGAGCTCGCGAAGACCGGCATCCGGGTCAACTGCGTGACCCCCGCGGCGGTCAAGACCGGCATGTTCGCCCAGATGACCCAGCAGCACATCGACTTCATGCTCTCGAAGATCCCGATGGGCCGCTTCGGCCAGGTGGAGGAGATCGCCGCGATGGTGTGCTGGCTCGCGACCGAGGACTGCTCCTTCACCACCGGCGGCGTTTTCGACCTCTCCGGCGGGCGGGCGACCTACTAGGGAACGCGCCCCGGCGATCGGCGATAATGGCGCCTTCCGCGATTTCTCGCGATGGATTGCCCATGAAACTCCGTTACCTCGCGGCCGCGCTCGCCGCCCTGCCCCTTGCCGCCCTCGCAGTGCCGCCGGACGCCTGCACGCTCCTTACGCCCGAGGAGATCAACCGGATCGCCGACCGGCCGGTGGCGACTGCGCTGCCGGTGAAATCCGGCAATCCCTCCCATTGCAACTTCATCGATTCCAAGAAGGGCGCCGTGGTGGTGGTCACGGTGCGCGAGGTGCAATACGCGGTTCAGCAGGAGATGCAGCAGGAACGCGACAACCTCGAGAAGATCTACAAGTCGAGCAGCAAGAACGTGGACACCGTGGGCGACGCGGGCTTCTGGATGCCGGTGACCAAGCAGCTTTACTTCCGCAAGGGCAAGACCATCACCTCGGTGTCGTTCCCGGGGAACAAGACCGCCGCCGAGCTGGACGTCGCCATCCTCGCGCGGCTGGTCGAGAGCCGCATCCCCAAGTAGTGCGGCTCGTCCCC
>JANMHV010000303.1:0-12776 GCA_031375445.1 Burkholderiales bacterium | reverse complement strand
GACGACCTCGAAGCGCGGCGCCTGGCCGGGCCAGTCCACGGCGGTCACGTCGAGCAGCAGGTCGAAGCGCGCCGCGGACTTCAGCTGCGCCGCGATTTCCAGCAGCTCGCCCGGCGCGACCGCCAGCACGGGGGGGAGCGGATCGGGCAGCGGGGCCATCAGAAGTTCCCGGTGAGGATCGGATGGTGGTCGCCGGCGATGCGCGCCTGCAGCTTCATGATCGCGTCGATCACCGTCTCGGGCCGCGGCGGGCAGCCGGGCACGTAGATGTCCACGGGAATGATCTTGTCGATCCCCGCCACCGCCGCGTAGTTCTGGTAGAAGCCCCCGCTGGTCGCGCAGGCCCCGAAGGCCATCACCCACTTCGGCTCGCACATCTGCTCGTACACCTTGAGGAGGATGGGCGCCTGCTTGTGGGTCACCGTGCCCACGACCATGAGGAGGTCCGACTGGCGGGGCGAGAAGCGCGGCAGCGCCGCGCCGAAGCGATCGGTGTCGTACGGCGTGGCGCTCACCGACATGAACTCCATCGCGCAGCAGGCGGTGACGAACGGGTAGGGGAAGAGCGAGAACTTGCGCGCCCAGCCCACCAGCTCGTCCTTCTTGGTGGAGAAATATTCGAAACCGGTGTGCCCGGCCTTGGCGGGGTAGATCGGAATGGTGGCGGGGGCGTTGGCCATGGCTATTCGGTCACCGCTTCGAGCAGCCGCGCCTTGTACACGTACAGCAGGATCAGCACCAGCAGGGCGGTGAAGATCAGGAAGGTGACCAGCATGAAATCGCCGAGCGGCCGGGCGGCGAGCGCCCACAGGATCAGGAACACCGCCTCCAGGTCGAAGAGGATGAAGGCGATGGCGATGCCGTAGTACTTGACCGCGATCGGGCGCACGTTGCGCGTGTCGACCGGAGTGGCACCACATTCGAACGGCTCCAGCTTGGTCGCCGTGGCGAGCGGCTTGGGCCCCAGCATCCGATTCATCAGCAGCGTCACCGCGACAAAGCCGAGTATCGCCCCGAGATACAAAAGGAAGAGGACATACGGGTTCATTGCCGACCAAGGTATGCGACCGGGGCCGAAACCGTTTGATTTGAATCAACGGTCGACAGTGCGCCGATTGTCGCGGGAAGGTGATCTAGGTCAAACCGCGCCCGGCGGCGCCATGTACGTTGCGACACCGGCTCCGCGTCGAGCGGACCGCGATAAAAGGGAGTCCGCCATGACGTGGTCCCAGGTCTACGATCCGCTCAACAACACCGTCCTCTCCACGCTGCTCGCCGCGCTGCCGATCCTGGTGCTGCTGGGAAGCCTCGCCTTCTTCCACATCAAGGCCCATTGGGCGGCGATCGCGGGGCTGGTCGTGGCCCTGCTGGTGGCAGTCGTGGTCTACGGCATGCCGGTTGAAATGGCGGGCAAGACCGCCCTCCTCGGCGCACTCTTCGGCCTGCTGCCCATCGGCTGGATCGTGCTGAACGTGATCTTCCTGTACCAGCTCACCACCGATACCGGCCTTTTCGAGGTGCTCCAGAAGAGCATCACCGGGATCACCAACGACCGGCGGCTGCAACTGCTGCTGGTGTCGTTCTGCTTCGGTGCGTTCTTCGAAGGCGCGGCCGGATTCGGCACGCCGGTGGCGGTGACCGCCGCCATCATGATGGGCCTCGGCTTCAAGCCGCTCGCGGCCGCGGGCCTGTCGCTCATCGCCAATACGGCCCCCGTGGCCTTCGGCGCGCTCGGCACGCCGATCATCGTGCTTGCCGCGGTCACCGGCCTGGACGTGAACGAATTGAGCGGCATGGTCGGCCGGCAGCTGCCCTTCTTCTCCATGCTGGTGCCCTTCTGGCTCATCTGGGCGTTCGTGGGATGGCGCCGCATGCTCGAGATCTGGCCCGCGATCCTGGTCGCCGGCGTCTCGTTCGCGGTTCCCCAGTACCTGGTGTCCAACTTCCACGGTCCGTGGCTGGTGGACGTGGTCGCGGCGATCGTCTCGATGGGTGCCCTCACCCTGTTCCTCAAGGTGTGGCAGCCGAAGCGGGTCTGGTTGTCAACCACCCGCGAGGGCGAGACCGTGAGCGCGGAAGTGGCCGAGCAGCAGCGGGTGGCCACGGGCTATACCCGGGCGCAGGTGGTCCGGGCCTGGATGCCCTGGGTGATCCTGAGCGTGCTGGTGTTCCTCTGGGGCCTGCCGCAGATCAAGAACTGGCTGAACAGCCTGTCGATCTTCCGCTTTCCGATCGAGGGCCTGCACAACCTGGTGGTGAAGATGCCGCCGGTGGTGCCGAAGGCCACGCCGGAAGCGGCGGTGTACGTGCTCAACTGGCTTTCCGCGACGGGCACCGGGATCCTCATCGCCGCGATCATCGCGGCCCTGGTGATGGGCCTGCCGTTCGCGAAGATCATCAGCACCTACGGGCGCACGCTGAAGCTGGTGCGCTACTCGCTCCTCACCATCGCGGCGATGCTCGCCCTGGGCTTCATCACCAAGGGCGCGGGGCTCGATGCGACGCTCGGCCGCGCGTTCGCGCACACCCGCGACTTCTATCCGTTCTTCGGGGCGATGCTGGGCTGGCTGGGGGTGGCGCTCACGGGCTCCGATACCTCGTCCAACGTGCTCTTCGGCAACCTCCAGAAGATCACCGCCGAGCAGCTGGGGCTCTCCCCGGTGCTGATGGCCGCGGCCAACAGCTCGGGGGGCGTGATGGGCAAGATGATCGACGCGCAGAGCATCGTCGTGGCCTCCACGGCGACCCAGTGGTATGGCCACGAGGGCGAGATCCTGCGCTACGTGTTCTTCCACAGCCTGGCGCTGGCCGCGCTGATGGGAATGCTGGTGATGGCGCAGGCGTACGTGTGGCCGTTCACGCTGCTGGTGCATTGAGAGCCGCCGGCATCGACCCCCTCGGCGGCCCTGTCCGAAAACCGTCTACCGGTCGGCGAGCCGCGGGCTGCCCGAGGCCGCAAGGGAATGGCCGGGCCGCCACGTCGTCGAGACGACCTTGCAGACGCTCGGCGGGCAGGCGTAGCGGTAGTAGGTGGCGTTGAGGAAGAGGGTCACGTCGTCGACCTCCTCGGCCTCCCAGCCAAGGGCGAGCGTCGCATTCCAGCGGTTGACCCAGCGGCGCACGTCCTCGAAGCTGGTCGCGACACGCTTGGCGCGGCCGTGGACGCTTTCCGAGTGGCAACCGCCACAGCGCAGCTCGTAGAGGGCGGCGCCGCGCGCCACATCGGCACCCGAAGCGGGGCCCGTGGCGAAGAGGATCAGGACAGCGGCGGGGCCAACCACGGCGGTGAGGATCGAATGGCGGCGCGGCATGACGGCTTCTCCTGACATCGGATGATGGATCCATTCTCGGCGCGCGGGGGCGCCGGGAAGTGACATAGATCAAAAGCCCCGCGACGGCCGGGGGGTAGGGTGAACTCTGCCTCTCGAGAGCGTCGCCACGATGCCGCAGCCGAACCCGAACGCCTACGCCCGCGGCCTGCCGGAGCCCTACGCCACCCTGCACGCACGAGTGGCGGCCTTCATTCCCGCCGAGCGCCTGGTCACCGATCCCCTGCGGCTCCTCACCTGGGGGACCGATGCGAGCTTCTACCGGCTGGTGCCGAAGCTCGCCGTCGTGGTGGAGAGCGAGGACGAAGTCTCCAACCTGCTCCGCAACTGCGCCGAGCTCGGCACGCCGGTCACCTTTCGCGCGGCGGGTACCAGCCTTTCGGGCCAGGCGATCAGCGACTCGGTGCTGGTGCTGCTCGGCGACAACTGGCGCTCGGCCGTGCCCTCGGCGGATGGGGAGACCATCACGCTGCAGCCCGGCGTGATCGGGGCGGCGGCGAACCGGGCCCTCGCGCGCTTCGGACGCAAGATCGGCCCCGACCCCGCGTCCATCGACGCGGCGATGATCGGCGGCATCGCGGCCAACAACGCGAGCGGCATGTGCTGCGGCACCGCGCAGAACAGCTACCGCACGCTTGCCGGCATCCGCGTGGTGCTCGCCGACGGCGCGGTGCTCGACACGCGCGATGCCGCCAGCCGCGAGTACTTCGGGCTGCGCAATGGCGCGCTCCTGCGGGAGCTGGCGGCTTTGGGGAAGGCCACGCGCGCGGACGCGGCGCTCGCCGGACGCATCCGCTCCAAGTTCGCGATCAAGAACACCACCGGGTACAGCCTGAACGCGCTGGTGGACTTCGAGGACCCGGTCGACATCCTGGCGCACCTGATGATCGGCTCCGAGGGCACCCTCGGGTTCATCTCCGAGATCACCTACCGCACCGTGCCCGAGTACGCCGACAAGGCGAGCGCGCTGATCCTCTTCGATAGCCTCGAGGCTGCCTGCCGCGCGGTGACGATCCTCAAGGAGGCTCCGGTTGCCGCGGTGGAGCTCGCCGACCGCGCGGCGCTGCGCTCGGTGGAAGGCAAGCCGGGGCTGCCCGCCTCGCTCACGGCCGTGGGCCCCGATGGCGCGGCCCTGCTGGTGGAGACACGGGCGGCGACCCGGCCCGCGCTCGAGGCGCAGATCCGCGCCATCGAGGCGGCGCTCGGCGCCGTGCACACCCGTGAGCCGGTGCGCTTCTCGACCGACCCCGCCGAGTGCGCGCGCTACTGGAATGTGCGCAAGGGGATGTTCCCTTCGGTTGGCGCGATGCGCCGCGTGGGCACCACTGTGATCATCGAGGACGTGGCCTTCCCGGTGACGCGGCTCGCCGAGGCGACCCTCGAGCTGCAGCGCCTGCTCGCCGCGCACGGCTATCCCGACGCCATCATCTTCGGCCACGCCCTCGAGGGCAACCTGCACTTCGTCTTCACGCAGGACTTCAACGTGCCCTCCGAGGTCGAGCGCTATCGCGGTTTCATGGCCGAGCTCTGCCCCATGGTGGTGAAGAAGTACGACGGCTCGCTCAAGGCCGAGCACGGCACCGGGCGCAACATCGCGCCGTTCGTCGAGCTCGAGTGGGGCGCCCAGGCCCACGACCTGATGAAGGCGCTGAAGCGCCTCCTCGATCCCCGGGGCCTGCTCAACCCCGGCGTGATCCTCAACGACGATCCCGAGGCGCACCTGAAGAACCTGAAGCCGCTGCCGGCCTGCGATCCGATCGTGGACCAGTGCATCGAGTGCGGCTTCTGCGAGCCCAAGTGCCCGTCGCGCGGCCTCACCCTGTCGCCACGCCAGAGAATCGCCGGGTGGCGCGAGATCGCGCGCCTGGAGCGCGTGCCGGGCGAGGAGGAGGAGGCGGCGGCGCTGGCCGGGCTCTACGATTATCACGGCATCGACACCTGCGCGGGCTGCGGGCTCTGCGCCACGGCATGCCCCGTGGGCATCGAGACCGGCCTGCTGATCAAGGCGCTGCGCGGCAAGCGCGCCGGAGCGTTCGCGCACGGCGTGGCCGACACGCTCGCCGGCCACTTCGGCGCCACCACCACCGTGGTGCGCGCGGCGCTCGCGTCGGCCGACGGGTTGCACGCCCTCTTCGGCACGCGCGCGATGCAGGGCGGCCTGGACGCCCTGCGCATGGCTTCCGGCGGGCGCTTGCCGAAATGGTCGCCGAACATGCCCCGGCCCGTGACGTTCCAGCCCTCGCCGCTGCGCACCGCCGGGCCGGCCGATCGCCTCGTCTACTTTCCGAGCTGTGCCGCGCGCACGCTCGGGCCGCAGCGGGGCGACGACAGCGAGCCGCTGCCGGTGGCGGCCGAGCGCCTCTTCGACAAGGCCGGCTACGCGGTGATCCATCCCGACGGGCTCGCGCAGCTGTGCTGCGGACAGCCGTTCGAGAGCAAGGGACTCAAGGAGGCCGCGGACCGCAAGGCGGCCGAGCTCGAGGCGGCGCTGCACTCGGCCAGCGCCGGAGGGACATTCCCGATCGTCTTCGACACCAGCCCCTGCGCCTACCGCATGCAACGCCACTGCGCCGGGCGCCTCGCGATACACGACGCGGTGGAGTTCATCCACGATTCGGTGCTCCCGCGCGTGGACCTCGTGCCCGGCCGCGAGGCCGTGGCGATCCATCCGGTGTGCAGCGTGCGCAAGATGGGCACGGTCGACAAGCTCGCCGCCATCGCCGAGCGCTGCAGCCCTCTCGTCGTCACGGTTCCCGAGGTGCAGTGCTGCGGCTTCGCCGGCGACAAGGGGTTCGACCGGCCGGAGCTGAACGAACACGCGTTGCGCCACCTGAAGGCGGCCCTGCCCGCGGGCTGCGAGCAGGGCTACTCGACCAGCCGCACCTGCGAGATCGGGTTGTCGGAGCAGGCCGGTTTTCCCTATCGTTCGATCGTCCATCTCGTCGACGCCTGTGCCTCCCCGCGCGGCACCCGCTCCGTGAAAGGAACTCCATGAAGGCGGCGCTCTTCATCCCGTGCTACGTGGACGCGCTTTTCCCCGAGGTCGCCATCGCGACCCTCGAGCTCCTCGAGCGCCTCGGGGTCGAGGTGGACTACCCGCTGGACCAGACCTGCTGCGGACAACCGATGGCCAACAGCGGCTGCGAGAAGGACGCCGCCGCGACCGAGCAGCTGTTCGCGAAGAACTTCGCCGGATTCGACTACATCGTCGCGCCCTCGGGAAGCTGCACGCACCACGTGCGCGAGCACCTCACGGCGATCCCGCAGACGCCCGCGGTCGCCAAGGTGCGGCGCTCGACCTACGAGCTGGTGGAGTTCGTGCACGACGTCCTCGGGGTGCGCGAGTTTCCCTGGGCCGAGTTCCGGCACACGGTCGGACTGCACAACGGCTGCGCGTCGCTGCGCGCGCTGCGGACAGCCAAGATGTCGGAGATCCAGGAGCCCGCGTTCTCCAAGCCCATGGCGCTGCTCTCGAAGGTGAAGGGGATACGGTTCGCCATGCCCGAGCGCCCCGACGAATGCTGCGGGTTCGGGGGCACGTTCTCGGTTTTCGAGGAGCCGGTGTCGGCGCGGATGGGCTACGACAAGGTGAACGACCATGCCCGTGCCGGGGCGCAGTACATCGTCTCGGCCGACATGTCGTGCCTCATGCACCAGAAGGGCTGCGCCGAGCGCCTCGGGCTGCCGGTCAAGTTCATCCATATCGCGCAGATATTGAACGGGACGCGCTCATGACCCTCTCCCCAACCCTCTCCCAGGGGAGAGGGAGTGAACGCAGGACACGTTTTCGCGAGAGTGACCATGAAACGGATTGACCATTCCGAGGCGTCGTCGAAGTTCATCAAGGCGAAGGACCACCTCGAGTTCCACGACAAGCGCCTCTGGGACCTGCGCAAGAAGCGCGACCGCGAGAGCGAGCACCTGCCGGAATGGGAGGAGCTGCGCACCCTCGCTTCCGCGATCAAGGAGCACACCCTCACCCACCTCGCCGACTACCTCGAGGAATTCGAGAGGAACGCGATCGCCAACGGGGCGACGGTGCACTGGGCGCGTGACGCCGCCGAGCACAACCAGATCGTGCTCGACATCCTGGAGGCCAATGGCGCGCGCACCCTGGTGAAGGCCAAGTCGATGCTCACCGACGAGTGCGAGATGCGCCCGTTCCTGGAGACGCGCGGCATCGAGGTGATGGAAACCGATCTCGGCGAGCGCATCCAGCAGCTCGACGACGAGCCGCCCAGCCACATCGTGGTGCCCGCGGTGCACAAGCTGAGGGGCGACGTGGCGCGCGTCTTCGCCGAAAAGATCGGCACCGACCCCGGCAACAGCGACGTGCATTACCTCGCCGAGAGCCAGCGCATGCACACGCGGCCCTACTTCCTGCGCGCCGAGGCGGGCATGACCGGGGCCAACTTCGCCGTCGCGGAGACCGGCACCGTGGTGGTGTGCACCAACGAGGGCAACGCCGACCTGAGCGTGAACCTGCCCAAGCTCCACATCGCCTCCATCGGCGTGGAGAAGGTGATCCCGAAAGTCGAGCACCTCGGCGTCTTCGTGCGCATGCTCTCGAGGAGCGCGCTCGGCTCGCCCATCACCCAGCTCACCTCGCATTTCCGCGCGCCGCGCCCGGGCGCGCGGATGCACGTGATCCTGGTGGACAACGGCCGCGTCGAGCGCCTCGGCATGGCCGACTTCTGGCCCTCGCTCAAGTGCATCCGCTGCGGCGCCTGCATGAACACGTGCCCCGTCTACCGGCGCAGCGGCGGGTTGAGCTACGGGGCGACCTACTCGGGGCCGATCGGCGTGATCATCGATCCCACCTTCAACCTGCGCAAGTTCAGCCTGCTGCCCTTCGCCTCCACGCTGAACGGCAGCTGCACCAGCGTCTGCCCGGTTCGCATCAACATCCACGAGCAGATCTACAAGTGGCGGCAGGTCATCGCCGAGCGCAACCAGCTGCCGATCGTGAAGCAGGAGGCGATGCGGGCGGCGGGCAAGGTGCTCGCGAGCCCGAGGCTCTATCGCGCCGCGGCCGAGGCGGCCAACGCGGGGATCTCCACGCTGCCGCGGATGGTGATGTACAACCCGCTGAACGCCTGGGGGCGACAACGCGAGGTGCCGGACGCCCCCCTGCTCACGTTCCGGCAGTGGTACGTCAAGTTCAGGAGCCCGAAGCAATGAGCGCGCGTGAAGACATCCTCGGACGCATCCGCAAGAACCAGCCGGCGGCGACGCCCCTGCCCCCGGTCCCGACGTTCGACGCCGTCGACTCCGTGCCGCTCCTCGAGCGCTTCGAGGCCGGCGTAGTGCGCATGGGCGGCAAGGTGGTCGCCGCTCCCGCGGGGCCGCTCGACGCGCTGATCCGGAGCCTTCATCCCGAGGCGCGCGTCGTCTGCTCGGCGACGCCCGAGGTTGCCGGCACCTGCCCGCTCGACCCGTCGCGGCCCCCGGCGGAGCTCGCGGGGGTCGATGTCGGTGTGGTGCGCGCCGTGTTCGGCGTGGCCGAGACCGGCTCGGTCTGGCTCACCCAGGCCGAATTCGGGGTGAGCGCCCTCGGCTTCCTTTCGCAGCACCTGGTCGTCCTGCTGGATCCGGCGCGAATCGTCGGCAACATGCATCTCGCCTATCGCGAACAAGCGCAGTTCGACGCGCCCTACGGCGTGTTCATGACGGGGCCCTCGGCCACCGCCGACATCGAGGGCGTGCTGATCCACGGCGCGCAAGGCATTCGCAGTCTGACCATCGTCCTGGCGGGAGCACCGGACGCGCCGGGACGCTGACGCCGCTGCCGCCCCGCTGATCGCCCTGCAACCACTCGGAACGGCACTCCGCCGGGGGGCCGTTTTTTTGCTTGACCGGACGTGCGCCATGCGATGGGATGGCGCATCGCCCTCCGCGGAGCCCCCTTTGACGTCCTCGCGCCTCGCCCCGGGCCTGGCCCTCGCGGTCGCCGCCACCCTGTGTGCATCGGGAGCCGCCGCGCAGGTCTATCGCTGGACCGACGACAAGGGCAAGGTCCACTACGGCGATCGGCCCCCGGAGGAGGCGAAGGCCAAACCGGTGGACACCTCGCGAACGGACCTTTCCACCACCGGCGGCACGGCGGGCGATGTTAGCGTGCTGCCGACCGACGTCCAGTGGTTTCCGGTGCGCGGCCTCACCCGTGCCCACATCCGCGAGACGATGCAGCAGACCGCCCCGTTCAGCGAGTCCAAGGGGATCAAGGTCTGGGGCCAATGCGCGTGGCGCATCCGATGGAAGTTCACCCACCGACGCGAGCCGACGGGCTGCAGCGTCGACGGCGTGGCGCTCACGGTGAGTGCCTGGATGAAGCTGCCACGCTGGGAGGACGAGGCGCGCGCGACGCCGGAGCTGCGCGCGCAATGGGAGGACTTCTCCCGAAGGCTCCGGAAGCACGAGGACGGCCACAGGGACAACGGCGTGGCGGCGGCCCGCGACCTCGCGCGCCGGCTGCGGGGCTTGCCGCCGTTCGCCGACTGCGAGGCGCTGAACCGCGAGATCGACCGCGTGGGCGAGCGTGTCGTGAGCGAGTACCGGAAAGTCGACGAGGCCTTCGATCGCGTCGAGTACCTGTACGCAACCGGCTTCTGAGCGGGGCTAGGGCGGGGCGGAGCCGAGCCGCCCGGGCACGTCCGCGCCCGGGTGCTCTCCGGCCGCGGGCAGCGACCAGGCGAACTTGCCGTCGGCGCCCTGGCGGCGCACCCAGATGCCCTCGCACTCGCGGCACTTGAACTGCATCTGGTTCCCGCCCATGGTGTGGCTGAACAGGCGCTCGTGGCCCGCGATCCCGGAGGGGCCGCGACGGCAGTGGGCGCATTTCTCGGCAGCCATCATTCGGCTTCCATCGGGGATCATGCCGTTGGAAGCATGGGAGGGCCCATTTAGTTCCCGCGTCCCTTTCCCATGGGGATATGCGGCAACCGTCAGCTGGGCTCGCGTCGGTACGCCCAGGCCATCATCGCGACACCCGCCACCACCATCGGCAGCGACAGCCATTGGCCCATGGAGAGGCCCAGCGACAGGAGGCCGAGGTAGTCGTCTGGCTGGCGCGTGAACTCGGCCAGGAAGCGGAAGAACCCATAGCCCAGGAGGAAAGCGCCCGACACGGCCCCCACGGGCCGGGGCTTCGCGGCATACCACCACAGCAGCGCGAAGAGGGCGAGGCCTTCGAGACCGAACTGGTAGAGCTGCGAGGGGTGGCGCGCCAGCGGGTTGGGGTCCACCTGCGGGAACCACATCCCCCAGGGAACCGTGGTGGGCCGCCCGGGCAGCTCGCCGTTGATGAAGTTGCCCAGCCGCCCCGCCGCGAGGCCGATGGGCACCAGGGGGGCCACGAAATCCATGGTCGCGAGCCAGCGCTTCTTCTTGATCGCGCAATAGATGGCGATGGCAACCAGCACGCCCACGAACCCGCCGTGGAAGCTCATGCCCCCGGTCCACGTCTGCAGGATCTCCCCCGGGTGCTCGACGTAGTACTGCGGCTTGTAGAAGGCCACGTAGCCGAGCCGGCCGCCGAGGATCACGCCGACCACCCCCCAGATCAGCATGTCGTCCACGTCCTTGACCGTCATGTCGCCCCCCAGGCCGCGGCGCACCCGCAGCTTGCCGAGCGCGATGAATGCGACGAAGGCGACCACGTACATGAGGCCGTACCAGCGCACGGCGATGGGGCCGATGCTGAAGAAGATCGGGTCGAACTGCGGGTGGACGAGCAAGGGGATTCCTCAGGCGAAGCGATAGAGACGCGCTGGATTATCCCAGAGGATCCCGCGCGCGGCCTCGGCCCCGACCCACTGCGGCAGCGCATCGGCGAGGGTGCGGTAGTGGCGGCCCTCCTCGTGGCCGGTCCACGGCCAGTCGCTTCCCCACACCAGGCGCGCGGGGCCCACGGCCGCGAGCCAGCGGCGCGCCAGGTCCACCGGGTCGCAGCCCTCGAGGCGATAGGGCGCGGAGAGCTTGGCCCAGACCGGCCGCGTGGCGGCGAGGCGCGCCACTGCGGCGAAGGTGGCATCGATCGCCGCCGGGTCGGGGTGGCCGAAGTGGTCGAACACCACCGAGGCGGGCGTCGTGCCAAGCGCCTCGACGATGGCCGGAACGCGTCCCGCATCGGCGAACACTTCCGCGTGCCAGCCGCGCGCGTGCGCCCGCCCGAGCAGCGCCTGCCACGGCGGCAACGCCACCAACCCCTCGAGGGCGCCACGCAGGTTGAGCCGCACCGCACGCACTCCCGCGGCATGCATCCGGTCGAGCGCCGCGTCGTCGGCCTCGGGATCCACCACCGCGACGCCCCGCAGACGCCCGGGATCGAGCCCGAGGGCCGCCACCAGCTCCGCGTTCTCGGTCCCGAAGAAGCTCGGCTGCACCAGCACGCCGTGGGTCACGCCGGCACGGCGCCAGTGGTCCTGCCACGAGGCGAGGGGGGCGGGGTACGCGGGACGGTAGCGCGCGCCGCGAATCGCCGGGGCGGTCGCGGAGAACACGTGCGCATGGCAATCGACCGCGGGGGAGGTGCCCAAAGTGCGGCTATTCTAGCGGCATGAAAAATTTTCTCGCTTTCGCCTTTTCCATCGCCGTGGCCCTCGCGTCCACGGCCCACGCGCAGTCCTGGCCCACGCGCCCCATCCGGCTGGTGGTGACTTATCCCGCCGGGGGCGGCGCGGACCTGATGGCGCGCCTGGTGGCGCCGAAGATGGGCGAGACGCTGGGGCAGCCGGTGGTGGTGGAGAACAAGGCCGGGGCGAGCGGCCAGATCGCCGCGGCCGAAGTCGCGCGCGCCGCACCCGACGGCTACACGCTGATGCTCGACGCGCTGTCGTACTCGGTGAACCCGAGCCTCTTCCCCAAGCTCCCCTACGATCCCGCGAAGGCGTTCACGCCCATCTCCGTGCTGGTGCTGTTCCCGAACGTGATGGTGGTGAATCCCGCGTTCCCGGCCAAGGACGTGGCCGAGGTGATCGCGATGGCGAAGGCGAAGCCGGGCGCGATCGCTTTCGCCTCCTCGGGCAACGGCTCGGCGCAACACCTCGCGGGCGAGCTCTTCCGGCAGAAGGCGGGCGTGGACGTGACGCACGTCCCCTACAAGGGCGGCGGGCCGGCCCTGAACGACGTGATCGGCGGGCAGGTGCCGCTCTTCTTCGCCAACATGGCGTCGGGATTGCCCCACGTGAAAGGCGGAAGGCTCCGCGCCCTCGCCATTACCGGCGGGAAGCGCTCGCCCGCGCTGCCCGAGGCACCCACCATGGCGGAGGCCGGCGTGCCGGGCTACGAGGTGTATGAATGGAACGCGATCTTCGCGCCCGCCGGCACGCCTGCTCCGATCGTGGCACGCCTCGCGGAAGCCATCGCGAAAGCGCTGCAGGATCCCGTCGTGCGCGAGCGCATCGCCTCCCTCGGCGGCGAGCTCACAAACTTCGGGCCGGTCGAATC
>JANMHV010000058.1:0-6926 GCA_031375445.1 Burkholderiales bacterium | reverse complement strand
ACCAGCTTGTCCATGGCGGGCTTGGGGGTGCCTTTGGGCGCCCACATGCCATGCCACACGCCGACCTCGAAATTGGGCAAGCCCGACTCCGCCACCGTAGGGAGATCGCCGAGGGAAGCCACGCGCTTCTTGGTGGTGACGGCGTAGCCCTTCACCTTGCCGCCCTTGATCTGGGGCGTGGTGTTGGTGGTCTGGTCGCACATGAAGTCCACCTGGCCGCCCATCAGGTCGGTCATGGCCGGCCCCGTTCCCTTGTAGGGGATGGTGGTGAGGTCGGTACCCAGGGCTGACATGAACAGCATCCCGCACAGGTGGGAAGCGGCGCCGACGCCCGCATTGGCGTAGGTGACCTTGTCCTTGTTGGCCTTCACGTAGGTGATGAGCTCCTTCATGTCCTTCGGCGGGAAGTCCTTCTTCGCGATGAAGGTCATGGGGACGTCGGTCACCAGGCCGATGGGCTCGAGGTCCTTCTGCGGGTCGTAGCGCAGGTTGCGGTACAGCGACGGGCTGGTGGAAATGCCGATGTGCATGAGGAGCAGCGTGTAGCCGTCGGGCTTGGCTTTCGCCACCTTCTCGACGCCGATGGTGCCGCCAGCGCCGGCGGTGTTTTCTACGATGATCGGGTGGCCCAGCGTCTTGGACATCGACTGCCCCACGAGGCGAGTGACGGTATCCGTGGGTCCGCCGGCCGCGAACGGCACGATGATGGTGATCGTGCGGCTGGGGTAGTCCTGGGCGTGCGCGGCCAGGGCGAACCCGAGCGCGGCGCCGGCCGCGATGAGCCTCTTCAGCATCTTGCTTCTCCTCGTTATGGTTGGCCTGCCTGAAACGCGCCTCGCCGGACGGCGGATGACAGGGGAGGGTCATTATAATCCGCGGACCTCCCCGCAAGAGACGACGTGAGCCTCCTCGCCCTGCTGGCCAGCCTGGCCTCCCAGTACGCCTTTCCGCCCCGCGGCCGCCAGGCGCTCCTCGCCCTCTATGGCCGCGTGGCGCTGGCCGTATCGCGCCGCATGGATGCGGGCGATCGCAACTCCGGGATCGTCGCCTGGCTGGTGCTGGTGGCGATCGTGGCGGGGCCGGTGGCGCTCGCCACGGCGCTCGCGATGGCGCTCCACCCGGTGGTGGTGTGGATCCTCGACGTCGCGGTGCTGTACTTCAGCATCCGGTTCCTCGAGACCACGCGGGAGCTGGGGGCGATCGAGCGGCTGCTGCGCGAGGGCGATGCCACCGGGGCGGCGAACCTGCTCGCCGCCTGGCGGGGCGAGCCCGTCGATACGCCCGATGCCGATGTGGTCGCCCGCCTCGCCGCGGAGCATGCCCTGCGCGAATCGCACCATGGCGCATTCGCCCTCCTCTTCTGGTTCCTGGTGCTCCCGGGCCCCATCGGGGTGGTGCTCTATCCGCTCGCGCAGCGCGCGGCGCGCAGCTGGGAGCCGCTGCCCGATCCCCAGGGGCACGACTTCGGCTGGTTCGCGGCGCGCGCCTTCCAGGTCCTCGACTGGATCCCCCAGCGCCTCACGGCCTGTGCCTTCGCGGTGGTGGGCGATTTCGAGGACGCGCTCTTCTGCTGGCGCTCGCAGGCGCCGCTCTGGCCGCGCCCCGACGAGGCGATCGTGCTCGCGGCCGGCGCGGGTGCGCTCGGGGCTCGCCTGGGCGACCCGGTGCCGCGTTCGGGCGCCTTCGTGGACCGGCCGGCGCTGGGCGTGGGCGAGAGCGCGCGGGAGGAGACGCTGGCGAGCCTGGAGGGGCTGCTCTGGCGCGCCTGGATCCTCTGGATGGTCGTGTTCCTGCTGGCCGCCGCGCTGCACGCCGCGTGAGCCCGCCCGCCAGCCGGGCTCGCCCGATCCGGTAAACTGCGCGACAATCGGGCCATTCGTGCCGCGACTCACCCCCTCTGGAGGAGTTTTCCATGACCGTTCTCTCCCGCGTCCGCGTGGCGCTCGGCGCCGCAGCACTGGCCGCCACCCTTCCCGCCATCGCCGTCGATTCGGTGAAGATGATGATCCCCGCCAACCCGGGCGGCGGCTGGGACACCACCGGGCGCGAGCTCGGCAAGGCGCTGCTGGGCTCGGGCGCGGTGAAGAACGTCCAGTACGACAACAAGGGGGGGGCGGCCGGCACCATCGGCCTCGCGCAGTTCGTGAACTCCGCCAAGGGTGACGCGAACGCGCTGATGATGAGCGGCATGGTGATGGTGGGCGGCATCATCCAGAACAAGTCCGCCGTGAACCTTTCGCAGGTCACGCCCGTGGCGCGCCTCACCTCCGAGTGGGAAGTGATCGTCGTGCCCGCCAGCGGCCCGAAGACGCTGAAGGAGCTGCTCGACAAGTTCAAGGCCAACCCGGGCAGCATCTCCTGGGGCGGCGGCAGCGCGGGCGGCACCGACCACATCCTCGCCGGCATGATCGCGAAGGCCGTGGGCGTCGAGCCCGCCAAGGTGAACTACGTGCCGTTCAAGGGCGGCGGGGAAGCGGTCGCGGCGATCATCGGCGGCCACGTCTCGGCCGGCGTCTCGGGGCTCTCGGAGTTCGCCCAGCACATCAAGTCGGGCAAGATGCGGGCACTCGCCGTGTCTTCTCCCAAGGCGCTGGAGGGCATCGCCTCGCTGAAGGAGCAGGGGGTCGACGTCGAGCTCGCCAACTGGAGGGGTGTGTTCGCGGCGCCCGGCATCACCAAGGCGCAGCGCGACGAGCTGATCGCGGCCGTCGAGCGCGCGGTGAAGAGCCCCGGCTGGCAGGAGTCCCTGAAGAAGCAGGACTGGGCCGACTTCTACCTCGCGGGCGACGCCTACGGGAAGTACGTCGAGGAAGAGAACAAGCGCCTGGGCGACATCCTCGCCGAGCTCGCGCTCGCCAAGAAGTAGCCCATGAGGGCCCCCTCGGGTCAGGTAGCGGTCGCGGCGGGCGTGGCGCTCCTCGGGGCGCTGATCCTCTGGGGTTCGTTTTACCTGCCCACGGGCGGCGGATATGCCCAGGTCGGGCCCGGCGTGGTACCCCGGGGCGTGGGCATCGTCGTATTGCTGCTCGGTGCGTTCCTGATGCGTGAAGCCTTTACCGGGGGATTCCGCGGCGTCGACGAGGAAGCCGAGGCGAAGGTGCCGGTCGACTGGCGCGCCTTCGCCTGGGTCTCGGGCGGCATCATCGCCTACGGCCTGCTGATCGAGCATCTCGGCTTCGTCTTCGCGTCCACGATCCTCTTCGTGATGGTGGCGCGGGGATTCAACAGCCGGCGCCTCGCCCTGGACGCGATCGTGGGCCTGGTGCTCGCGGCGATCGTCTACGCGATCTTCAACTACGGCCTCGGGCTCACCCTGCCCGCGGGCATCCTCAAAGGAATCGTCTGATGGATGTCTGGGCCCAGCTGATGCAGGGGTTCCAGGTCGCCCTGTCGATGCAGAACCTGATGTGGTGCCTGGTCGGATGCATGCTCGGCACGGCCGTGGGCGTCCTGCCCGGCGTGGGCCCCGCGGTCACGGTGGCCCTGCTGCTGCCGATCACCACCAAGGTCGATGCGAGCGGCGCCCTCATCATGTTCGCGGGCATCTACTACGGCGCGATGTACGGCGGCTCCACCACGTCCATCCTGCTGAACACTCCGGGCGAGAGCGCCACCATCATCACCGCGATGGAGGGAAACGAGATGGCCAAGCGCGGCCGCGCGGGCCCCGCGCTCGCCACCAGCGCCATCGGCTCGTTCTTCGCCGGGACCATCGCCACCATCGGGCTTACGTTCCTCTCGCCTCTGGTGGTGGAGCTGGGCCTCAAGTTCGGCCCGCCCGAATATTTCGCCCTGATGGTGCTCGCCTTCACCACCGTCTCCGCGGTGCTCGGCGAGTCGACGCTGCGCGGGCTCGTGAGCCTCTTCCTCGGCCTCGCGATCGGCCTGGTGGGCATCGACAACCAGACCGGCCAGGCGCGGTTCGCGTTCGGCGTCCCGCAGTTGCTCGACGGCATCGAGGTGGTGACGGTCGCCGTCGGCCTCTTCGCCGTCGGCGAAACCCTCTACTTCGCCTCCAAGCTGAACCAGGTGAACGAGAAGCTGGAATCCATCAAGGGTTCGGTGTGGATGAAGGCCGAGGACTGGAAGCGCTCGTTCTGGCCGTGGGTCCGCGGCACGCTGATCGGATTTCCCTTCGGCACGATTCCCGCCGGCGGGGCGGAAATCCCCACGTTCCTTTCCTACGCGGTGGAGAAGAAGCTCACCAAGCACCCCGAGGAATTCGGCAAGGGCGCGATCGAGGGCGTGGCGGGGCCCGAGGCCGCGAACAACGCCTCTTCCACGGGCACCATGGTGCCGCTGCTGACCCTGGGGCTGCCGACCTCGGCGACCGCGGCGATCCTGCTCTCCGCGTTCCAGCAATACGGGCTGCAGCCGGGCCCGCTGCTGTTCGAATCCAATTCGACGCTGGTGTGGGGCCTCATCGCGAGCTTCTACATCGGCAACGTGATGCTGCTGGTCCTCAACCTGCCGCTGGTGGGCCTGTGGGTGAAGCTGCTGCAGATCCCGCGGGCGCAACTGTATGCCGGCATCCTCGTCTTCGCGACCATGGGCGTCTACGGGATGCGGCAGTCACCGTTCGATGTCTTCCTTTTGTACGTGATCGGACTCATCGGCTTCCTGATGCGGCGCTACGGCTTTCCCACCGCGCCGGTGATCGTGGGAATGATCCTGGGCCCCCTCGCCGAGGAGCAGATGCGCCGGTCGCTCTCGATCAGCCAGGGGAGCTGGAGCATCTTCGTGACCCACGGCATCTCGGCGCTGCTCCTCGCCATCACGGTGGCGATCCTGGTCCTGCCCCTCGTCGCGCGGCGTCTGCGTCGCCGGGCGGCCACACCCGCGTGATGGAGCTGCGTTTCGACCGCTTCTACCGCTACGCCGACCTGACCGAGATCCTCCAGCAGTTCGCCGCCCGCCACCCGGGCCTCTTCGCCGTGGACAGCCTCGGCAAGAGCCACGAGGGCCGCGACATCTGGGTGGTGGTGGCTACCACCCGCGAGCGCGGGGCGCACCGCGACAAGCCGGGTTTCTGGATCGACGGCAACATCCACGCGGGCGAGCTCACCGCCTCCACCGCCTGCCTGTACTACCTGCATACGCTCGCCGAAGGCTACGGCCGCGACGCCGACGTGACGCGGCTCCTCGATACGCGCGCGCTCTACATCTGCCCCCGCATCAATCCCGACGGCGCCGAGTGGGCGCTGGCCGATCGCCCGAAGTACATCCGTTCCTCCACGCGGTCCTATCCCTACGACGAGGACCCGGTGGATGGCCTCGACATGGAGGACATCGACGGCGATGGCCGGATCCTCTCGATGCGCATCCCCGATCCCAACGGCGGCTACAAATCCCACGCCGAGGATGCGCGGCTGATGGTCCCGCGGGATCCCGCCGAGGACGGCGGCACCTACTGGCGCGTGATCCCCGAGGGCCGCCTCACGAACTTCGACGGCGTCGAGATCCGCGTGAACCGCGACAAGCAGGGCCTGGACCTCAATCGCAACTTTCCCGCCGGATGGCGCCAGGAGTACCAGCAGCTCGGGGCGGGACCCTATCCCACCTCCGAGCCCGAGGTGCGCGCGGTGGTGGACTTCATCGCGCGCCATCCCAACATCGGCGCGGGCGTGAGCTTCCATACGCACAGCGGCGTGATCCTGCGGCCGTTCTCGAGCGAGCCCGACGACAGCATGCCGGCCGAGGACCTGTGGCTGTACAAGCTCTTCGGCAAGCGCTCGACCGAACTCACCGGCTACCCCAACATCTCGATCTTCCACGACTTCAAGTACCACCCGAAGCAGGTGATCACCGGGGGCTTCGACTGGATCTACGAGCACCTCGGCCAGTTCTTCTGGACCGTCGAGATCTGGGCGCCGGTGCGCGAGGCCGGGGTGGAGAACTACCACTTCATCGACTGGTATCGCGAGCACCCGCCCGAAGACGACTTGAAGCTGCTGCGCTGGAGCGATCGCGAGCTCGAGGGGCAGGGCTACATCGACTGGTACCCGTTCGAGCATCCGCAGCTGGGCCCGGTGGAGCTGGGGGGCTGGAACAAGCTCGCCACCTTCAGGAACCCGCCGAAGAAGTACCTCGAGCGCGAGGTCAGGCGTTTCCCCGGGTGGCTCACCTGGCAAGCCCTCACGCTGCCGCGCCTCGAGGTGCTGCGCGCCGAGTGCCAGGCGCTCGGCGGGGACACCTGGAAGGTTCGCCTCGTGGTGCAGAACTCGGGCTACCTTCCCAGCTACGTCACCAAGCGGGCGCTCGAGCGCAAGGTGGTGCGCGGCGTCGTCTACGAGATCGGGCTGCCCGAGGGTGCCGCGCTGGTCTCGGGCAAGCCGCGCCACGAGGGTGGGCAGCTCGAAGGTCGGGCGAGCAAGGTGTCGTTGCAGGCGTTCCTCCCCAACCCGGACCTCACCGGCGACCGGGGGCAGTGCGAGTGGACGATCCGCGCGCCGCCTGGAAGTCGCGTCTCGTTGAGCGCGGCCCACGATCGGGCCGGCCGGGTGGCGGCGAGCGTGACACTCGGCTAAAGCGCGGGGGAAAGTGCTAGGCTGAATCTCCCGCTTTCCCGTGGGGAGCCCCGATGTCGAACGTCCGTCCTGCCGCCGTCGCCGGCGCGTTCTATCCCGGCGAGGCCGCGGCCCTCGCCGCCGAGGTAGGGTCGTACCTCTCCGAATCGGCCGCATCGCGCCCGATCGGCCCCGCGCCCAAGGCGATCATCGCGCCCCACGCGGGCTACATCTATTCCGGCGCCATCGCCGCCAGCGCCTACTCGCGCCTGGTGCCGCTGCGCGGCCGCGTGCGCCGCGTGGTGCTGCTGGGGCCGGCGCATCGCGTGCATGTCGCGGGGATGGCGGTGCCCTCCGTCGAGGCGTTCGCTTCACCGCTGGGAAAGGTGCGCCTCGACCGCGACCTGCTGCTGCAAGTCG
>JANMHV010000015.1:0-18517 GCA_031375445.1 Burkholderiales bacterium | reverse complement strand
CGCGCCGCAGCCTGGCGCATCACCTCGTCGCCGGCGGCATGGCCGAGCGTGTCGTTCACCTTCTTGAAGCGGTCCAGGTCGATGAAGAGGAGCGCGAGGCGATCGCCGCTGCGGTTCACCCGCATGATCGCGTGCTCGAGGCGCGCGGCGAGGGAGTTGCGGTTGGGAAGCCCGGTGAGCGCGTCGTTGACGGCCGCCTGCTGCAGTTGCTCCTCCGCCTCGACACGGGCGGTCACGTCCGCCACCAGCGACAGGATCGATGCGAGGTTGCCGTCGGGCGTGAAGAACGCCGAGTTGTACCACTCGCACCAGATGGCGCGGCCATCGCGGGTCACCCCGCGGATCAACCCGCGATTCTTCTTGACGCGGCCCTCGATCATCTCGTCGGCGAGGTCGCGGACCATGGCGTGCGAATCGGGATGCACCAACCCCAGCTCCAGCGGCCGGCGGTTGCGCACCTCCGCATCCTTCCAGCCGAAGATCGCCTCGGCCTGGGAGGACCAGCGCTTGATCGAGCGGTCGCGCGCGAACTCCACCACCGCGAGCGGCGTGTTCTCCATGTGGGTGGCGATCTCCTCCAGCGCCCGGCCGAGCGCGTCGTGGGTGCGCTTCAACTCCCGCACCTCGAGGGCGCAGGTGAAGATGCCGATCACCTTGCCGGAGGCGTCGCGATGCGGCCGCACGCTGACGGAAATCCACGAGGCGCGCCCGTCGGCATTGACCGACTCGCGTTCGTAGTGGGTGTCCTCGCCGGCGAGGCCCCGGCGCATCCAGTGGCCGAACTTGGCGTAGTTCGCGTCGCCGTGCAGCTCGCGCAGCGTGCGGCCGATGACCTGGTCGCGCGGCCGCCCGAAGTATTCCACCAGCTCGCGCGAGGCGAAGCGCACGCGCTCCTCGGCGTCGACGTAGCTCACCAGGCCGCCCGCGTCCTGCTCGAGCGCGAGCAGGAACGCGGCCGGGGATTCGAAGGGTTCGGGCAGCTGCGACATCAGCCGAGGAGCTCCTGCGCGATCGGGCGCGCCGGGTAGTGGAAGCGCACCGGGCCATCGGGCTGGGCGTGGAGGAATTGGCGGACGAACGGGTCCGTGGATGCCGTCATTTCCGCGGTGGGGCCATGGCCCGCGATCACGCCCTCGCCGATGATGTAGAGATAGTCGGCGAGCTTCTTCGCCTCGTGCACGTCGTAGGTGACGACCACCGAGGTGGCGCCGAGCGCGTCGTTCAGGGTGCGGATCAGGTTGCACACCACGTTCAGAGTGATCGGGTCGAGGCCGGCGAAGGGCTCGTCGTAGATGATGAGCGGCGGGTCGAGCGCGATGGCGCGGGCGAGCGCCACGCGCCGCGACATGCCGCCGGAGAGCTCGCCGGGCATGAGGTGCTGGGCTCCACGCAGGCCCACGGCGTTCAGCTTCATCACCACCAGGTCGTGGATCACGTCTTCCGGGAGCTTGGTGTGCTCGCGCAGCGGGAAGGCCACGTTCTCGAACACCGACAGGTCGCTGAAGAGGCCGCCCTTCTGGAACATCATTCCCATCTGGCGGCGCAGGGCATAGAGATCTTCCGGCGCGAGGTCGTGCACCACTTGGCCGCACACCGTGACGGTGCCGGCGGAGGGCTTGAGCGAGCCGCCCATCAGCTGCAGCAGCGTGGTCTTGCCCGACCCGCTGATGCCGAGGATGGCGACGACCTTGCCTTTGGGGATGTCGAGGTCGATTCCCTTCAGGATCGGGCGGCGCCCGTAGGCGAAGCGCAGCCCCCGGACCTCGACCAGGTTGCCTTGGTTTTCCATCGCCGGCCATTATGGCATCGCCATCCACATAATTGACGGGACGCGCCCGGCGGCCCCCAGGCGGCCATTCCCGGTCGCGGCCCTTCCCCGCGGCGGCGCTGTCGAATATTCGCTATGCCGCCCGGCGGGGGTGGCGAGTAAACTCGCGCCTTCCACTGACCCCGGAGCCTGCAAATGTCCCTCGTCGAACGAGCGAAGAACATCCTCATCACCCCGAAGACCGAGTGGGAGGCAGTGGCGGCGGAGACCTCCCCGCACCTGCCGGTCGTCACCGGGTACGTGCTTCCGCTGGCGGCCGTGGCGGCGCTCGCCAGCTTCATCGGCCTCGTATTCATCGGGCAGGGCATGGGCCCCCTGGGCCACTTCCGCCTGGGCATCGGCGCCGGCATCGCCGGCCTCGTGATGAATATCGTGATGGCGGTGGTGATGGTGTTCTTGCTGGGCTTCATCATCGACGCCCTCGCGCCCACTTTCGGCGGCCAGAAGAACTTCCCGCAGGCGGTGAAGGTCGCCGCCTACGCGTACACGCCGGTCTGGGTCGTGGGCGTGCTGGCGATCCTGCCCGCCCTGGGCCTGCTCGTCATCATCGCGGCGCTCTACGCGGTCTACCTGCTTTACCTGGGACTGCCGCGCGTGATGCGCGCGCCCCAGGAAAAGGCCGTCCCCTACACCGCGGTGGTGGTGGTCGTGGCGATCGTGCTGGGCTTCATCGTCGCGATGATCGTGGGCGCGGTGACGGCGCTGCTGGCACCCGCGGCGACCTACGGGCGCATGGGCTCCCCGGCGGTCACCTACGACAAGGACAGCCCGATGGGCAAGATGGACGACTTCGCGAAGAAGATGGAAGCGGCGAGCAGGAAGATGGAGGCGGCGCAGAAGAGCGGCGATCCCGGCAGGCAGATGGAAGCGGCGATGGGCGCGCTCGGCACCGCGATGTCCGGCGGCAAGGGCGTGGAGCCGGTGCAGCTGGAAGCGCTCAAGCCCTTCCTGCCGGAGAATTTCGCGGGCCTTCCGCGCGCCTCCCAGAGCGCCGACCGCAGCGGTGTCGCCGGCATGATGATCGCCAAGGTGGAGGCGAAGTACGGCGACGCGGGCGGCAAGCGCGTCGAACTGGAAGTCGTGGACACGGGCGGCGCCGCGGGCGTGATGGGCATCGCTTCGATGATGGGCGTGCAGGGCGAGCGCGAGACCGACGAGCGCAAGGAGAGCACGCGCAAGGAGGGCACCCGCCTCGTGCACGAGGAGGTGTCAAAGAAGGGCGGCCGGAACAAGTACTCCGTGGTCCTCGCTGACCGCTACGTGGTTTCGGCCCACGGCCGGGGAGTTGATGTCGCCGCTCTCAAGTCCGCGGTAGGAGGGCTCGACCTTGGCAAGCTCGAGTCGCTCAAGTAGCGCCGTCCCGGGCCGGCCTCTCCGTAGGCCGGCCCGTGATGCTCAGGCGGCGGCTGCCGCGTTTCCCACGATGCGCGTGATCGCGTCCTGGGCCGCGGCGAGCGACGCCGTCTTCGGCGCTTCTCCCATCGCCAGCCCCTCGGCGTAGATGAACTCCACCTCGGTCACGCCGAGGAAGGCGAGGAAGTCGCGCACGTAGGCGGTCTGCGAATCCCGCGGCGTGCCGGCGTAGAGGCCGCCGCGCGTGGCGAAGACGTAGGCCTTCTTCCCCTTCAGCAGGCCTTCCGGGCCGTTCGCGGTGTAGCGGAAGGTGATGCCCGCACGCGCCACGTGGTCGAAGTACGCCTTCAGCTGCGAGGGCACGCCGAAGTTGTAGAGCGGAAGTCCCAGCACCAACACGTCGGCGGCCTGGAGCTCGTCGATCAGCGCTTGCGAGTACCCGGCCACGGCGTGCTGCTCCGGCGTGCGCTCCTCGGGCTTCGCGAGGAAGGCCTGGAAGCGCTCGGCGGTGAGGTGCGGGATCTCTTCACGCGCGAGGTCGCGGGAGACTACGCGCCCCTCGGCGTGGAGCTCCTGCCAGCGCTGGGTGAAGGCGCGGGCGAGCTGGCTCGACTGGCCGTTGCCGGAGAAGAGGCTGGAATCGATCTGGAGCAGGGTTTTCATGGCGTGGGTCCTCGGGGGTTGTCGGATTCGATGGATCCATTGGACGCTTTTGAAATTCGATTAAAAAGCGCAAAATTTAGCCTCAACCCATCGAATCATTCGAACATGGCCCACGCCCCGCGCATCACCCTCGAGCAATGGCGCGCCCTCCAGGCGGTGGTGGAGGCGGGCGGCTACGCCCAGGCGGCCGAATCCCTCCACAAGAGCCAGTCGACCGTGACCTACGCGGTACAGAAGATCGAGGGGCTCCTCGGACTCGCCGTGTTCCGGATCCAGGGCCGCAAGGCGGTGCTCACGGAAGCCGGGCAGGTGCTCTACCGTCGCGCCCGGACGCTGCTGGAGGAGGCGACGGCCCTCGAGCGGGGTGCCGCGGAGATGGTGGACGACTGGCAGCCCGAGATCCGCATCGCGGTCGAGGTGATCTTTCCCACCTGGCTGCTGCTGGAGTGCCTCGCGGAGTTCGCGAAGGAACGGCCCGAGACCCGCGTCGAGGTCTACGAGACGGTCCTCACCGGCACCGCCGAGATGCTCGCCGAAGGGCGCGTCGACTTCGCGATCGGCTCTAGCGACGCCGGGGTCGAGGGGGCGGAGCTGATGACGGTGCGCTTCGTTCCCGTGGCCCATCCCGGCCATGCCCTGCATCACCTGGGCCGCAAGGTCACGGCTCGCGACCTGCGCCGCCACCGCCGCATCCTCGTCCGCGACACCGCCACGCAGCGCAAGACCGACGTGAAGGGCGTCGAGCTGCGCTGGACCATGAGCCACAAGGCGACCTCGATCCGTGCGGTCGCCATGGGTCTGGGCATTGCCTGGCTGCCGGAAGACAGCATTGCGCCGGAGCTGGCGGCGGGAGTGCTCAAGGTGCTTCCCATGGAAGGTGACGCGGCACGCTCAGCGGTGCTGTACCTCGTGCACGGCGACCCGGAGTACCCGGGGCGCGACGCGGCACGGCTCGCCGCGATCATCCGCGAGCGCGTCGCCGAGCGCTGCGCGCGCGATCGCAAGCGGCGCGCGAAATGACCGGGACGAGCGCCGCGTTCGACGTGGTGGTGCTGGGGGCCGGTGCCGCGGGGATGATGGCCGCGGCCACGGCCGGCGCGCGCGGGCGGCGCGTCCTGCTGGTGGACCACTACGACAAGGTGGGCGAGAAGATCCGCATCTCCGGGGGCGGGCGCTGCAACTTCACCAACCTGCACGCGACCCATCGCGATTTCCTCTCCCGCAATCCCGATTTCTGCCGCTCGGCGCTCGCGCGCTTCACGCCGCGCCACTTCATCGCGCGCGTCGAGCGCCACGGCATCGCGTACCACGAGAAGACGCTGGGCCAGCTCTTCTGCGACGGCAGCTCCAGGCAGATCATCGACATGCTGGTGGCCGATTGCGCCGCGGCGGGCGTCGAATGGCGCCAGCCCTGCGCGGTCAACGGCGTGGAGCGCGCCCAGGCGGGCTTCCGCGTCACCACCGGCACCGGCGATGTCGAGGCGGGCTCGGTGGTGGTGGCCACCGGCGGCCTCACGGTGCCGAAGATCGGGGCCTCGCCCTTCGGCTACCGGCTGGCCGAGCAGTTCGGGCTGGCGGTGGTGGCCCCGAAGCCCGCGCTGGTGCCGCTC
The DNA here is from genome assembly GCA_031375445.1 of Burkholderiales bacterium. Taxonomy (GTDB): domain Bacteria; phylum Pseudomonadota; class Gammaproteobacteria; order Burkholderiales; family Usitatibacteraceae; genus Usitatibacter. The sequence continues at coordinate 13,063 of JANMHV010000015.1, read as the reverse complement.
ACCTTCGATGCGGACCTGCTGGCTCGCTACGGCGAGCTCTCCGGGGTTTCGCTCGACTCCGAGGTCGCCTGCCTCAAGGGCCGCTTCCGCGAGAGCCTGCTGTTCACCCACCGCGGCCTGTCGGGGCCGTCGATCCTCCAGGCCTCGTCCTACTGGCAGTTCGGCGAAGCGCAGGATCCGCTGCACGTCGACCTCATGCCGGGCGTCGACGCGGGCGAGTGGATGGCGGCGAATCGCCGCGTCCGGGCGACGCCCGCGGCACTGCTGGCGGAGGTCCTGCCGAAGCGCTTCGCGCAGGTCTGGTGCGAGGCGCGGGGGATCGCCAAGCCGATGGCCGAGCTCTCGGACCGCGCGATCGAGGAGGCCGCGCGCGCGTTGAACGACTGGCGCGTGCAGCCTTCGGGGACGCAGGGCTACAACAAGGCGGAGGTCACGCTGGGCGGCGTCGACACGCGGGGACTGTCGTCGAAGACGATGGAGGCCACTTCGGTGCCGGGGCTCTTCTTCGTTGGCGAGGTGGTCGACGTCACCGGCCACCTCGGCGGCTTCAACTTCCAGTGGGCCTGGGCGTCCGGCTACGCCGCGGGGCTCGCGGCCTGATTCAGGGGACCCGGAACCCCGCGGCCCTGCGCTCGTGCGGCGCCGCGCCCAGCAGCGCCACGAACCGCCGCGCGCCCTCCGGATCGGCGGCCTTCGCGTTCACCGCCGCGGTATAGACCGTCTCGAGGTCGAAGCCGGCGGGCAGGGGGCCCACCAGCTGTACCCCGGGGGTTGCGATGATCTCGGTCGCCTGGGTGCACCCGACGGGATGCCCGCTCGCCGCGGCCATCTCGCGCATCGCGGTGGCGCCGTTGGGGAAATTGCGGATGCGATGCGCCACCGCCGCCGCGATGCCGAGCTGTTCCAGCACGGCGGCGAAATGGATTCCCGCCGTCGCGCGGGCGGGGTCGGGGAAGTAAATCGCGTCGGCGGCGAGCAGCGTGGCGCGCAGGCAATCTCCATCGTCGACGCGCGGCGCTGTCCTGCCCGCGAGCACCGCGACCGCAGTGGGCACGCCTCCCAGGTCCACCGCGCTGCCCGCGGCGAGGGCGCCCTCCCGCTCGAGCTCCGCGACCTGCTTCCTGGTGAGGATCACCACGTCGCACGCCTCGCCGCCGCGGAATTTCTCGACCATCGCGCCTACCGCGCCGAAGCTGCCCTCGATGGCAATGCCCTCGCGGCCGGCGAGGGTCGCCACCAGGCCCTGGGCCGCGCCCGCGCTCACGAAGCGCATCAGCGATCCGCCTTCGCGCCCGAGAGCTTCACGATCCGCGCCCACTTTTCGATGTCCTCGCGCATGAAGCGCGCGAACTCCTCGACCGTCATCGACATCGGCGCCGCGCCCTGCTTCTCCCACGCGGCCTTCAGCTCCGGGGCGGCGACGATGCGGCGCACCTCGGCGTTCAGCCGCTCGACGATGGGCCGCGGCGTGGCGGCCGGCGCCATCAGGCCCAGCCAGATCACCGCGTCGTAGCCCGGCACCCCCGCTTCCGACACCGTGGGGACTTCGGGCAGCACGGAAGATCGCGACTTCCCCGAAGTGCCGAGCGCCTTCAGCTTGCCGGCGCGCACGTTGGGCGCCATGGTGGTGATGGCGTCGAACATCATCTGCACCTGCCCGCCGAGGATGTCGGTGCGCGCGCCCGAGCTGCCCTTGTAGGGCACGTGCACGATGTCCACGCCCGCCATCGCCTTGAAGAGCTCGCCGGCCATGTGGTACGGCGTCCCCGGGCCGGACGACGCGTAGTTGAGGCTGCCGGGTTTCGCCTTCGCGAGCGCCAGGAATTCCGCGAGCGTGTTCGCCGGGACCGAAGGGTGCACCACCATCACGAGGTCGGAGTAGTTCACCGGCGCCACCGGGACGAAATCCCGCATCAGCTGGAACGGCCGGTCCGGCACCAGCGATTCGTTCACGGTGTGCGTGTTCGACATCATCAGCAACGTGTAGCCGTCGGGCGCCGCCTTCGCCGCGAGGTCGGTGCCGACGATGGCGCCGCCGCCGGGGCGGTTCTCCACCACGAAGGGCTGCCCGAGGGCCGCCTGCAGGCGCTCCCCGATGGCGCGCGCGTAGAGGTCGGCGGGACCGCCGGCGGCGAACGGCACCACGATCCGCACCGGCTTCGAGGGCCACTCCTCGGCGCCGGCAGCGATGGGAAGCATCGCCAGGCACGCGGCCATCAGCGCCAGGAAGGTTCGGGACATGTTTTTTCTCCTCGGGTCGTTCGCGCCATCGTAGCAAGCTCGAACGCCGGCGCTACGAAACGCTCACGCGCACTTGAGCGCGGCGCCCTCCTCGCGGGCCGGGGGCGGGTGCGGTGTGTGGGCGGGATTGATCCACACCATCAATGCCGCGTTGCCTCGCGACTCCCCCTCGACAGGCAGGAAATCCCGGGCGACCCCGCAGTATTGGAAGCCCTGCGCCAGGTGGAAGGCCAGCAGCGGATCGGGGAGGTCGCCCATCACGATTCGAGTGGCGAACTGCTCCGGCGAAACGCCCGGGATGTGCGCGTAACCCGTAAGCGGCGCCGCGGCGACGATGCGGCGCAGGTTGAGCTTGCGGCACAACTGGCGGCGCGCCTGCAGCAGCGCGCGCCCGACACCGAAGCCGCGTTGCGACGAGTCCACCAGCGTTTCCACGGCGAAGAGGGTGTCCCCCTCGGCGTCATGGGAAGCGAACGTGCCATCGGCGGTGACCTCCTCCCACCGCGGGTGGAAGGCGTGGCGCTCCCAGGGAAGCACCAGCGACGTGGCGGCGCCCACCGCCCGGCCGCCCTGCATCGCCACCAGCTGCCCTTCGGGAAAGGCGTGCCGCTGCGCTTCGAGCTGCTTCATCGTGAGCGCTGTCCGCGACGGGAGCGCCTGCCGGTGGAGCGCATGGAGGATCGCGAAATCCTCCGGCAGCGCCGTGCGCACGTTCACCATGCCGGTGGGCAATGGCGCCATTCGCCACCCGTCGGCCGGCGTGCGGGCACGGAGGCGTTTCGGGAAGGTCTGGATCGAGCCCATCGGCGGGCGGGCGCTCAGCCCGACTTGCGATAGCTGGCGTCCCCGCACTGGGGGCAGCCGGGCAGCACCGAGGTGCGCGTGGTCTGGATGGTCCAGCCGCAGCCCGCGCAAGTAAGTGTCCCCGCGGTGGTGACGTCCCCGGTGCGGAACGTCATCGCCGGATGGTCGCGGTGGAGCAGGTCGCGGCGCAGGAACTGGCGCAGCTGCTCGGCGGCCTCCACGGTGATGTCGCCCGCGCTCACCAGGGCATCGCGCGCCACCTCGAGGGCCCGGTCGAAGGCATCGGCCCCGGCCACGCCCACCGTATCGAGGGCGGACCTGAACTGGCCCATCAGGCGGTCGAAATGGAGCTCCTGCTGCATGCGCGACATCTCTCCCACCGCCGGGTAGCTGGAATGGCGCGAGCCATGGTTGCGGTTGCCGCTGCGCTTCCTGCCGAGGTGGGTGCGAATGGCGCCCCGGGTGCGGTTCCTGGTCGAGGGAGACCCGTTGTCGTCGGGCGTCGAGGGGTGCCTCATCGGCGTACTCCTTGTTCGTGTTGCCTCGTAGGTAGTTGCGACCCCCCGTCTCGGCGCAAGGTTCCGGATAAAAATCGGCAGCAAATCGCCCGCGGGGGTTGACGCCCGTGAATGCTGCATGGCAGCATTCACGAATCAACGAAGCGACGGAGCTTTTCCCGAGATGACTCGATTCAAAACCATCCAACCGACCCTGCGCCTGGCCGCGCCGTGGTCCTGCCATGCGGCAGGCACGGGCATGCCGGTCGTGCTGGATCGGCCGCTCTCCGGGAGAACGACGGAATAACCGCCTTCAAAGCGTGAATTCCCCGCGAAGCCCGGAGAGAACCTCCGGGCTTCGTTGCTTTTCGGCGCCGTAAAACGAAAAAAAGGGGATTCACGTGAACGCGATCTACAGGTGGGCGGCACTCGTCTGGGTGCCCAGGGGGGCAGCGGGAGGCAGGCGCGGGCAACGCGGCTTCGCGTTGGGCGAGGCAGGGCGGCGTCCCGGCCTTGCGTCGCGCGAGGCCAACGCCCGCGCGCGGTTCGAGCACGAGGCGCGGCAGGCGCTTCGCGAGTGGTTGATGTTGTAGACGAGAGTTGCAACCGGCGACTTCGCGGGCTGTGCGCGGCCCGCCTAACGAGGATTTCGGGTCGCCGCCCGGCCCGCGGACGAGGGACGCCCCGCCGCGGTGGCACGGGTTCGATGACAAAGCCGCCGGCCCGCGAGGGCCGGCGGCAGGTCAGAACCTATTTCTGCGCCTTGAATTTCTGCGCCAGCTTCTCGCTCTCGCGGGCGAGGATCATGAGGTCGATGCCCACCGCGGTAAAGAGCGTTCCAAGCTCCATGTAGCGGCGCGCCTGCTTCTCGTCGGGGGTAAGGATCCCGGGGGCCTTGCCGCACGCCTTGATGCGCCGGATCGCATCCTCGATGGTGGACTGCACCTCGGAGTGCCCGATGTCGCCCAGGTGGCCCAGGCCCGCGGCGAGGTCCGCCGGCCCGATGAAGACCCCGTCGATGCCGTCGACGCGGGCGATCTGCTCCAGGTTGTCGAGGCCCTCGCGCGTCTCGACCTGCACCAGCAGGCAGATCTCCTCCGCCGCGCGCTTGTGATAGTTCGGGATGCGCCCGAAGCGCGAGGCCCGCGTCACGCCCGCCACGCCGCGCACCCCCTGCGTGGGAAAGCGGATCGCCGCTACGGCGGCGGCCGCCTCCTCGGCGTTCTGCACGTACGGCACGAGGAATGTCTGCGTACCTACGTCGAGGTAGCGCTTGATCAGCACCTTGTCGTTCCACGCCGGACGCACGACGCACGAGGTGGGGTAGGGCGCGGCCGCCTGGAGCTGTGCCATCACGGTGTCCGGGTCGTTGGGTGAGTGCTCGCCATCGATCAGCAGCCAGTCGAAGCCGGAGCCGGCCACGACCTCGGCGCTATATGCGCTCACCATCGAGACCCAGAGTCCCAGCTGGTGCTGCCCGGAGAGGATGGCTTTCTTGAAATGGTTGGCAGGCAGGTCCATGTCGATCGTCCGCTCGGGGTGGGGGGGAGACCGAATACTAGCCCGATCGGACCGGTCGGCCGTCCGCGTAGGAATCGTCCGATAGCGAACTTCCGGTTCCGGAGGGAAACTTGAACCGGTACTCACCGCGAAGGAGCTGACGATGACGTACGAGTACGATTTCGAGATGGTGAAGCGCGCGTATGCCGAGATGGCGCGGCGCGCGAAGGAGAAGGACGAGGTCCGCCGCCTGCCGCGCAACGGGCTGCCCACCAACCCTCCCCAGTCGGCCGAATCCTGCGAGCGGCGCCCGGTTCCGGCCTGAACCCCTTCACCCCGAGACCACCCCGCTGCGGCGGGGTTTTTCTTTTGTAGCGCGGCGGTTGCAACTCGCGGCCCGCGCCCGTATCTCACAGCGATATGGATACTTCCCGGATCGTGCGCCTCACCCGCCGGATTGCCCTCCTCGCCGCCCTCGTGGCCGGGCCGGCAGCCCATGCCGCCCTCGCGCCTCCCATGGCTGTGGCGGCGGGATCGTCCGCAACCGCCGCCGCGGCGCCGTCGCCCGCCGGCGCGCGGGAGGGCACGGGACGTGAAAGGCTCAAGTCGCGCCACGCCGAGCTGCGCGGCGCCCTGGAGCGCAACGCGTTCGGGCGCCCCGTGCACCTCGCCTCGCGCGAGGGGCCGCAGGTGCTGAACGGCGACATCCATGCCGAGGTGGCGCACGCCTTCACGCAGGTCTCCGAGTCGCTGCACCGCGCCACCGACTGGTGCGACATCCTGATCCTGCCCTTCAATACCAAGCTGTGCACGGCGTCGCCGGCCGGCAACGCGCTGTCGGTCTACGTCGGGCGCAAGAACAACGTCGAGCCCAAGGACGCGCATCGCCTCGACTTCGCCTACCGCGTGGTCGAGCGCACCGATGACTACCTGCGACTTGAGCTCAAGGCGGCGCAGGGCCCCCTGGGCACCCGCGATTACGTGATCGTGCTGGAGGCCGCAGCGATCGCGCCCGGCCGCACTTTCCTGCACCTTTCCTATTCGTACGCCTACGGCACGATTTCCAGCCTCGCGATGAAGGCCTACCTCGCCACGGTCGGCGCGAGCAAGGTGGGCTTCAGCGAATCGGGACGGGCGAGCGACGGCACGCCGGAGCTGGTGCGCGGCATGCGCGGCATCATGGAGCGCAACACGATGCGGTACTACCTCGCGATCGAGGCGTACCTGAACAACGTCTCCACGCCGCCGGAGCAGCGGGTGGATAAGCGGTTGTCCGACTGGTACGCCGCTTCGGCCCGCTACCCGCGCCAGCTCCACGAGATGGATCGCGGCGAGTACATCTCGATGAAGCAGCGCGAGGTGGTGCGGATGCGCACGGCGGGCTGAGCGTCCCGCTAGCCGCGGCCCACGAACGGCATCTTCGTGGCCATGATGGTCATGAACTGGACGTTGGCGTCGAGCGGCAGGCTCGCCATGTAGACGATGGCGCTCGCCACGTGGGCCACGTTCATGCGCGGCTCCATCCCCATCTTCCCGTCGGCCTGCATCACGCCTTGCCCCTGAACCATGCGGTCGGTCATTTCGGTGGCGGCGTTGCCGATGTCGATCTGGCTGCAGGCGATGTCGTCCTTGCGGCCGTCGAGGGAGAGCGTCTTGGTGAGCCCCGTCACCGCGTGCTTGGTGGCGGTGTAGGCGATCGACATCGGGCGCGGCGAATGGGCGGAGATCGAGCCGTTGTTGATGATCCGCCCGCCCTTCGGCGACTGCGCCTTCATGATGCGCACCGCTTCCTGGCAGCAGAGGAACGTGCCCGTGAGGTTCGCGGACACCACCGCCTGCCACTTCTCGAACGGCAAATCCTCCATCGGCATCGCCGGCGCGCCCATGCCGGCGTTGTTGAACAGCACGTCCAGCCGGCCCCACTTCTTCTTCACCGCGTCGAACAGCGCGCGCACCGATTCGGGATTGCCGACGTCGGTGGGGATCGCGAGGCCACGCTCGGGAGCGGCGCTTTCGGCCACCGCCTTCTCCAGCGGCTCGGCGCGGCGCCCGGCGAAGCCCACCGCGTAACCCTCGCGCAGGAGCGCTTGCGCGGAGGCCTTGCCGATGCCGGTGCCCGCGCCCGTGACGATCGCCACCTTCAACATTCCATTCTCCTTGTCAGTCCAGCGTGTTGAGCACGTCGCGAAGGGTCGAGACGATGCGGTCGATGTGGCTCTCCTCGACGATCAGCGCCGGGGCCACCGCGATGATGTCGCCGGTCTGGCGCACCAGCACGCCGCGGTCGAAGCAGGCGACGAAGGCCTCGAAGGCGCGCGCGTTGGGCGCGCCCGGGCGCGGTGCGAGCTCGACGGCGCCCACCAGGCCCTGGTTGCGGATGTCGATCACGTGCCGCGTGCCCTTCAGCCCGTGCAGCGCGGCCTCGAGCACCGGCGCCATGCGCGCGGCGCGCGCGAAAAGCGCCTCGTCGTCGTAGAGCTTGAGGGTGGCGAGGCCGGCCGCGCAGGCGAGCGGATGCGCCGAGTAGGTGTAGCCGTGGAAGAGCTCGATGGTGCCCGGCGGCCCGGACATGAAGCCGTGGAAGATGTCGGAGGAGACCAGCACGCCGCCCATCGGCACGGTGCCGGAGGTGACGCCCTTGGCGAAGGTGATCATGTCGGGCACCACGCCGTAGACGTCGGCGGCGAAAGCCCCCCCCAGGCGTCCGAAGGCGGTGATCACCTCGTCGAAGATCAGCAGGATGCCGTGCTTCTTCGTGATCTCGCGCAGGCGCTGCAGGTAGCCCTTCGGCGGGATCAGGACACCCGTGGAGCCCGCCATCGGCTCCACGATCACCGCGGCGATGGTGGAGGCGTCGTGGAGCGCCACCAGGCGCTCCAACTCGTCGGCGAGGTGCGCGCCCCATTCGGGCTGACCCTTCGAGTACGCGTTCTTCTCGAGGTTGTGCGTGTGCGGCAGGTGGTCGACGCCCGCGAGCATCGTGCCGAACATCTTGCGGTTGGCGGGAATGCCCCCCACCGAGATGCCGCCGAAGCCCACGCCGTGGTAGCCGCGTTCGCGGCCGATCATGCGCGTGCGCGCGCCCTCGCCGCGAGTGCGATGCCACGCGAGCGCGATCTTGAGGGCGCTGTCCACGGCCTCGGAGCCGGAGTTGCAGAAGAACACGTGGTCGAGGGTTGCCGGCGCCATCTCGACGATGCGGTTGGCGAGCTCGAAGGCGAGCGGGTGGCCCATCTGGAAGGGCGGCGCGTAGTCCATGGTGGCCGCCTGGCGCTGGATCGCTTCCACGATCGGCTTGCGGCCGTGACCCGCGTTGCAGCACCACATGCCCGCGAAGCCGTCCAGGACCTCGCGCCCGTCGTCGGTGGTGTAGTACATGCCCTCGGCCTTGGCCATCATCCGCGGCTTCGCCTTGAACTGGCGATTGGCGGTGAACGGCATCCAATGGGCGTCGAGCTCGGCCGGCGTGAGACGCAACTGGTCGGAGAGAATGGTCATGGGGGCTCCTTCCGGGGGAAGCGTCAATTTACCGCACTCGGGGCAAGGCCGTGTGCCACCCACGTAGGACAGGTCCCACGCATCAATGGGAGTGGGCCGGTATTCGTGCGCGCCCCTCGACCGTTAAGTTGGTGGGACTGTTCCCTGCCCCTCTTGATCGGAGGAAAAAATGTTCAAACGCAAACTGCTGGTCGGCGCGCTCTTCGCCTCGACGGTCGCCTGCATCTCGGTGCCCGCGGCCGCTGAGATATACGTGCGGGTCGCCCCCCCCGCCCCGCGTCATGAGGTCATCCCCGCGCCGCGATCCGGCTATGTCTGGGCGCCCGGGTATTGGGATCATCGCAACGGCCGCCACGTCTGGGTGAAGGGCCATTACGAGCGCGAGCGTCGTGGGCTCTACTATCATCCGAGCCACTGGGTGGAGCGCGATGGCCGCTGGTACATGCAGCGCAGCCGTTGGGACAAGCAGCGTTATGCCCAGGGTCCCGGCGGCGACCGCGACCGTGATGGCGTGCCCAATCGCGTCGACCGCGACAAGGATGGCGACGGCGTTCCGAACAAGTACGACGCGAGCCCGAACAACCCGAATCGCCGATAGTTACAGCTGGTTACGATTGCGGCCGGTCGCAAAAGCGGCCGGCCGCTTCCTTTTTGTCATCCTGTCGATCGCCCGCGCGTTGATCCGGATACGCGACAACGCGTTAAACGGATACGGAGGTGGCACCATGCGCAAGCTGATCGTCGGAGGCTGCATCGCGGCAACCCTGGGCCTCGCCCTTCCCGCCGCCGCGCGCGGCCATGTGGATTTCTTCGTCAACGTGGCGCCGCCGCCGGTCCGCTACGAGGTCGTGCCTGCCCCTCGCGTCGGCCGCGCGTGGGTTCCGGGATACTGGGAGTGGCGCGGCCGCGGGCACGTGTGGGTCGCGGGCCATTATGTCGCCCAACGTCCGGGCTACTACTACGAGCAGCCTCGCTGGGTCTCCACGCATCGTGGCTGGCATCACGTGAACGGCGGCTGGCGCCACGATCGCGATGGCGACGGCGTGCCCAACCGCTTCGATCGTCGTCCGGATGATCCCCGGTATTACTGATCGGGTGGGCGGCCGCCGCCGATGCGGTAGCCGCGTTCGGAAGCATTGTCGCGGGGGTCGGAAATAATTTCATCATGTTTGCGTTGAGGCACGCTGGGGAGGGCTAACACGCTGGCACGGAGGTTGCGAGTGGGAGATGCAAGCAACATCCCATACCAATCCACCAGGAGGTTCACACCATGCGCAAGCTCGCGCCCGTCTTCATCGCCGTTTCCGTCCTCGCCGTTTCCAGCACCGCTTTCGCCTTCGGCGACAAGCGCGACAACAAGGCGTCCCCCAGCACCACCACCACGACCATGCCGGCGCAGACCTCGTCGAACCCGAGCGGCTCCATGTCCGCTCCCGCCACCACCGCGCCGATGACCACGTCCCAGTACACCGTCCCGAGCACCAGCGCCACGACCACCACGGGCGCCGCCCCCACAGTTCCCGTCACCGGCGCGAGCGACGCGACCACCTCGGGCTCCTCGATGGGCGCCACCGGGTCCATGAGCTCGGGCATGCCTGCCGACAAGAGCACCGGCAATTCGAAGAAGGCCGCGGCGGCCAGCAACGACGCCACCAAGTGCGACGCGACGCGTTATTCGTCCGGCAGCATGATGCCGAAAGACTGCCTCGATGGTGCCAAGGGCGGCGCCGCGGTGGGCAGCACCCAGGGCCAGTCGGGCAAGTAACGAGGCATGCGGGCCTTGTCGGCGTTTGCCGACGCCAATTAGGGACAGGGCTGGCATTCTCGGGTCGCACGGGTGGGTATCTTGAAGCCTGGTAACCCACCCGATGGAGGAAGCGAACATGTGGACTAGACGAGTGCTCCTGGCGACGATGGTCGCTGCGGCCGCGATGTCCCTTCCGCGTCAGGTTCCCGCTTCCGGTAGCGCGAGTCTCGTTTTCGCGCCCAGCGTCGTGGCAGGCTCTTTCCGGTAGCGACCCGACTCGAAAAAGCGAAACGCCGGCAACCGCCGGCGTTTCGCTTTTGGGCTTTCGTTTCCTTTTTTTCCTCAGGCGCGAGATGATGGACCCTGAAGCATGAGACTCGTCACCTATTTCCCCGCATCCTCCAGCGCCCAGCCGACCCCCCGGCTGGGCGTGCGCGTGGGCCATCGCGTCCTCGACGTCGAGGCCGGGTCGCGCGTCGACGGCGAGCCCCTGCCCTCGTCGCTGCGGGCGTTGCTGCGAGAAGGCCGCGGCGCCAGCGCGAGAGTCCACGCTCTTGCCAAGGCCGCCCAGGTGAACGCGGGCCGCTTCTCCGGGGCGATGCTCGAGGAGCGCGCCATCCACTTCCTGCCGCCGGTGCCCGATCCGGCCCGCTTCGAGCTGGTGCGCATGGCGGGCGGCGCGCCGGGCGTGACCTCTCTTTTATCCCAGCGCCTGGTGGGGCACGCGGCCCAGGTCGCGCGCGCGTCGCCCGATTCGCAGCTCTCCTGCAAGCCGCACCTCGTGTTCGTGATCGGGCGCCCGGCGCGCAAGCTCGACTCCGATGCGGAGCCGCTCGATTACGTGGCCGGCATCACCTTCCTGCACGAGTTCACCGGCGGGCCCGCCATGGCCCTCGGCCCCGAGCTCGTCACCATGGACGAGGCCGGCGACCCCGACGACCTCTGGTTCACCTGCACCGTCAACGGCCACCAGCGCATCCGCCGCAGCGCGAGCGGGCCGATCGCCATGTTGCCGGAGGTGCTCGCGTTCCTCACCGCGAGCGCCCCGCTCGAGCCTGGCGACATGGTCGCGATCGAGCCCGTCGAAGAGGACCTGGTCGACCTCGTGGTGCAACCGGGCGACGTGGTGGAGTCTTCAATAGGCCGCGTTACCACTTTGCGCACGGCGATCATCGGGACGTAGCTCGGGCCTAGTCCGTCTGGACGTCACGCCGTCCGAGGGGGTGTAAGCCCCGGCCGACCGGAAGATGCGCGGCTTGCTGGCAGATTCGGCGAATGGTTTCTCTTATCTTGGGTTCATGTGCTCGCGCCGCTTTTCGAGCTTCCCAATCCAGGAGATACCACCATGCGCCTCATGCAAAAACTGATTTCCGCCGGCTTCGCCACTTGCGCCCTCGCCAGCGCGTCGATGCCCGCGTTCTCCTGGAATGTCTTGCCGAATCCCGATTTCGAGTGGTACGCGAACGTCGGCAAACCCGTGGTCGGCACCACCTACCTCACGGAAGTCACTCCCGCTCCCCGCGAAGGCTACATCTGGGCGCCGGGTCGCTACGTCTGGACGGGCACCCAGCATCAGCTCGAGGGCGGCCGCTGGATCAAGGACGATTACCAGGAACAGGTCGCGGCCGCGATCAACCGCGGCGGCAACGCCGTCGTGTCCACCGAGCCGATGGTCCTTCGCGACCGCGACGGCAACGTGATCCCCACGCGGCCCGAGGCCTACCCCATCGATTCGACTACGCGCAGGTAGCCTCCGAGACTACCCTGCTCCTTTGAACCGGCCTCATCGGCCGGTTTTTTTTCGCCCGCGGCTCGAATGCGGTGCGGCGCAACCCCTTGAATAACGACGCCTTCGCCCCGAATTAAGCGAAGGCAGCCGATTCACGGGCGCGATTGCTGTATCCTTCCGCCTCCCCCGCAATGCCCTTCGCACGAAAAGCGCTCTCCCATGGCCCAGTACGTCTATTCGATGATCCGCGTCAGCAAGGTCGTGCCTCCCAAGCGCGAGATCATCAAGAACATCTCCCTGTCCTTCTTCCCCGGCGCCAAGATCGGCCTGCTGGGGCTGAACGGTTCGGGCAAGTCCACGGTGCTGCGCATCATGGCCGGCATCGACAAGGACTTCGAGGGCCAGGCGATCCCGATGCCCGGCATCCGCATCGGCTATCTCGAGCAGGAGCCCAAGCTCGAGCCCGGCCACACCGTGCGCGAAGCGGTGGAAGAGGGCCTCGGCGAAGTTTTCTCCGCGAAGAAGCGCCTGGACCAGGTGTACGCCGAGTACGCCGAGCCCGATGCGGATTTCGACAAGCTCGCCGCCGAGCAGGAGCGGCTGGAGAAGCTGCTCGCCTCCGCCGACTCCTCGACGCTCGAAACCCAGCTGGAAGTCGCCGCCGATGCGCTGCGCCTGCCGCCCTGGGACGCGAAGGTCGACGTCCTCTCGGGCGGCGAGAAGCGCCGCGTGGCGCTGTGCCGCCTGCTGCTCTCCAAGCCCGACATGCTGTTGCTCGACGAACCGACCAACCACCTGGACGCGGAAAGTGTCGATTGGCTGGAACAGTTCCTGGCCAAATTCCCCGGCACCGTCGTGGGCGTCACCCACGATCGCTATTTCCTCGACAACGCGGCGGAATGGATCCTGGAACTCGATCGCGGCAGCGGCATTCCCTGGAAAGGCAATTACAGCACCTGGCTGGAGCAGAAGCAGGACCGGCTGCAAAAGGAAGAGACTTCCGAGACCGCACGCCAGAAGGCGATCAAGAAGGAGCTGGAGTGTGTG
>JANMHV010000462.1:0-8089 GCA_031375445.1 Burkholderiales bacterium | reverse complement strand
CGCGCCGCACGCCCCCGCTCCCCCCCCTCCCCCGCCCCGCGAGCCGGGGTCCGTTGGCATGCATCCCCACCGCCGGGGGCCCGGGCGGCCACCATTACGGGGGTCCCGGGGGGGGGAGGGACAATTCCCGCCTATTTGGTCGTCCCTTGGACGCGGCCGGCCCGGCGCCCGGATTCGCCTCGATCGCCAGGAACCCCCGACTCATCTTTCGCGATTTCCGCTCCGGGAGCTCACGCGTAGAATGAAGGCTGTCATCGCCGACCCGAGGAGAACCCCATGAAAACCGCCGTTGCCCTCGCCGCCCTCGTCCTCGCCGCCTCCTGCGCCCAGCAGCCGGTGCAAGTGGCGCAGAACGAATGCAAGATCGCCCCGGTCACCACCGCCAGCATCGCCGGCGGCAAGACCCGTCCCGCCTCCAGCCTCGAGCAGCGCCAAGCCGAGATGCAGCTGGCCACGTCGCAATACCGCATGTCCCAGCTGAACCAGCACGGCATGTTCCAGAACAACGTCGAGGACGCGCTGCGCGACTGCCGCAGGTAAGCTTCCGCCGGGCGGGCAGGGAAGGCCGCCAGCGGCCCTCCCGCCCGAACACTAGTCCCCGGCGTGCTCCTCGGCCACGCTCTCGGCCGACTTGGGCGCGATCGGCTCCGGCAACTCCCGCATCGTGGCGAGCGGCGAGAACCAGGTCACCAACGGCGCCAGCATCAGCGCCCCCGCGCCGGCGAACAGCATCGCCGAGCGCAGTCCGTGGTGCTCCGCGATCCAGCCCCCAAGCAACCCGCCCAGCGGCGCCGTCGAGACCGTGAGGCAGATCATCGTCGCCGTCACGCGACCCAGCAGGGCGTCGGGTGTCGCCGCCTGGCGCAACGACAGGTAGTTGATGAAGAACACCATCGCTCCCAGGTCGAGCAGGAAGAGCCCGCCGCCGAAGAGCAGCGACGAGAGCCAGAAGGGTCCCGTGGCGCTGCCCATCACCAGCCAGGCCACGCCCGTGGCGCCGATGCCCGCCAGCATCGTGGGACCCATGCCGAAACGGCTGTTGAGCGGCGCCACCACCCCGGAGGCGGCGAGCGAGCCCAATCCCGCCGTCATGAACATCACCCCCACGTGGCCGGCGGAAAAGCCCAGCTCGCGGCTCGCGTACAGCACCACGATGGCGATGAACGCGTGGCGGAACACCTGCCAGAGGCCGATCGCCCACACCAGCGAGCGCAACGTCGGCGTGTTCCAGATGATGGAGAGGCCCTCGCGGATCTCCTCCTTCACCGAGCGCGCCTCGGTCTTGGGCTTGTCGGTCGCAGCCGGCGGGATGCCGCGCAGCATCCACGCCGAGAAGAAGAACGAGACCGCGTCGAGCAGGATCGCGATCGGCGCGGTGAGCCACTGGATCAGCGCGCCCGCGAGCCCCGGCCCGATCAGCTGCGCCGATGAATCCGCGATGCCGATCTTCGCGTTCGCCTCCACCAGGCGCTCGCGTCCCACGCGCTCGGTCATGAACACCTGGTAGGCGGGCCAGCCGATCACGCTGAAGGTCCCGATGAGGAAGCCCACGGCATAGAGCAGCCCCATGCTGAGGTGCCCCGTCCACGCGGCCACGGGGATCGCCAAAAGTGCGAGTCCCCGCCCCACGTCGCAAATGATGATGGTGGGAAGCTTCCGCGACCGGTCCACGATCACCCCGGCAAAGAGCCCGAAGAGCGGGAACGGCAGGGCCTCGAGGGCAGTGAGCACGCCGACCTCGAAGGGCGTCGCGTTCAGCACCAGGGCCGCCGTGAGCGGCAGCGCCAGGAACGTGATCTGCCCGCCGAAATGGGTGATCGTGAGCGATCCCCACAGCTTGCGGAAGTCGGAGTTGAGCCAGAGCCCCGTGAACCAGCGGGCCGGGTGCAGCAACCTGAGCGGTGAATTCATGATCTTCTTCTTGTCGCGTTGCGTTCGATGGGCGACGGCGGCCGTCGCGTGGCGCGAGGCGAGAAAGAATCAGGGAATCAGCTTGCCGATCCTTCCCGCCTCGTTACCGGCGGGGTATCGGCCCGCGGTCAGGCTTTGTAGAAGCCTTTTCCGATGCGCGCCGACACGCCGCCGCGGGAGCGGGGCATGGAGGTGGGAATGAGGGTCGGTCGCATGGGCGTCGGAAGGTGCGGAGGCAAGAAACGTGCGGCGATTATAGCCGGTTTGGTAAACTCCGCAATTCGCGTCACCCCTTCCCAGGAACCCCCATGTTCGGCCGCCTGCTCCCCAAGGAGGGTCGGTTCTTCGACCTCTTCAACGCCCATGCGGAGCAGATCGTGCGTGCCGCGACCGAGCTACGGGCCCTGATGAACCACTACGACAAGCGCGAGGAGCACGCGCGCATCATCGACGAGGCCGAGCACGCCGCCGACCGCATCACCGCGGAGGCCATTCGCCTCCTGCACAAGACTTTCATCACGCCGCTGGATCGTGACCAGATCCACCAGCTGGTGACGGCCATGGACGATATCTGCGACCTGATCCAGGACACCACCGAGTCGCTCTCTCTCTACGACATCCGCCGCATCACGCCGGAGACGGCGCGCCTGGCGGACATCGCGGTCAAGTGCTGCGAGCGCGTGAAGGAGGTGGTGGCGCTCCTCGACAGCCCCGACGGCACCGAGGCGCTGCTGAAGACCTGCGAGGAGATCGACCGCCTCGAGTCGGACGCCGACCGGGTGCTGCGCAGCGCCATCTCGCTCTTCCGCGAGGAGCAGGACGTGCGCGAGGTGATCAAGATGAAGGCGATCTACGAGCTGCTGGAAGCCATCACGGACCGCTGCGAGGACGTGGCGAACCTCGCCGAAGGCATCTCGCTCGAGAACTCATGACCGGCGGCCAGATGGGCGTCGGCGTCCTCGTGTTCCTGGTGGCGCTGGCGCTCGCCTTCGACTTCATGAACGGGCTGCACGACGCGGCCAACTCCATCGCCACGGTCGTTTCCACGGGGGTGCTCAAGCCCCACCACGCGGTGGCGTTCGCCGCGTTCTTCAACGTGGTCGCCATCTTCGTCTTTCATTTGAGTGTCGCCGCCACCATCGGCAAAGGCATCGTGCAGCCCGCCATCGTGGACCACTACCTCATCTTCGGGGCGCTGGTGGGCGCGATCTCGTGGAACGCCATCACCTGGTACTTTGGCCTGCCCTCGTCCTCCTCCCACGCGCTCATCGGCGGCCTCATCGGCGCGGCGTTAGCCAAGGGAGGGTTCGTCACGCTGATCGGCTCGGGTATCGGCAAGACGGTGCTGTTCATCTTCGTCTCCCCGGTGGTGGGCTTCATCCTCGGCGGGCTGCTGCTGGTGGCCGTGTCGTGGATTTTCCGGCGCAGCAGCCCGTCGCGCATCGACCGCTGGTTCCGGCGGCTGCAGCTCGTATCGGCCGCGGCGTACAGCCTGGGCCACGGCGGAAACGACGCGCAGAAGACCATCGGCATCATCTGGATGCTGCTGATCGGGGCCGCCGTGATCGGCCCCGACGACCGCGTGCCCACCTGGGTGATCGTCTCCTGCTACATCGCGATCGGCCTCGGCACCTTCTTCGGCGGCTGGCGCATCGTGAAGACGATGGGCCAGCGCATCACCAAGCTCAAGCCCGTCCACGGCTTCTGCGCCGAGACCGGAGGGGCGATCATGCTCTTCACCGCCACCACCCTCGGCATCCCCGTCTCCACCACCCACACCATCACCGGGGCCATCGTCGGCGTGGGCTCGACGCGCAAGCTCTCGGCGGTTCGGTGGGGGGTCGCGGGCAACATCGTCTGGGCCTGGATCTTCACCATTCCCGCGGCCGCCTTCATCGCCGCGGTGAGCTGGTGGCTGGGCACGCACATCCTCTAGTTCCGGATGCAGGGCCATCCGGCCTACTGCCGCGCACTGAACGGCTTTCCCACTTGCCTCGTCCAACACCTCTTTGCGACCGGAGGTGGAATGAATGACGAGCTGAAGAAGCTGTACGAGATGATCGAGGACCTCGAGATCGCGATGATGACCACGCGCCGCGGCGACGGGCACCTGGTGTCGCGCCCGATGGCCAACCAGAAGCGCGCGCCGGGCGCCGACCTCTGGTTCGTGACCTCGTTGGACACCTGCAAGCTCCACGAGGTGGAAGACGAGCCCCACGTGAACCTCGCGTACTACAAGGACCGCACGCGCGAGTGGGTCTCGGTATCGGGGTTGGCGAAGACCTCGCAGGACCGCGAGACCATCAAGGCGCTCTACGCCGAGGACTGGAAGATGTGGTTCGGCGACGAGGGCGATCCCCGCCACGGCACGCCGGACGATCCCCGCATCATCCTGATCGGCGTGGAAGTGCACTCGGCCGTGTTCCTCGAGGTGGACAAGCCCCAGCCGGTCGTCCTGTTCGAGTTGGCCAAGGGGTGGCTCACGGGCAAGGAGCCGGACATCGGCAAGATGCACCACGTGAAGCCCGGTAACGCCTGACCCGGGGTTCTCCCCCTCCCGTGGGAGGGGGAGGTCATCTAGTTCACTCGACCTTCGCCCCCGAAGAGTTCACGACCTTCTCCCATTTCGCCGTTTCCGCGGCGATGACGCGGCCGAAGTCCTCCGGCGTGCCGGAGATGGGCTTGCCGCCCAGCTCCGCCAACTTCTTCAGCATCGCCGGATCGGCCAGCGCCCGGTTCACTTCCGCGTTGATGCGATCCACCGCTTCGCGCGGCACGCCCTTGGGCATGCCCACCCCGAACCACGCCGTCGCCTCGTAGCCCGGCACGGTGTCGCCCACCGTGGGCACGTCGGGGAGCGACGGGTCGCGCTGCGCCGAGGTCACTCCCAGGGCGCGGAGCCGCCCGCCCTTGATGTGGCCGATGGATGACGGCAGGTTGTCGAAGAGCACGTGGACCGAGCCCGCCATGAGGTCGGTGAGCGCCGGGCCCGCGCCCTTGTAGGGCACGTGCAGCATCTGGCAGCCGGTCATCGACTTGAAGAGCTCGCCCGACAGGTGCACCGAGGTGCCGCTGCCCGAGGACGCCATGTTGATCTTGCCGGGGTTCGCCTTGCAGTAGTCGATGAACTCCTGCACCGTCTTCGCCGGGAAGTTCGCCGGCACTTCCATCACGTTGGGGGAGCGCACGATGCCCGCCACCGGCGTGATGTCGCGGATGAAGTTGTACGAGAGGTTCTTGTACAACGTGGCGTTGATGCCGTTGGCGGGGTTCACCAGCAGCATGGTGTAGCCGTCGGCGGGCGCGTTCACGACGAATTCCACGCCGATGTTGTTGCCGCCGCCGGGCTTGTTCTCGACGATGACCTGCTGCCCGAGTTTGTCGGAGAGCCACTGGGCCATGATGCGCGCCAGAACGTCGGTGGTGCCGGCGGGCGGGTAGGGGACGATCCACTTGATGGGGCGCTCGGGCCAGGCGGCCGAGGCGGGGCCGGCGACGAAGGCGGCGGCCAGCAGTGCGAAGGCGATGCGGCGTGCGAAACGGCTCACGGGTTCTCCTCTTGCTTGTGGGTTGGAAGGGCTTCGCTCTGGCGGCGAATGGACCCATGGTAGCGTAGACATTTCCCCGATTGGAGCCCCGCATGGCCGATACCGTTTTCGACAAGCCCGGGCGGAAGGTCCGCCTCGCTGAAATCTCGGCTGAGCCTCCCAGGGGCATGACCAAGGAAAAGGCCCAGAAGCGCTTCGCCGGCCTGGGCGCGGAGCTCTTCTCGCTGCAGGACAAGATGTTCGGCGCCAAGACCCATTCCGTGGTGATCGTGCTCCAGGGGCGCGACGGCGCCGGCAAGGACGGCTCGATCAAGCACGTGGTGGGCACGCTCAACCCCCGTGGGGTGGCCGTCACCTCCTTCGGGGTCCCGACCCTGGAGGAACGCCAGCACGACTTCCTCTGGCGCGTGCACCGCCATGCCCCGCGCATGGGCGAGTTCGCGATCTTCAATCGCTCGCACTACGAGGACGTGCTGGTGGTGCGGGTGCACGACCTCGCGCCGAAGAAGCTGTGGAGGGCCCGCTTCGATCACATCAAAGACTTCGAGCAGCTGCTGGCCGAGCACGGCACCATCGTCCTCAAGTACTTCCTGCACATCACCAAGGAGGAGCAGGAGGAGCGGCTCCTCGAGCGCGAGAACGCCCCGGAGACCGCATGGAAGCTCAATCCCAACGACTGGATGGAGCGCGACCACTGGGACGAGTACACCGAGGCCTACGAGGACGTGATCTCGAAGACCTCGGCCGCGCACGCGCCCTGGACCGTGGTGCCCGCCAATGCCAAGTGGTACCGAAACCTCGTGGTCGCCGAGTCCATCGCGGCGGCGCTGGCGCCTCACCGCAAGACCTGGGACCAGACGCTCGACGCCATGGGCGCCAAGGGGCGCGCGGAGCTCGAGGCCTACCGGCTGGAGCGCTCGAAGTAGCGCGCTAGACCGCGCACAGCAGGGAGAAATCCTCGCCCGCCCCGGCGCCGCGCTCGTGGTAGTGGAAGCGGCCGTCCCTCACGAACACCTGGTCGGGCTCGACGCGGATCTCGGGGAACGCGGGCCACGATGCGGGTTTCGTAGCTGGGGTCGGGGGCGGCGTGGCGCCCGCGCAACGCCAGGTTGGCGCCCCGCAGCACCTCCATCGGGCCCGCCACGTCGAGGATCTGCGCCTCGTCAAAGACGACGATCGCGACCTGCAATCCGGGTGTCGATGTCATCGAGCTCCGCGCGCAGCCGGGCGCGCTCGTCCACCAGCCCGCCCAACTGCGCGTCGCACCGGGCGATGGGCTGCGGGTACGCGCGGATCTCCTCGTTCAGCCGGGCGAGGCGCTCGGCGAGGCGGGCACGGGCGGCTTCGAGGAGGGTGGGGTGGGCGTCGTGGTCCATGTTCGTGAGATTAGGGCCGGGCGGGCACGCCGTTGCGACAGATTTCCCGCGTTCCCGGACAAGGCCGCTGTCCGGAATCGCCGGGAAGTTGTCCGCCGGCGGGGCCGCGCTGCAACGACAATGCTACGCCATGACGCCCGTCGCGATCTTCGCCCTCGCCGCACGATCGGCACCGTGTATCTCGCCAGTGGAGGATTGCTCCTCGCTCGCTAGGTAGAATGGAGGTCTTCGCATCCGCGAGATCTCCGCATGCCGCAGCTTCGCATTCCCGCCGTCTACATGCGCGGCGGCACCAGCAAGGGCGTCTTCTTCGCCGCCTGCGACCTGCCCGCCGACCCGGTGGAGCGCGACCGCATCCTGCTGCGCACCATCGGCAGCCCCGATCCCTACGGCAAGCAGATCGACGGGATGGGGGCCGCGACTTCCAGCACCAGCAAGGTCGTGATCCTCGCGCCCTCGAAGCGGCCGGGATTCGACGTGGATTACCTCTTCGGCCAGGTGGCCATCGACCGGCCGATCGTCGATTGGGGCGGTAACTGCGGCAACCTCACTTCCGCGGTCGGGCCCTACGCGATCACTGCCGGCATGGTTGCGGCACCCGCCGACGGCCTCGCGACGGTGCGCATCTGGCAGGCCAACATCGGCAAGCGCATCGTCTCCCATGTGCCGATGCGCGGGGGCGCGGTGCTGGAGGAAGGGGAGTTCGATCTTGACGGGGTGACTTTTCCCGCGGCCGAAATCCGCATCGAGTTCATGGACCCGGGCGGGGGCGAGGAAGGCGGGGAGGGCGGCGCCATGTTCCCCACGGGCAATCTCGTCGACGCGCTGCAGGTGCCCGGCATGGGCGCGGTGCCCGCGACGCTCATCACCGCGGGCAATCCCACGGTGTTCGTGGCCGCGGAGTCGCTGGGGTTCAGCGGCATCGAGCTGCAGGAGGCGATCAATGCCGATGCCGACGTGCTGGCGCGTTGCGAGGCAGTGCGTGCCGCGGGGGCCGTGGCGATGGGCATCTCGAAGACCGTCGAGGAAGCTTCCACCAAGCGGCTCCACGTGCCCAAGCTCGCGTTCGTCTCGCGTCCCCAGGGATACACGGCATCGAGCGGCAAGTTGGTCGCCGAATCCGACATCGACTTGACCGCCCGCATCCTCTCCATGGGCAAGCTCCACCATGCAATGACCGGCACCGGCGCCGTGGCGATCGCCGTGGCCGGAGCCATCCCCGGCACGATGGTCCAGCAGCATTTGCGCCCGGGC
>JANMHV010000406.1:0-10650 GCA_031375445.1 Burkholderiales bacterium | reverse complement strand
GCAGGTGCAGCGCGCCTTCCTCGTAGGAGATGTGGGTGGTGCAGACGGCCCGGAAATAGCCGACCGCCTCGGTCGGGAGCGGGCGCGACACCCCCTCGGCGATGGCCTGCAAAGGCTTGCCCACCACGCGCCATGCGCGCTCGACTTCGCGGTGGTCGGTCACCAGCCGCGCGCGCACCAGGGCGAAGGCTCCGCGCTCCGCGGCGGGGATGCGGCGCTCGATGAGCGGCAGCACGTCCGACTCCTCCTCGGCATGGTGCTGGCGAGCCGCGGGACCGAGGCACTCGACGATGCCATCGGCGGCCTGGATGGCCTCGGCGTCGATGGGGGCGGCACCGAGCAGGGCTGCCAGGCGCCCGAGAGCCGCCAGCTGCCGCTCCATGCGCCGGTGGAATCCCAGCAGCGCTTCGATGGGATCCTCGTATCGGGGGGGAAGGTCGAGAAGATTCATGTCCGCAAGGTTGACGTACGACGATGACAGAACGTCGTTCCGGGAGGATGCCGCACGCCCCGCCAAAAAAACGCCCCGCGCGGGCGGGGCGAAACTTTCCGGAGGAGGAATCAACGCCGGGAACGGGGTTTCCAACGGCGCACAGCCATGATGCCCGGGCTCGATGACCGCGCCGCGTCGTTCTCCGCAATGCGGCTGTCACGTTCCCGTGCCCGGCTCGGCTATCCTCGTTGCATGTCGCCGACCGCGCTTCCAGAGCTCGACGAGCTCGAACGCATCCTCGAGACGGGCGCCCCCGGATTGGAGGTGAGCACCGCCTGCGAGGTCGCGGGGCCGCACGGCGCGCTGCTGCCGGTGCCGGTGGTCATGCTCGGGAACCCCGCTCCCGAGGTTCCGGCGGTGGCCTTCATCGGCGGCGTGCACGGGCTGGAGCGCATCGGCAGCCAGGTCGTGCTGTCCTTCCTCGGCTCGCTGGTCGCACGCCTGCACTGGGACGAAATCCTGCACCGGCAGCTCGAGCACCTGCGGCTGGTCTTCATGCCGATGGTGAACCCGTGCGGCATGAGCCGCCGTACCCGCGCCAACGGCAATGGCGTGGACCTGATGCGCAACGCGCCGCTCGAATCGCGCGAGCGCGTGGCGTTCATGCTCGGCGGCCATCGTCTGGGGCCGCGCGTGCCCTGGTACCGCGGGGCGGCCGGGGAGGCCATGCAGGCCGAAAGCCGGGCGCTGTGCGACCTCGTGCGATCCGAGCTCCTGCCCCGGCCCTTCTCCCTCGCGCTCGACTGCCACTCCGGCTTCGGGATGCGTGACCGCATCTGGTTTCCCCACGCCCATACGCGCGCGCCCTTCGAGCGTGCGCCGGAAGTTCACGCGCTGAAGCATCTCTTCGACGCGACCTACCCGCATCACCCCTATGTGTTCGAGCCGCAGTCCCACCAATACCTCACGCACGGCGACCTGTGGGATTACCTGTCGCTGGACCCTGCCGGTGGCGGACGCCTCTTCCTGCCGCTCACGCTGGAAATGGGATCGTGGCGCTGGATCCGGAAGAGTCCGCGGCAGCTCCTCTCGCGCCTCGGCATCTTCAACCCGATGCCCGCCGATCGCCGCTCGCGGGTGCGCCGCAACCACTTGCTGTGGATGGGCTTCCTCTGCCGCGCGGCGCACACATGGCGGGAGTGGGTGCCGGTCGACGACGAGCGCGCCCGCCACGCGACCGCGGCGACCGACGCGTGGTACCGCGCTCCGTGAGCCGCTACTGGGTCCTGGTGCGCGGCTGGTCACGCGAGGCGCGGCACTGGGGAGCATTCGTGGAGCAGTTCGCCGCCGCCTTTCCCGGCGACCGGGTACGGGCGCTCGACCTTCCCGGTGCCGGAGAGCTGCACGCTGGCAGATCGCCCGCGAGCATCGCGGCGCTGGCGCAGCACTGCCAGGCCCGCGCCGGCGGCTCCGGCCCGGTGTACCTGTTGGGACTATCCCTCGGAGCGATGGTCTGCGCCGCCTGGTCGCTGGCACACCCGCGCACGGTTGCCGGTGTGGTGATGGTCAACGCAAGCCTGCGACCGTTCAGCCCGCTCCACCATCGGCTTCGACCGCGCTCTTACGGGGCGCTCGCGCGCGCGATGCTGGAGGCCGACCCGCGAGCCCGCGAGGAGCGCATCCTGCGGCTCACCAGCACCAGCCCCGAGGAGCATCCGGAAGTGGTGGATGCGTGGGCGCGCTATGCCGCCGATCGCCCGCCCACGCGCGCCAATGTCGCGCGGCAACTTTGGGCCGCAGCCTCGTTTCGCGCGCCGCGGGTGGGACCGGAATCTCCCCTGCTGGTGCTGGCGGGCGCCGGCGACGCGCTGGTGGACCCGCGATGCTCGCAGGCGATCGCCCGGGCCTGGAACGCACGGCTCGCCATCCACCCGCACGCCGGCCACGACCTCACGCTCGACGACGGCCCGTGGGTGGCGGGGCAGGTAAGCGACTGGGTCAGGCCGACTTGAGGAGCGGGCTGTCTTCGAGGAGGCGGGAGCCGAGGTAGCGCTCGCGTTTCCCGGGCTTGAGCCGCAGCAGGTCCACCAGCACCAGGCCATCGACGCAGTCGCCGAACGCGGGATCGACGTTGAAGGCGAGGAAGCGGGTGCCGCCGACGTCGCAGAGCTCCGCATATTGTTTGTAGAGCACCGGAACGCTGCAGCCCATGGCCGCCAGCTCCTGCTTGAGCGCCCGGAAATCAACCGCGTAATCGGTGCCCGAGATGCGACGCGCCATGGCGGCCTCGGCCGCCTCGGGGATGTCGTAGGGATTGCGCGCCACCGCGAGGCGCTCGGGAATGCCGAAGTAGCGCCGATAAAAGAACACCAGAAGCTGCCGGGCCGCCTCCGGATAGGCAGCCGAGAGGCTCACCGGCCCGAACAGGTAACGGATGTCGGGCCGGGTGGCGAGGTAGGCGCCGATGCCGCACCACAAATAATCGAGCGCACGCAGGCCCTGGTAGCGCGGCTGCACGAAGCTGCGGCCGAGCTCGAGGGACTGGGCGAGGTAGTGGGCACGCAGTCCTTCCTCGAAGGCGAAGAGCCCGTGGGTGTAGAGCCCCTCGGGTCCGCGATCCTCCATGATCGGTCGCACCTCGCCGATGCGATAGGCGCCCACGATCTGCAGGTCGGCCTCGTCCCACACCAGCACGTGGCGGTAATACGCGTCGAAGGCGTCGATGTCACGGCGCTTGCCGGTGCCTTCACCCACCTGGCGAAACGCGATCTCGCGCAGCCGGCCCAGCTCGCGCAGCACGGCCGAATCGGCGGGCGCATCGAACATCAGGATGCGCTTGCCGTCGGTGGTGCTGCCCAGCACCTGGGCATCCTTCAGCTCGCGGCGCAGCGCCAGGCGATCCTCCGGATGCGCGATCGGCTTCAACGTGCGGAAACCCATGCCCTTGTTGCGCGGCACGCCATAAACCTCGCGGGTGAGGCGCGCGATCTTCTCGTGGCGGGGCACGTCGAGGGACGCGATCTCCTTCCACGCGATCAGCTCGCCCACCCGGATCGGCAGGTCGATGCCGCGCTGCCCGTGGGGTTCGCGCAGCAGCATGAGCGTCGATAGCGGGCGGAACAGGGTCGAGACGCCGTAGAACAGCGCCGAGTTGCGCCCCGCCACGTGCATCGGCAGCACCGGCGCGCGGGCCGCCTCGGCGAAGCGCAGGAACCCGCTTTGCCAGCGGGCGTCGCGGATGCCGGTCAATCCGGCGCGCGACACTTCCCCGCTGGGAAATATGATCACCGCCTCGTCGTTGGCGAGTGCCGCGTGGATCGCCTTCACGTTGTCGCGGTTGTTGCCGTCGCCCAGGTTCACCACCGGCAGCAGAAGGCTGCGCAGCGGCTTGAACTGCATCAGCACGTCGTTGGCGACGATGCGCACGTCGCGGCGCACCCGGCTCACCAGCTTCAAGAGCGCCACGCCGTCGAGGAGGCCCAGCGGATGGTTGGACACGATCACCACCCGGCCCTCGGCGGGGATGTTGTCCACCTCCCGGTCGATGGCGCTGTAGCTGAACTGGAAGTGCTCGAGCATCTTGTCGATGAAGGCGAAGCCCTCGAGCCCCTCGCACGCGGCGAGGAATGTCCGGGCATCATCCTCGCGCATCAGCTTCTTCAGCATGGCGAGCATCGGCCGCGTGATGATCTCCGGCTGGGTGGAGAGCGCCGGAAACTTCGCTTCGAGCAGGTCTTCGAGTCGGAACATGGGCGCGAAGCTACCGCGCCCGTGTGTCAGTTTCGCGAACGTGCGCGCCCGCGTTCATCGCAGCGCAACTCGCCGGGGGCCGTGGTCGCCGCGGGCGGGCGCAGGCGGACCCGTTCGACCAGCCGCAGGTCGTGCGCCGGGTGGCGCTCCTCGAACAGCGCCAGCGAATCGATGCGGCGCAACGCGGCGAGGTGGGGCGCGAAGTGAACGCCTGCGTGCTCCCGCACGCGCTCGACGACCCCCTCCTCGAACGGCGTGAGCGTCCCGGTCAGGCTGTAGTGGAAGCGGAACGCTTCCATCACGAACGGGTAGCCCCAGCGCTCGAGCAGCATCCGCTCGCGGCCCGTGAGGCGCGCGGGATCCCGCCGCTCGCGATCGGCATCGTCCATCGCGGCGCGGAAACCGTCGAGCTCCATCACGCATCGCGCGGCGAGCGCACCCACCCGCGCATCACGCGACTGCGGCACCAGCGCGAGGAATCCATCCATCACCTCGACGGTGAGCCGCGGTGCCACGCAGGCCTCGAGCTGGCCGGCCCGCTCGCCCACCGCGCGCTCGAGCCGGGCGCGGGTCATCCCTCTCGCGAGCCGGAACGGCGCCTTCAGGGTCGCGTGGAACCCGTAGCGCCGCGGCGCCTGCGTCACGGTGCGCAGCAGCGACGGCGCCACGCCGGGAATCTGCCGCTGGGAGCGTTGACCCGCCACCGCGCAACGGCCGAGCCACTCGGCGGCCGCCTGTCCGGCCTGCGAAGCGGGATCGGGACATATGAAGATGGCGTAGCGCGCGGTCATGGCTCCTGTCACGAAATGTTCACCGCGCGAGTCTAGGGTTCGACGATGCGACGGTGCGAAAGCGCAGTGTCGCGGCGATGCATTGCAACCTGATGACCGATATCTCCCCGCTCTTCGACCGTCCCCGCTGGATCTCGGCCTTCGCGCGCGCCACGCCCGCGGAGCTCGAGGCGTGGTTCGCCCCGCGCGGCCTCCCATCCTTTCGCTGGCTGCGCCAACCCGAGGTGGGCCTCGTGATGGTGCGCGGCCGCGCGGGAGGCACCGGCGCGCAGTTCAACCTGGGAGAGGCGACGGTCACGCGTTGCGTGCTGCGCGTCGATCCCGACGCGATCGGGATCGGCTACGTGAAAGGGCGCGACACTCGCCACGCGCAGCTCGCCGCCATCGCCGACGCGCTGATGCAGTTGCCAGGCGAGCGCACCGGGATCGCGCGCGAGTTGCTGCCCGCGCTCGAGCGCGCCCGCGCCGCGCGTGAGGAAGGGGAACGCCGCCGCGCCGCCGCCACGCGGGTCGAGTTCTTCACGCTCGCCCGGGAAAGCGCCTGATGGACCTCGCCTCCGATACGCTGCGGCCGGGCTTCGCCGACCCGGTCCACGATGCCCAGCGCGCCTTCCGCGCCGCCCTGCACGCGCTCTCCCGCCCCGGCACGCAAGTGCCGGTCGATGTCACGCCCTCGCTGCCCCCCGGGCTCGGCATCGCGGCCGGGAGCGCATTGCTGGCGCTCCTCGACGCCGATACCCGGCTCTGGATCGCCCCCAGCCCGTCACGCGAGGCGATCGCCACGTACCTGCGTTTCCATACGGGCTGCACGCTCGCCGCCGATCCGGCCCAATGTGATTTCGCGCTCGTGACCGACCCGGCGCAACTCCCCGACCTCGAGCGTTTCGACGCCGGCCGCGACGAGCATCCCGAGCGCTCGGCCACGGTGATGGTGGAGGTGGCCGCGCTCGACGGCCGCGGCTGGCGCCTGCGCGGACCCGGCATCGAGACCGAGTCGGTGATGGCCGCCGCGATCGCGGCACCGTTCGTGGCGCAGTGGCAGGCGCAGCGGCGCCGCTTCCCCCGCGGCGTGGATGTGCTGCTCGCGAGCGGTGCCACCCTGGCGGGCCTTCCGCGCACCTGCCACCTCACGGAAAGCTGACGTGTACGTTGCCGTGAAGGGAGGCGAGCGCGCGATCGAAAACGCCGAGGCGTTGCTCGCGGTCACGAGGCGCGGCGACCCGGGCATTCCGGAGCTCGGCGTGGACCAGATCCGCGAGCAGCTGGGGCTCGCCGTGGCGCGCGTGATGGCCGAGGGATCGGTCCACGACCCGGACCTCGCGGCGCTCGCCCTGAAGCAGGCGTGTGGCGACGCGGTAGAGGCGATCTTCCTGCTGCGCGCGTTCCGCGCGACGCTGCCGCGCTTCGGCCACACCCGCCCCCTCGACACCGCGTCCATGCGGCTCGCGCGGCGCGTCTCGGCCACCTTCAAGGACCTGCCCGGGGGCCAGGTGCTCGGCGCCACGCCCGACTACACCCATCGCCTGCTGGACTTCTCCCTCGCCGCAACCGGGAGCGCGCCGGCGGCGCTCGCCGAGGACAGCGCCGCGCCCGACACCGCCACCGATGTCACCTGGCTCCTTGCCGCCGAGGGCCTGATCGAGGCCGCCAGGCCCGAGCCCGACGATCCTGCGCCCCCCGATCTCACGCGGGAGCCGCTGGAGTATCCGGCGCCGCGAGCAGCGCGCCTGCAGGGCCTCGCGCGCGGCGATGAAGGTTTCCTGCTCGCCATGGCCTACTCGACGCAACGCGGATATGCGCACTCCCATCCCTTCGCGGCCGAGATCCGCCGCGGATACGCCGCCGTGGAGATCGTGCCCGAGGAGCTCGGGGTCGCGGTCTGCATCGGCGAGATCGAGTTGACCGAGTGCCAGATGGTCAACCAGTTCAAGGGCTCGGCGGCCGAACCCCCCCAGTTCACGCGCGGCTACGGGCTTGCCTTCGGCAACGCGGAGAGGAAGGCCATGGCGATGGCGCTGGTGGACCGGGCCCTTCGGGCCACGGAGCTCGGCGAGGCGGCCGAGGCGCCCGCGCAGCAGCAGGAGTTCGTGCTCTCCCACGCCGACAGCCTCGAGGCTTCGGGCTTCGTGCAGCACCTGAAGCTGCCGCATTACGTCGACTTCCAGGCGGAGCTCGAGCTGGTGCGGCGCATGCGCGCGGCGTCCGGGGAGCCCGTCGAGTGAACGGATACAACTTCGGTTACCTCGACGAGCGCACCAAACGCATGGTGCGGCGCGCCCTGCTGAAGGCGGTGGCGATCCCGGGCTGCCAGGTGCCATTCGGCTCGCGTGAGATGCCGCTGCCCTACGGCTGGGGCACCGGCGGCATCCAGGTCACCGCCTCGATCATCGGCAGGCACGACGTGTTGAAGGTGATCGACCAGGGTGCCGACGACACCGTGAATGCCGTCAACATCCGGCGCTTCTTCCGCAAGGTAACGGGCGTGGCCACGACCGAACGCACCACCCAGGCCACCATCATCCAGACGCGCCACCGGATTCCCGAGACGCCGCTCGCCGCGCACCAGATCCTGGTCTACCAGGTGCCGTTGCCCGAGCCGCTGGCCAAACTCGAGCCGCGCGAAGCCGAAACCCGGCGCATGCACGCGCTCTCGGAGTACGGGCTCATGCACGTGAAGCTGTACGAGGACATCGCGCGCCATGGCCGCATCGCGACGACCTACGACTACCCGGTGATGGTGGATGGGCGCTACCTCATGGCCTCTTCTCCGATCCCGAAGTTCGACAACCCGAAGATGCATCGCAGCCCGGCGCTGCAGCTCTTCGGCGCGGGGCGCGAGAAGCGCCTCTACGCCGTGCCGCCCTTCACCCGCGTGGAGCCCCTCGACTTCGAGGACCATCCCTTCGAGCCGCAGCGCTGGGAAGGCGCCTGCGCCGTCTGTGGCTCGCGTGCGAGTTTCCTCGACGAGCTGGTGGTGGACGATGCCGGCACGCGCCGCTTCGTGTGCTCGGACACCGATTTCTGCCGCGGCCGGCGCGACAGCGGCATTGCCTCGGGTGAGGCCGCGTGAGCGCCGCACTCCTCGAGGTCCGCGGCCTCACCAAGAGCTACGGCGCACGGCGCGCCGTCGACGGCGTGGACCTCGAGGTCTGGCCCGGCGAGGTGGTCGCGATCGTCGGCGAATCGGGATCCGGCAAGAGCACGCTGCTCGAGTGCCTGTGCGGCTTGAGGCGCCCCGAGGCGGGGCGCGTGTTGTTCCTGTCGCGCCACGAAGGCGTCGTGGACATCCACGCCATGAGCGAAGCCGCACGCCGCATGCTCGCCCGCACCGACTGGGGCTTCGTGCACCAGGACCCGGCCCAGGGGCTGCGCATGGGAGTCTCCGCCGGCGCCAACGTGGGAGAGCGCCTGATGGCGCTGGGCGAGCGCCACTACGGCCGCATCCGCGACACCGCCTCCTGCTGGCTCGAAAAGGTCGAAGTGGACCCCGCGCGCATCGACGACCTGCCATCGACGTTCTCCGGGGGCATGCGCCAGCGCCTGCAGATCGCGCGCAACCTCGTGACCCGGCCGCGGCTGGTATTCATGGATGAGCCCACCTCCGGCCTCGACGTCTCGGTGCAGGCGCGCCTCCTCGACCTGATGCGCGGCCTCACCCGCGGCCTGGGACTCGCGGCGGTGATCGTGACGCACGACCTGGGGGTGGCGCGCCTCCTCGCCCACCGCATGCTGGTAATGAAGGACGGGCGCATCGTCGAGTCGGGTCTCACCGACCAGGTCCTCGACGACCCGCAGCATCCCTACTCCCAGCTCCTCGTCTCCTCGGTGCTGCCGGCGTGAACCGTCTCGAGATCCGGGGCCTGGCCAAGACCTTCGTGCTCCACAACCAGGCATCGATCCGCCTGCCGGTGCTCTCGCAGGTGAACCTCGACGTGGCGGCGGGCGAATGCGTGGCCCTCGACGGGCCCTCGGGAGCAGGCAAGTCGACGCTGCTGAAATGTGTCTACGGAACCTACCGCGTGACCGAGGGGCGAGTCCTGGTCGCCGCGGGCGAGGCTGCGGTCGACGTGGCCACCGCCCCGCCGCGCGAGCTGCTGCGCCTGCGCCGCGAGGTCGTGGGCTACGTGAGCCAGTTCCTGCGCGCGATACCGCGCGTGCCCACGCTCGATGTCGTCGCCGAGCCGCTGCTGGAGAGCCTCGGCTACTCGGCGCAGGCGCTCGCCGAGGCACGCTACGGGGCCGAGCAGCTGCTGCTGCGGCTGCGAGTGCCGATGCGGCTCTGGAGCGTGCCGCCGGCGACTTTCTCCGGCGGCGAGCAGCAGCGCGTGAACATCGCGCGCGGCCTGGCACGTCGCCGCCCCTTGCTGTTGCTGGACGAGCCCACCGCTTCCCTCGACCCCGCCAACCGGGAGACCGTGGTCGCGATGATCCGCGAGGCGTGCGCGGCCGGGGTGGCCGTCGTGGGCATTTTCCACGACACGCGCGTGCGTGAATCGGTCGCCACGCGCACGGTGGGGCTGGGTGAACCCCAATGAAGGGCGTGCTCTCCGGCGCGATGCTGGTGACCCCGGGGGGCGTCTGGCGCGGCAGCCTCGCCTACGACGACGGGCGGATCACGGCGGTCGACGCCGGCTCCACTTCGGCGGCATGCGCCCAGGACCTGGAGGGCGATTTCCTCATGCCGGGCCTGGTGGAAATCCACACCGACAACTTCGAGCGGCATCTGATGCCGCGGCCCGGGGTGCGCTGGCCGGAGATGCCCGCGCTGCTGGGGCATGACGCGGAAGTCGCCGCTGCGGGCATCACCACCGTGTTCGACGCGCTCGCGGTGGGAGACACCGATCCGGATGCGATGCGCTCCCAGAACCTCGAGCCGGTGCTGGCCGCGATCCACTCCGCGAGGCGCTCGGGGTCGCTGCGCGCCGACCACCACGTGCACGTGCGCGCCGAGCTTCCCGCGCCCAACGCCCTCGAGCGCTTCCATCCGTTCCGCAACGAGCCGCTGCTGGGTCTCATCTCCCTCATGGACCACACTCCCGGCCAGCGGCAATGGGAGAACCTCGACCAGGCGAGGACCTACTACTGCGGGCGCAAGGGCTGGTCCAACGAGCGCTTCGACCACCAGGTACGCGAGGCCCGGGTCCAGCAGGACCGCTACGCCCTGCCCCACCGGCGGGAGTTCGTCGCCTTC
The DNA here is from genome assembly GCA_031375445.1 of Burkholderiales bacterium. Taxonomy (GTDB): domain Bacteria; phylum Pseudomonadota; class Gammaproteobacteria; order Burkholderiales; family Usitatibacteraceae; genus Usitatibacter. The sequence goes on along the minus strand of JANMHV010000406.1, from coordinate 485 downwards.
GCCGCCGACCGCGGCCTGCCGGTGGCGAGCCACGACGACACCCGCGTCGAACACGTGGACGAGGCGCATGCCGCGGGCGCGGTGATCTGCGAGTTCCCCACCACCCCGGCGGCCGCGCGCGCGGCGCGCGAACGGGCGCTCGCCATTGTGATGGGTGCCCCCAACGTGGTGCGCGGCGGATCACACTCCGGCAACGTGGCCGCCCTCGATCTCGCCCGCGAGGACCTGCTCGACGTGCTGTCCTCCGATTACGTGCCGGGTAGCCTGCTCCTCGCATCCCTCCGGCTCGCCGAGCAGCCGGGATGGACGTTGCCGGGAGCGGTGGCCACCGTCACGGTCAACCCCGCTCGTTCGGTTGGCCTGATGGACCGCGGAGAGCTCACCGAAGGAATGCGCGCCGACCTGGTCCAGGTGCGGATCGTCGCGGGGCATCCCGTCGTGCGCGGCGTCTGGCGCGCGGGGCAACGCGTCGGCTAGCGATACCC
>JANMHV010000391.1:0-5944 GCA_031375445.1 Burkholderiales bacterium | reverse complement strand
CAACCAGCCGATCGTGATCGTGCTGCTCGACTCGTGGGGGCGCCTCACGCGCGTGGGCGACGCCAACCGCATCCCAAAGTGGCTCGAGAAGAACCCGAGCAAGCTGGCGGGCCTGCGCGGCGGCTGAGCGTTCCTCCCTCTGCCTTGGGAGAGGGCCGGGGTGAGGGTCGGCTCAGTCCTCGTCCTTCCATTCCTTCATCTTGCCCAGGTCGATGTTGCGGTCGAGAGCCTTGCTCTCGTTGAAGAACACCCGCATCACCAGCAGATAGCCCAAAGCTGCCACCACGGCCAGCACCACGATCACGCCTAAGGTCGAGCTCATTCGAGACTCCCGGGCCGGATTGGCCGCAATTGACCCCCCTTCGACACGCTGCGCGACCCGCGCGTTGCACCTATTCGCTTGTCGGATGGGCACCTACAAAGCTCTAGTGTTTCAAATCCCCGCGTCCAGCATAATCGCCCCATGAAAGTCGGATTGTTCGTCACCTGCCTCGTGGACCTGGTGCGCCCGCGCGTGGGTTTCGCCACGTTGCGCTTGCTCGAGTCTGCGGGTTGCGAGGTGGTGGTGCCCGAAGCCCAGACCTGCTGCGGGCAGCCCGGGTACAACTCGGGGGCGCGTGAGATCGCCAAGTCGCTGGCGCTCAAGGTGCTCGCCGAATTCCGCGATTGCGATTACGTGGTCGCGCCTTCGGGCTCGTGTTCGGGGCAGGTGAAGCGCCATTACGCCGGGGATCTTTTCCGCGGCGCGCCCGAGGAAGCCGAGTTCGCGAAGCTCGCCGCGAAGTGGTACGAGCTCTCGGAGTTCCTGGTCGACGTGCTCAAGGTCCGCCAGGTGCCGGGCCGCTTCGAGGGTGCCGTGACCTACCACGACAGCTGCTCGGGATTGCGCGAGCTGGGGGTCAAGCAGGGTCCGCGCGCGCTGCTGCGCCAGGCCGGCGCCACCGTGACCGAGATGGCGGAGTGCGAGAAATGCTGCGGCTTCGGCGGCACCTTCTCGGTGAAGCTGGGCGACATCTCCACCCGCATGGCCGAGAACAAGTGCGTGAACATCCACGCTTCGGGCGCCAGGGTCGTCGCCGGGGGCGACCTGGGGTGCCTCATGAACATCGAGGGGCGGCTGCGGCGCGAGGGCGACACCGAGACGCGCGTCATGCATTTCGCCGAGATCATCGCGGGCGAGGCCTAGAAACCATGCAAGTCCAATCGATGTTCTTCAAGCGCACCTCGTCGATGAAGCTCGACGACCCGGTGCTGCAGCGGAATATGAAGCACGCCAAGGGCAAGTTCGTCGACCTCCGCGCGAAGGCCATCGTCGAGATCGACAACTGGGAGGACATCCGCACCCACGCGGCGGCGTTGCGCGACCGCACTCTCGCCAACCTCGACGCCTACCTGGTGGAATTCGAGCGCAACGCCACGCGCCGCGGCGCGCAGGTGCACTGGGCCGAGACCGCCGAGGCGGCGTGCGACATCCTGGTGGAGATCGCGCGCGCCAACGGGGTGAAGAAAGTCACCAAGTCGAAGTCGATGGTCTCGGAAGAGGTGAACCTCAACGAGCGCATGGAGGCGGCCGGCATCCGCATCATCGAGACCGACCTGGGCGAATACATCCTGCAGCTCGCCAACGAGCCGCCCTCGCACATCGTGGCCCCGGCGGTGCACAAGTCGAAGGAGGAGGTGGCCGACCTATTCACCGTGGCGCACGGCCGCAGCCGCACGGTGGAGATCCCGGAGCTCACCCTCGAGGCGCGCCTGGCACTCCGCGACCATTTCCTCACCGCCGACATGGGGATCTCCGGCGCCAACTTCGTCATCGCCGAAACCGGCACCACGCTCACCGTCACCAACGAGGGCAACGCCGACATGGTGACCACGGTGCCGAAGATCCACTGCGTGATCACCGGCATCGAGAAGGTGATCCCGACCCTCGAGGACTTCGCGACGCTGATCCGCCTGCTGCCGCGCTCGGCCATCGGGCAGACCATCGCCAACTACCTCACGCTGACGACGGGCGTGAAGGGGCCCGGCGACAGCGACGGTCCCGAGCAGATGCACATCGTGCTGGTCGACGCGGGGCGCACGCGCTTCGTCGGGAGCGACATGCAGGAGATGCTGCGCTGCATCCGCTGCGGCGCCTGCATGAACCACTGCCCGGTCTACCAGAACATCGGCGGCCACGCCTACGGCTGGGTCTACCCGGGCCCGATGGGCTCGGTACTGACACCCGTCTACGTCGGCATCGAGAACGCGGGCGACCTGCCCAATGCGTCCACCTTCTGCGGCGAGTGCCAGGTGGTGTGCCCGGTGAAGATTCCGCTGCCGGACCTGATGAGGAAGCTGCGCGAGCGGCAGTTCGACAACGCGCTGCGCCCCTGGGGCGAGCGCATGGCGATCCGCGCCTGGTCGTTCGCGGTGCAGCGGCCGAAGCTCTACGCGGCGCTCGCCGCCGTCGGTTCGCGCGTCGCGGCGTGGATGGGAGGCAAGGACCGGGTGATTCACTGGATGCCGGGCGCCGACGGCTGGACGCGGGGCCGGGACATGCCGGCGCCTGAAGGGAAGACGTTCCGGGAGCTGTATCGGAGCCGGCCATCCGCCAAGGGCGGGGGAGCGGCCATTTCCCCCTCCCTTGGGAGGGGGCAGGGGGAGGGTCAGCCGTGAGCGCCCGCGAGAAGATCCTGTCCCGCATCCGCGCCGCCCAGGGTCGCGCGGGCAGCGAACCCACCGAGGCGGAGCTCGCGGCGGTGCGCGCGGACATCGCGCGGCGGGAGCGCGGCCCGCAACCGGGCATCGCACGCACCGCGGACCCGCTGGCGCAGTTCAAGCGCGAGTGCGACCGCGTAGGCACGACGCATTTCGAGGCGGAGTCGCTCGCCGTCGTGCCCGGCGCGGTGGCGCGCTACCTCGAAGCCAACGGCCTCGGACGCAGGCTCGTGGCCTGGCACGAGTTCGCGGGTCTCGACTGGCACGCCCATGGCATCACGGTGGACGACCGGCCCGCGCGCGGCGACGACGGCACCGGGCTCACGGGAAGCTTCTGCGCCGTGGCCGAAACCGGCACGCTGCTGCTGCTCTCGAGCCCGGAGACCCCGAAGTCCACCGCGCTGCTGCCAGAGACCCACATCGCCGTGGCCTCGCGGCAGCGCCTCGTCGACACGATGGAAGATGCGTTCGCCCTGCTTCGAGCCGAGCGCGGCGAGCTGCCGAGGGCCACGTGGTTCGTCTCCGGCGCCTCGCGCACCGCGGACATCGAGCAGACCCTCGTCATCGGAGCCCACGGCCCCTATCGGGCCCACGTCATCCTGCTGCCCTAGCTACAATCCCGGAATGCAACCCGTCATGCTGGGCCCGGTTCCGGTCGACTTCATCCTGTTCGCGCTCACCCTGCTGGGGGTGGCGCTGTTCCACAAGCGCACGCTTGAAGTGGCCCTCAGCGGCCTCGCGGTGATCCTGCTCTACAAGCTTCTCTTCACGGGCTTCAAGACCGGGGCGGGGCTGGCCGGCCTCGGGGCGCACTTCGCCCACGAGTGGGTGATCCTCGCCAACCTGCTGCTCCTCCTCCTCGGCTTCGCGTTGCTGTCCAACCAGTTCGAGGAGAGCCGGCTGCCGCTCGAGCTGCCGCGCATCCTTCCGGACGACTGGAAGGGCGGATTCATGCTGCTCTGGCTGGTGTTCGTGCTCTCGGCATTCCTGGACAACATCGCCGCGGCGATCATCGGCGGCACCATGGCGAGGGCGGTGTTCCGCGGCAAGGTGCACATCGGCTACCTTGTCGCGATCGTCGCCGCATCCAACGCCGGCGGCTCCGGCAGCGTGGTGGGCGACACGACGACGACGATGATGTGGATCGACGGCGTGAATCCCCTCCATGTCCTCGATGCGTACATCGCCGCGGTGGCCGCGACGCTTTTCTTCGCCTATTTCGCGGCGAAGCAGCAGCACGCCTTCGCGCCGATCATGAAGGACATGCCCCCGGGCACCCGGGTCGACTGGGTGCGAGTAGGCATCGTCGCCTTCATCCTCGCCGCGGCGATCGCCGCCAACGTCACCGCCAACCTGAGCTTTCCCCAGGTGCTGGATCACTTCCCGGTGATCGGCGTCGCTGTCTGGATCGCACTGCTCGCAACCGCGCCGCTGCGGCAGCCCGACTGGAAGCTGCTGCCGGGAGCCTTCAAGGGCACGGTGTTCCTCCTGGCGCTGGTGACGGCCGCGAGTGTCATGCCGGTGGAGACCCTGCCGCCCGCGTCCTGGCAAACGACTTTCGGCCTGGGATTCCTCTCCTCGGTGTTCGACAACATCCCGCTCACGGCGCTCGCCTTGAAGCAGGGCGGCTACGACTGGGGAATGCTCGCCTTCGCGGTCGGGTTCGGCGGCTCGATGATCTGGTTCGGCTCCTCGGCGGGTGTTGCGATCTCCAATACCTTCCCGGAAGCGCGCAGCGTGGGCAGCTGGGTGCGCCATGGCTGGCACGTGGCGGTGGGCTACGTGATCGGTTTTTTCGTGCTCCTCGCGGTCCTCGGCTTCCATCCCCAGGCCAAGCGCGAGCGCGGCGCGGCGACGATTCCTGCGGCAGTGCAGCATTCGACGCCGCCGGCCGTGCGTTGATACATCCAGTAAGGAAGTGGCCCACCAAGGCTTGACCATCGTCTATTGCCTTTGACCCTACCCGAGACTACGATTCGCCTGTCGAATCGCGGGCTTATCGGCCGCATCCAAGAAGCGCTGAAACGGCGCACGACACCAACCCCCTGGAGGAGTTATGAAAGACGAGAAGTCCACCGTCGCCCCCGCGGCGCCGAGCACGAAACGACGCAAATTCCTGGCCGGGGGCGCTGGCGCCGCGCTGGCCTTCCCGATGATCGCGAAGGGACAGGCCGCCACCGGCCCGACCTCGATGCGCTGGCAGTCCACCTGGCCCGCGAAAGACATCTTCCACGAGTACGCCAACGACTTCGCCAAGAAGGTCAACGACATGACCGGCGGCGACCTCAAGATCGAGGTGCTCCCGGCCGGTGCCGTGGTTCCCGCCTTCGGCCTGCTCGAGGCGGTGTCCAAGGGCACGCTCGACGGCGGCCACGGCGTGCTGGTTTATCACTACGGCAAGCAAAACGCGCTCGCGCTGTGGGGCTCGGGCCCAGCGTTCGGCATGGATGCCAACATGCTGCTTTCCTGGCACAAGTACGGCGGCGGCAAGGACTTGCTGAACAAGCTCTATGCCTCCATCGGCGCCAACGTGGTTTCGTACCCGTACGGGCCGATGCCGACGCAGCCCCTCGGATGGTTCAAGAAACCGATCACGAAGACCGATGATTTCAAGGGCATGAAGTTCCGCACCGTGGGCATCTCGATCGACGTGTTCACCGCGCTCGGCGCGGCGGTGAACGCACTGCCCGGCGGCGAGATCGTGCCGGCGATGGATCGCGGCCTGCTGGATGGAGCCGAGTTCAACAACGCCTCCTCGGACCGCCTGCTCGGCTTCCCGGACGTCTCTAAGACCTGCATGCTGCAGAGCTACCACCAAAATGCCGAGCAGTTCGAGATCATGTTCAACAAGGCCAAGTACGACGCGCTGCCGGCCAAGGTGCGCGCCATCATCGACAACGCCGTGGAAGCCGCCTCGGCCGACATGTCTTGGAAGGCGGTCGATCGCTACTCGAAGGATTACCTCGAGATGCAGAAAGGCGGCATCAAGTTCTACAAGACGCCCGACAGCGTGCTGCAGAACCAGCTCACCGGCTACGACACCGCCGCCGCCAAGAAGGGCGAGGGCAATGCGCTCTTCAAGGAAATCGAAGCCTCGCAGCGCGCGTTCGCCGAGCGCGCCGTGAAGTGGGACCTGGACACCAACGTGCCGCGCCGCATGGCCTACAACCACTACTTCGGCAAGGCCGCCGCGGCACCCAAGAAGGCATAGCGGGAGCAACGCCCCAGCGTCGGAAAACACCAT